>DATBFW010000135.1:0-97302 GCA_036558285.1 Mycobacteriales bacterium | reverse complement strand
CGAGATCAGCCCGATCAACCGCGGGCTGACCAAGTACCGGATGCTGATCCCGGCCGCGGTCCTGAAACACGCCGAGCTCGTCCGCACGCTCACCCGCCGCTCGCTCGCCGCCGCCTTCGCCGACGTCGACGTGATCGCCTGGCCCACGGTGCCCGCGGTGGCGCCGCCTCTGGAGGAGCCGATGGTGCAGCTGCCGTCCGGCGCCCTGCCCGCCGACGCCGCCAACCCTCGCGGCGCCGGCCTCGCCAACCTGACCGGGATTCCGGCCGTCAGCCTCCCGGTCGGCTTCGAGGACGGGATGCCGGTCGGCCTGCAGCTGCAGGGCGCCTGGGGCTCGGACGCGCTGCTGCTCGACGCCGCCGAAGCGCTGGAGCGGGCGACCGAGCGGCGCTACGTCGACGCCGTCTCGCCCGTCGCCGGCGGAGCCGGCGCCCCGACCTAGCGAGGCCGCGTGGCGGCGATCGAGGTCGAGGGCCTGCAGCGCGTCTTCGAGGGCGAGATCCGCGCCGTCGACGGCGTCGACCTCGAGGTCCCCGAGCGCGAGATCTATGGCTTTCTCGGCCCCAACGGGGCCGGCAAGACGACGACGGTGCGCGTGCTGGCCACCCTGCTGCGGCCGGACGCGGGGCGGGCGACCGTCCTCGGCCACGACGTCGTTCGCGACGCGCAACAGCTCCGGCGCGAGATCGGCCTGTCGGGGCAATACGCGGCGGTCGACGAAAACCTGACCGGCGCCGAGAACCTGTGGATGTTCGGCCGGCTCTACCAGCTCTCCAGCGCGGAGGCGCACAGCCGGGCCGGTGCCCTGCTCGACCAGTTCGCGCTGAGCGCCGCCGGCAACCGGGTGGTGAAGACCTACTCGGGCGGCATGCGCCGTCGTCTCGACCTTGCCTCGGCGCTGATCGGCCGGCCGCGGCTGCTGTTCCTGGACGAGCCGACCACCGGGCTCGACCCGCGCAGCCGGATCGGGATGTGGGAGGTCATCCGCGACCTGGTCCGGACCGGGTCCACGCTGATGCTGACCACGCAATACCTGGAGGAGGCCGACGCGCTGGCCGACGACATCGCCGTGGTCGACGCGGGCAAGATCATCGCCCGCGGCACGGCCGACGAGCTCAAGTCCCAGGTCGGTGGCGAGCGGGTGGAGGTGGTCGTGCACAAGGCCGACGACCTGGAGAACGCGCGGGCGGTGCTCGGCCGCTGCTGCGGGGCCGAGGTGTCCATCGACGCCCACTCCCGCAAGCTGACCACGCCGACCTCCGGCGGCACCGAGTCGCTGGTCGGCGTGTTGCGGGCGCTCGACGACGCCGGCGTCCCGCTCGACGACGTCGGGTTGCGCCGCCCGACCCTGGACGACGTGTTCCTGTCCCTGACCGGGCACATCGCCGAGGAGGGCGCGGCTCCGGAGCCCGACGAGCGGGCGGACGAGCCGGCCGCCGCCACCGCGGGGAGGGCATCATGACCGCGATCTCCGCGCCGGCTCCTGTCCTCGACCGCAACCACGGCTCCGCGTTCTCCGACACGGTGGTGCTGACCTGGCGCAACCTGAAGCGGATCCCGCGGATCCCGGAGCTGGCCGCCTTCGCGATCCTGCAGTCGGTCATGTTCGTGCTGCTGTTCGCGTTCGTGTTCGGCGGCGCGATCCCGCTGCCCGACGGCGGGTCCTACAAGGAATACCTGATGCCCGGGATCTTCGCCCAGACGCTGGCGTTCGCCTCGGCGACGACCTGCGTCGGCATCACCGACGACATGCAGAAGGGGCTGGTCGACCGGTTCCGGTCGCTGCCGATGGTGCGCTCGGCGTTCCTGACCGGGCGGACGATCGCCGACGTGGTCTACAACGCCGGCATCCTGGTGGTGCTCATGGTGACCGGCCTCGCGATCGGCTGGCGGGTGCGCGACGGCGTGCTCTCGTTCCTCGCCGCGGTCGGCATCGCGCTGCTGTTCGCGTACGCGATGAGCTGGCTCGGCGTCTACCTGGGGCAGCTCACGCCGACGGTGGAGACCGCGCAGCAGGTCGCCTTCACGGCGATCTTCCCGATCACGTTCGTGTCCAACGCGTTCGTGCCGCTGCAGGCGTTGCCCGGCTGGCTGCAACCGGTCGCCGAGTGGAATCCGGTGAGCACGTTGACCGCATCCATGCGCGAGCTGTTCGGCAACCCCAACCCGGTCAACGGGACGGGCTTCCCGTCGGAGCACCCGATCGTGATGACCATCGTCTGGTGCGCCGCGTTCGTGGTGATCTTCGCCCCGCTCGCGGTCCGGCGCTACCGCGACATCTCGAAGTAGCTGCGCAGGCCCTGGGCGCCGGCAACGCTTAGGGTGCCGGGGTGAAGAACCTCAGCCGGGACGAGGCCGCTGAGCGGGCGGCGCTGCTGCGCGTCGAGTCGTACGAGGTGTGGCTCGACCTGACGGCGGCGCCGTCCGCGATCCGGTTCGGCACCGGGACGCGGGTGGTGTTCGAGTGCCGGCGCGCCGGCGCCGACACGTTCGTCGAGCACGAGGTGCCGGTGTGGGAGTCGGCGACGCTCGACGGGGTGCCGCTCGACGTCGGCACGGTCTCCGGCAACCGGCTGCCGCTGCGCGGGCTGTCCGCCGGGCGGCACGAGCTTGAGGTGCGCGCGGTCGCCGACTACAGCCTGACCGGCGAAGGGCTGCACCGGGCAGTCGACCCGGCCGACGGCGCGGTCTACCTCTACCAGCAGAGCTTCCTCGACGACGCCCAGCGCACGTTCGCCTGCTTCGACCAGCCCGACCTCAAGGCGCCCCTGACGCTGACCGTGCACGCGCCGGGCGACTGGGTGGTCGGCGCCAACACCCGGCCGACCCGGGACGGCGCCGGCTGGGTCTTCGCGCCGACCGAACCGATCTCGACGTACCTGTTCACGCTCGCTGCCGGGCCCTACCACGTGGAGCGGATCTGGCACGGCGGGATCGAGCTGGGGCTGTGGTGCCGGCAGTCGATGCGGGACCACCTCGACGCCGACGACCTGTTCACCGCTACCCGGCAGAGCTTCGACCTGCAGCAGGAGCTGTTCGGAGGGCCGTACCCGTTCGGCGACTCGTACGACCAGGTCTTCGTCCCCGGGTTCAACGCCGGCGCGATGGAGAACGCGGGCATGGTCACGTTCACCGACGACTTCCTGTTCCGATCGAAGGTGACGCTCGACCGGCGGCGGCTGCGGGCGACCGTGGTGGCGCACGAGATGGCGCACATGTGGTTCGGCGACCTGGTCACCATGCGCTGGTGGGACGACCTGTGGCTGAACGAGTCGTTCGCCGAGCTGCTCGGCACGCTGACCGTGGACGAGGCGACCGGCCTGCCGGGCAGCTGGGCCGCGTTCTCGGTCAGTCGCAAGGCCTGGGGCTACGCGGCCGACCAGCTGCCGACCACGCACCCGGTCACCACCGAGGTCCCCGACACGCAGAGCGCGCTGCTCAACTTCGACGGGATCAGCTACGCGAAGGGCGCCTCGGTGCTGCGGCAGCTGATGGCGTACGTGGGGCGGGACGCGTTCTTCGCCGGCGTCCGGGACTACCTCGACCGGCACGCGTGGGGCAACACGACGCTGGCCGACCTGCTCGAGGCACTGGAGCGCAGCAGCGGCCGGGAGCTGCGGGCATGGGCCGACGGCTGGCTGCGCACGACCGGGGTGAGCACGCTGCGGCCGGTCTGGGACGGCGACGCGCTGGCGGTCGAGCAGGAGTCGCCGACCCCGCGGCTCGCCCGGATCGGCGTCGGCCGGTGGGACCTGGTCGACGGGGTGCTGCGCCGGCGTGACCTCACCGAGGTCGACGTCGGCCCGGGCACGACGCCGGTGCCGCTGTCCGGTCCGCGCCCGAGCCTGCTGCTGCTCAACGACGGCGACCTGGCGTTCGTGAAGATCCGCTTCGACGAGCGGTCCGCACAGACGCTCGTGCGCCACCTGCACACGATCGACGACGACCTGAGCCGGGCGTTGTGCTGGGCCGCGCTGTGGGACTCGACCCGGGACGCCGAGCTGCCGGCTTGGGCGTACGCGGAGGCCGTGCTGGCCGGCGCGGCGGTCGAGGACGATCCCGAGCAGGTGCGGACGCTGCTCAGCCAGGCGACCACCGCGGCCACCCGTTACCTACCTGCCGGGTCGCGGGCGGAGTTCCGGCGACGGCTGGCCGACGCGTGGTGGGCGTCGGCGGAGGCGGCCAAGCCCGGCAGCGACCTGCAGCTGGTCTACGTCAAGGCGTTCCTCGGCGTCGCCGAGGACGAGCGCATCGACGGGCTGCTGATGCCGGCCGGTGCGGACCGTCCGGACGACACCGGGGGGACGCCGCCCGAGTCCGTCGACGCCCGAGGGATACCGGCCGATCGGATCCCACCGGGGCTCGTCGTGGACGCCGACCTGCGCTGGCTGGTGCTGCGGCGGCTGGCCGCGCTCGGTCGGGCCGACGCCGACCGGCTGGACGCGGAGCTGCGCGGGGACGTGACCGCGGCGGGGGAGCGGCAGCACGCGGCGGCGCTCGCGGCCCGGCCGCTGGCGGCGGCGAAGGAGCAGGCGTTCGCCGTGCTGACCGAGCAGACCGAGCTGTCCAACGACCTGGCCAGGGCGGTGGGCACGGGGTTCTGGCAGTACGGGCAGGAGGAACTGCTGCGGCCGTGGGCGGAGCGCTATTTCGCCATGCTGCCGGAGATCTGGGCGAGCCGCGGTCCGGCGGTCGCCCAGCAGATCACCCACCTGCTCTACCCGCAGCTGGATGAGGCGGAGACGCTCACCCTCACCGACGGCTTCCTCGCCGACGCCGAGCTGCCGGCCGGCTGCCGTCGCGTCGTCCTCGAACGCCGCGACGAGACCGCCCGAACCCTGCGAGCCATCGCCGCCTCCTGACCACCGCGCCTTCGGTGGCCGACCCCGCCGAGTCATCACCGCCTCCTGACCAGCAGCCGCCGAGCCATCGCCGCCTCCTCACCACCGTGCCTTTCGGCGGCGACGCGGGTTCACCAGGTGGTGGGGAGGGATCGGGGGCCCCGGTGGATGAGGTCGGGGGCGTAGGGGATGGGGAGGCCGGGGGCGAGGCGCAGGGTGGGGATCCGCTCGCGGAGCAGGCGCAGCGCGGTCTCCTCGACCACCGCACTCACCAGTTGCGGCGACCGTCCGGCGGCCGCCCACCGCTCCGGCCGGTGCAGCAGCCGCACCAGCGCGCTCCCGACGAGGTCCGCGGTGGTCCCGTGCCCGGCGAGCACCAGCGCGATCAGCAGGCTGACGATCTCCGCGTCGGTCAGCGGCGCGGCATCGCCCACCCGTACCCGAACGAGGTCCGTCAGCAGGTCGTCCCGTCCCGCCGCCCGCCGGTCGGCCACCGCCGCCGCCAGGTATCGCTCGAACTCCACCGACTCCCGCGCCGCCGCCCGCTGCTCGTCCGCCGTCGCGCCGCACCCGGTGAGCCGCGCCAACTGCCCCGTCCACTCCTCGATCCGCGGCACGTCCCAGACCGGCAGGCCGATCAGAGCGCAGCTCGCCCGCAGCGCCAGCGGCCGGGCGAACTCGGCGACCAGCTCGGCCCGTCCGCGCGGCTCGACGCCGTCGAGCAGCTCGGAGACGATCTCGGCGACCGCCGGCAGCAGCCCCGCGATCCGCCGCGCCGAGAACGCCTTCGCGACCAGGTCGCGAGTGCGCCGGTGCTCCGGCGGGTCCTCGTTGACCAGCGCCGGCACCTCGGGTCGACCCTCGGCCAGGATGGTCGGCACCCCTGGCGCCGGCATCGGCGGCGTACGGATCGGGAACGCGGAGGAGAACCGGGTCGGGTCCATCAGCACCCGCAGCACGTGGTCGTACCGGCTGACCACCCAGACGTCGAGCTCAGCCCAGTAGTAGACCGGCTGCTCCGCACGCAGCCGCTGGTAGAGCGGGTACGGATCGTCGAGGTCGTCGGCGGTGAAGCGGTCGAACGTCAAGGCGGCGGTCACCTGAACCCTCCTGTGCGGACGTCCAGCGCCCCACAAGCCGGGAGGGTGGTGCTGATTCGTCGTTGACCCACTCATGTTCCCGCACAGGTCGTTGCAGGTTGCAGCTTTCCGCTAAGGGGACGGTTATTACCTTCGACCGGGTGACGCCGCGCGCCTCAGCGGTCGCGCATGCCGCGGCGGAACGCCTGCAGCAGGGCGCGGGCGACCTCGGCGCCGGACGGCTGCTTCCCGGAGCGGCCGGCGGAGCCACCCGTGCCGGCGAAGAAGTCGTCCCAGCCCGAGCGGCCGGTCCTGCTCTCCCACGGGACCGTGCCGGTCGGTCGGCCGGTCCGGTTCGCCCACCACGGCGAGGACCAGGTCGGAACCTGACCGCGCGCGCCGGGAACGTCGTCCGGCGGTCCGCCGGACGACTCCCCGGACCCCGCCGCGCCCTTTCCCGCGCCGGACGGGGCGCTGCCGCCCGCGCCGGACCTGCCGGTGCCGCCCGCCTGCGGGCCACTGCCCCGCCGCGCCAGCGTGCTCGAGCCGCCGGAGTAGGCGCTACCGGGTGCGGGCCGTGTGGGCGTGCTCGAGCCGCCGGTGTAGGCGCTGCTGCCGGCGGCGGGTCCGGGCCGCACGGTCCTGCCGGCGGTCGAGCCGCCGGAGCCGGTGCGGGGGGTGGTCCTGCCGCCAGCGGACCCGGCGGCACGGCGAGGGCGGGGAGTCGGGCCGTCGCCGCGGGACTCCCGCCCGGTGCCCCGCCGGCCGGTCCCCGCCCGGCCGGCCTGCGCGGTGCCGGCGGTCGACCCGTCACCGGCGGTCGGTCGCGGCGGCACAGGCCCCGGGCCGCGGCGCCGGACGGGGGTCGGGCGGGCTCCCGACTGAGCCGCGGTCGCATCGCCGTACGCGGTGAGCGAGTCGCCGAAGCTGTCGCCGATCGGTGCCGCCGCCAGCGCGTCGCCGGTCGCCGCGTCGCCGGTCGCCGCCTCGCCGGTCCCTGCGTCGCCGGTGCCGGCCGCCAGCGCGTCGGCGCGGTATTCGACCGACAGCGCGTCCGCGGACGACTCCCCGTAGGTGGCCGAGAACGCGTCGGTGGCGGGGATGGCAAGCGCATCCCGGCCCGTCGCCGGAGCGAGCGCGTCCCACCCTGGGGAGACGGCATCGCGTGGCCCGACCATGAGCCGAGAATGTCATACCCCGCCACTAACGTCCCCACCATGCAGATGCGCACCGACCGTGTCGGTCTACTGCTCGACCAGCACGAGAGCTCGGTCGGGATCAGCCGGGATCGCCTGGCCGGCCTCACCGACGAGGAATACCTCTGGGAGCCTGTGCCCGACTGCTGGTCGGTCCGACGCCGCGGTGCGGCCCCGAGCCCGGACGCGTTCGGCCCCGGCGAGTGGGTGCTCGACTGGGACAACGGCCACCCGCAGCCCGACCCGTTCACCACCATCGCCTGGCGTCTCGGTCACCTCATCTCCATGTACGTCGACCGCTGGGAATGGACGTTCGGTTCGCGCAGCATCGACCCCGCGATCGCGACCGAGTTCACGCCGTCCGCGGACAAGGCGCTCGCGATGCTCTGGGAGAACGCCGACCGGTTCGCCGCTTCGGTGGCGCAGATGACCGACGAGCAGCTCGACGTCCCCGGCTACGGCCAATATCCGTACGGGCTGGATCCACAGCTCCCGTTCGTCTCGATCGTGTGGTGGATGAACCGCGAGCTCATCCACCACACCGCCGAGGTGGCGATCCTGCGCGACCTCTACCTCCGCCGCGACCGCCTCACCGGTTAGCCGCGGCGGCGCGGGACTCGAGATAGCGGCGTTCGGGCGCGGACAGGGTGAGCCGGGCCGCCTCGAGGTAGGCGGCCCGCGCGGCCGGCGCGTCACCGGCCAGCTCCAGCAGATGGGCACGCACCGCGGCGAGGCGGTGGTGCCCGGCCAGCGCGGGGTCCTCGGCCGCGGCGGCCAGCGCCGCGAGCCCCGCCTCCGGCCCGTGCACCATTGCGACCGCGACCAGCCGGTTCAGCTCGACCATCGGCCCGGGCGCCACGACGGCGAGCAGCTCGTACAGGCCGAGGATCTGCGGCCAGTCGGTCTCCGCCGCGGTCGGCGCGGTGTCGTGCACGGCCGCGATCGCCGCCTGCAGCTGGTACGGCCCCAGCGGCGCGACCGGCAGCGTCGCCTCCAGCAGCGCGGTGCCCTCGGCGATCATCGCCGCGTCCCACCGCGACCGATCCTGCGCCGCCAGCGGCACCAGGTTGCCGTCCGGCGTGGTCCGGGCCGGCCGGCGGGCGTCGGTGAGCAGCATCAGCGCCAGCAGCCCGGCGACCTCGCCGTCGTCCGGCGCCGCCGCATGCAGCTGCCGGGCCAGCCGCAACGCCTCCGTGCTCAGCTCCACCCGCTGCAGCGAGCTGCCGGAGCTGGCCGTGTGCCCCTCGGTGAAGATCAGGTAGAGCACGTGCAGCACGGCCGCCATCCGGTCGGCCCGTTCGTCGTCCGCCGGCGGCGTGAACGTGCCGCCCGCGGCCCTGATCCGCTGCTTGGCCCGGTTGATCCGCTGCGCGACGGTCGGCTCCGGCACGAGCAGCGCCCGGGCGATCTCGGCCGTGGTCAACCCGCCGACCGCCCGCAGCGTCAGCGCGACCTGCGAGACCGGCGTCAGCGCCGGGTGGCAGCACAGCGTCAGCAGCGTGAGCGTGTCGTCCACCCCGCTCGCCGGCTCCGGCTCGACCGCGGCCTCGAACACCGCCAACTCCCGGCGCCGGCGCGCGGTCTCGTTGCGCCACAGCTCGGTCCGCCGCCGGGAGGCGACGGTGACCAGCCAGCCGGTCGGGTTCGCCGGCACGCCGTCGGCCGGCCACTGCGTCGCCGCCGCCAGCAGCGCCTCCTGCACCGCGTCCTCGCAGGTCTCGAAGTCGCCGGTACGCCGGACCAGCACCCCGAGCACCCGCGGCGCCAGCTCGCGCAGCAGCTGCTCGACCTGCCGCGGCACGGTCACAGCCCGTGCGCCGCCAGGTCGAGCACCGGCCGGACCAGCACCTCGCTCCACTCGGCATCCGGCGTCCGGGCGGCGATCTCGACCGCCCGCTCGGCCGAGCACTCGACCAGGTAGAAGCCGGCCAGGTGCTCCTTCGCCTCGGCCATCGGCCCGTCGCTGACCACCGTCCGCCCGTCCCGGACGGCGACCCGGCGGGTGAGCGCCACGTCGTCGAGACCCTCGCCGGCGACCAGCTCGCCGGACTCGACCAGCTCCCGGTGCAGCGCGCGGTGCCGCCGCCCGAGGTCGAGCAGCTGCTCGTCGGTCATCCGGCCCCAGATCTCCTCGAACGACGGGTTCGACTGCATCATGATCAGATACTTCATCCGGTCCTCCGCGGCACTCGTCCGGTCACTGTCCCATCGGATGTCGAAACCGCCCGCACCGCCTCGACAGCCCGTACGCAGACACCGAGACGAGGAGGCATCCGATGACCGTGACCACCGCCGAGACCGCCGTCCGCGACGTGCTCGACGAGCACGCCGCCGCGATGCGGGAGATGGACGCCGACCGGCTGGCCGCCTGTCACCGGCCCGGCGCGGTCGTCTACGACCTGGCGCCGCCGCTGGCCAAGGCGTTCGACCGGGAGCGGACCCGGGCGTGGTTCGCCGAGAAGGGAGGCGGCTCGATGGACTACGAGATCCGCGACCTCGAGGTCGAGCTGGCCGGCGACCTGGCCGTCGCGTACGGGCTGGCCAGGATGGGCGACGGCGCGACGTTCGAGCTCTGGTTCCGGACCACGCTGGTCTTGCGGGAGACCGACGGGCACTGGCAGATCGTGCACGTGCACGAGTCGACGCCGTTCCACATGGACGGCTCGCTGCGGGCGGCGGTCGACCTGACCCCGTAGCCGACGTGACCCGCCCGCCGCGGCGCTCCGTTGAGCCGCGACGGGCGGGGAGTCGGGGGATTAGATCAGGAGAATCGCTCAGAGGTTGCCGCGACGCTCCTGCTCGCGCTCGATCGCCTCGAACAGCGCCTTGAAGTTGCCCTTGCCGAAGCCCTCCGAGCCGTGCCGCTCGATCAGCTCGAAGAACACCGTGGGCCGATCCTGCACCGGCTTGGTGAAGATCTGCAGCAGATACCCGTCCTCGTCCCGGTCGGCGAGGATGTTGTGCGCCCGCAGCGTGGCCAGGTCGACCCGGGTCTCGCCGACCCAGCTGCCGAGCGCCTCGTAGTACGAGTCCGGCGTGGCCAGGAACTCCACCCCGGCCGCCTGCATCGCCTGCACCGAGGCGACGATGTCGTCGGTGGTCAGCGCCAGGTGCTGCACGCCCGGCCCGCCGTAGAACTCCAGGTACTCGTCGATCTGCGACTTCTTCTTGCCCACCGCCGGCTCGTTGAGCGGGAACTTCACCTTCCGCGAGCCGTCGGCGACGACCTTCGACATCAGCGCCGAGTATTCGGTCGCGATGTCGTCGCCGACGAACTCCTTCATGTTCGTGAAGCCGAGCACCCGGTTGTAGAAGGCGACCCACTCGTCCATCCGGCCGAGCTCGACGTTGCCGACGCAGTGGTCGATCGCCGTGAACGACGGCGTCCGGTGGGCGACGATCGGGTCGCGGCGTACGAAGCCCGGCAGGAAGACGCCGGAGTAGTCGTCGCGCTGCACGAAGGTGTGCCGCGTCTGTCCGAACGTCGCGATGGCGGCCGTGACGACCTTGCCATGCTCGTCCTCGCTGACCGCCGGCGTGGCCAGCGACCTGGCACCCGCGGACATCGCCTGCTCGTACGCCGTCTCCGCGTCCGGCACCGTGATCGCCAGGTCGACCACGCCGTCGCCGTGCTCGCGCACGTGCGCGCCGACCCAGGTCCCGGCGTGGGCCTCGCCGGTGATGACGAACCGCGCCGATCCCGCCTCCAGCACGTACTCGCTGAGGTCGCGGGAGCCGGTCTCCGGTCCGCGGTACGCGACGCAGCGCATCCCGAACGCCGTGGAGTAGAAGTGCGCAGCCTGCCGCGCGTTGCCCACCGCGAACCGCACGTAGTCCATTCCGTGCACCGGGAAGTCCATGAGCCGCTCCCTCCGCGAAGCCATCGACGCCACCCTCTGACCAGGTCCGGTGACTGGGCAAGCCGCGTCTCCTTGGCTGATCAGGCTGTACAGTCGGCCGGCGTGGAGGCGTCAAGCACTGGACAGAATGCTCAGTTCGACACGCTCGATGCGAGGCTGGTCACAATCCTGGCCGAGCAGCCCCGGATCGGGGTGCTGGAGTGCGCCCGCCGGCTCGGCGTCGCCCGCGGCACCGCCCAGGCCCGGCTGGACCGGCTGCAGGCCCGCGGCGTGATCACCGGCTTCGGTCCGGACCTCGACCCGGGCGCGCTCGGCTTCGTCGTGTCGGCGTTCGTGACGCTGGAGATCGCGCAGGGTGCCGGCCGCGACGGCGTGGTGGCGCACCTGTCCCGGATCCCGCAGGTGCTGCAGGTGCACACCGTCACCGGCCAGGGCGACCTGCTCTGCCGGATCGTCGCGCGGTCCAACGCCGATCTCCAGCGCGTGATCGACACGGTCGTTGCGCACCCGGACATCCGGCGCACCGCGACGGTCATCGCGCTCGCGACGCCGATCCCGTACCGGGTGGTCCCACTGGTGCAGGAAGCGGTGCGGCCGGGGTGAGCTCCTCTACTCGTGGAAGGGCTCGGCCTTCTGCAGGGTGACGCGCATCGTCTTGCCGTTCGGCGTCTCGTACGCGCGGGTCTCGCCCACCTTTGCCCCGTCCAGCGCCTTGCCCAGCGGCGACGCCGCCGAGTAGACCTCCAGGTCGGCGCCGGTCTCCTCGCGCGACCCGATGAGGAACGTCTCGCTTTCCTCGTCGTCCTCGAACCGGACGGTCACCACCATGCCCGGCCCGGCCATGCCCGAGTGCGTCGGAGCCTCGCCGACCTGCGCGGTGCGCAGCAGCTCCTGCAGCTGACGGATCCTCGCCTCCTGCTTGCCCTGCTCCTCGCGGGCGGCGTGGTAACCGCCGTTCTCCCGGAGGTCGCCCTCCTCGCGGCGCGCGCTGATCTCGGCGCTGATGGTCGTCCGGTTGTGGATCAGGTGGTCCAGCTCGGCCTTGAGGCGGTCGTAAGCCTCCCGCGTGAGCCAGGTGACGGGGGCAGTGTTGTCCGTCATCGACACGGGGTGCTCCTCGGGGTGCAGGTGTGGGGAAACGGATCAGGAACGAACGTCGAAACTAACATCGCACGGCGATGACACCCAGTCCCGCCGTCGACCCGGGGTCCGGCGCCCGGCCGATCGGCCGGCGGATGGACCCTCCGTGCCCGATGGTAGTACGGCCGCCGTACCGGATCGGGCCGGCGGAATCCGGACGACCGGGTGCTCGTTGCTGACCAGAGAATGTCGGAACCAGCGAGTAGGAGTGCGGGCGTGACCCAGGAGCAGCTGCGTCTCATGGCGGTGCACGCCCATCCCGACGACGAGTCGAGCAAGGGCGCCGCGACGATGGCGCGCTACGTCGACGAGGGCGTCGACGTGCTGGTCGTGACCGCCACCGGCGGCGAGCGCGGGTCGATCCTCAACCCGGCCATGGACCGGCCGGAGGTGCTCGAGCACATGCCGGAGGTCCGCAAGGCGGAGATGGCGAGGGCCCGGGAGATCCTCGGCGTCCGGCAGGAGTGGCTCGGGTTCGTCGACTCCGGGCTGCCCGAGGGCGACCCGCTGCCGCCGCTGCCGGAGGGCAGCTTCGGGCTGGTCGACGTGGACGAGGCGGCCGGGCGGCTGGTCGCGGCGATCCGCCGGCAGCGCCCGCACGTCGTGATCACCTACGACGAGAACGGGGGCTACCCGCACCCCGACCACGTCATGACCCACAAGATCTCGGTCGTCGCGTTCGATGCGGCCGGCGACCCGGATCGCTACCCGGACGCCGGCGAGCCGTGGCAGCCCCTCAAGCTCTACTACCACATGACCTTCGGCCGAGCCCGGATGGCGCAGATGCACGAGGCGCTGCTCGCCGCCGGCCTCGAGTCGCCGTACGAGGAGTGGCTCAAGGAGTGGGACGGTGAGGACACCGTCACACCCCGGATCACTACCCGGGTCGAGTGCGCCGAGTGGTTCCCGCGCCGGGACGAGGCGCTGCTCGCGCACGCCACCCAGATCGACCCGACCAGCCGCTGGTTCGCGGTGCCGCTGCAGCTGCGCCAGCAGATCGGCCCTACCGAGGACTACGAGCTGGCGCGGTCGCTGGTCGACACGGAACTGCCGGAGGACGACCTGTTCGCCGGCGTCCGGGAGACAATCAACGCATGAGCACGACGCTGCTCGCCGCCGCCGCGGAGAACCGGGAGGCCAGCCCGATCGCGCTGGTCGTCATCCTGCTGCTGCTGGTCGCGCTGGTCTTCCTGATCCGATCGATGAACAAGCACCTGCGCCGGGTGCCCGGCTCGTTCTCCCGCTCGGAGCAGCCGCCGAGCCCGCCGGGCGCGCCCGCCGCGCGGAATCCGGCCGGCGAGCCGGAGGATCAGTAGTCGTCGGCGCCGGCCCGCCGGGACCGCTTGGTCGCCGACCGGCGCCGCTTCGAGTCGAGCCGCCGCTCGGTCGCGCCCCGGGACGGCCGGGTGGCCCGTCGCGGCGGTGGCGGCGGTTCCAACGCGCGGGCGACCAGCCCGGCCAGCCGCTCCCGCGCCGCCTCCCGGTTGCGCAGCTGGGAGCGCCGCTCGGACGCGGTGACGGAGAGCGTGTCGCCGGCCAGCCGGGAGCCGAGCCGCCGGCGCAGCTTGTCCAGCAGCTCGGCCGGCAGCGCCGAGGCGCCGAGATCCCAGACCAGCTCGACCCGCGAGTCGGTGGTGTTGACGCCCTGCCCGCCCGGCCCGGATGACCGGGAGAACCGCTCGGTCAGCTCGTCGCCGGGGATCGTCACCCGGCCGTTGACGGGCAGGTCGGCAGGCACGTGGCCAGGTTAGGCACGTCCGGACGCCGGCGCGGGGCACGATGGAACCCATGGCCAACCGCCTCGCCGACGCGACCAGCCCGTACCTGCTGCAGCACAAGGACAACCCGGTCGACTGGTGGCCGTGGTCGGAGGACGCGTTCGCCGAGGCCAGGCGCCGGGACGTGCCGGTGCTGCTGTCCGTCGGGTATGCGGCCTGCCACTGGTGCCACGTCATGGCGCACGAGTCGTTCGAGGACGAGGCGACCGCGGCGATCGTCAACGCCGGCTTCGTGCCGGTCAAGGTCGACCGGGAGGAGCGCCCGGACGTCGACGCGGTCTACATGGAGGCCACCCAGGGCATGACCGGCCAGGGCGGCTGGCCGATGACCTGCTTCCTCACCCCGGACGGGGCGCCGTTCTACTGCGGGACCTACTTCCCCAAGCCGGTCTTCCAGCGGCTGCTCGGCTCGGTCACCGAGGCCTGGCGGGACCGCCGGGACGACGTGCGCGACGCCGGGCAGCGGATCGTCAGCGCGCTGTCCGCCCCGCGCGAGCTGGCTCCGGTCCCGCTGGACGCGGCCGTGCTGGACGAGGCGGCGGCCTCGCTGCGGACCACGTACGACGAGGCCGCCGGCGGGTTCGGCGGCGCACCGAAGTTTCCGCCGTCGATGGTGCTGGAGTTCCTGCTGCGGCGGCACGCCCGCACCGGCGACGGCCTGGACATGGTCGTCGGCACGGCCGAGGCGATGGCCCGCGGCGGGATGTACGACCAGCTGGCCGGCGGCTTCGCCCGCTACTCGGTCGACGCCGGCTGGGTGGTGCCGCACTTCGAGAAGATGCTCTACGACAACGCGCTGCTGCTGCGGGTCTACCTGCACCTGTGGCGGGAGACCGGCTCGACGCTGGCCCGCCGGGTCGTGCACGAGACGGTCGCGTTCCTGCTCGGCGACCTGCGTACGGCCGAGGGCGGGTTCGCCTCGGCGCTGGATGCGGACGCCGCCGGGATCGAGGGGCTGACGTACGCGTGGACGCCGGCGCAGCTGATCGCGGTGCTCGGGTACGAGGACGGGGAGTGGGCCGCACGGCTGCTGTCAGTCACCGAGACCGGCACGTTCGAGCACGGCTCGTCCACCCTGCAGCTGCGGGCCGACCCGGACGACCACGCCCGCTGGACGACCGTGCGCGAGCAGCTGCTCGCCGCCCGGGAGGCCCGGCCGCAGCCGGCCCGGGACGACAAGGTCGTCACCGCCTGGAACGGGCTGGCCGTCGCCGGGCTGGCCGAGGCCGGCGCGCTGCTCGGCGAGCCGGGCTGGGTGATCGCCGCCGAGGCCGCGGCCGAGCTGCTGCTGGACACCCACCTGGTGCACGGCCGGCTGCGGCGCAGCTCCCGCGACGGGATCGTCGGCGCGCCGGCCGGCGTGCTGGAGGACTACGCCGACCTGGCCGAGGGGCTGCTCGCGCTGCACCAGGCGACCGGGCAGCCGCGCTGGCTGGCCGCCGCGGGCGACCTGCTCGACACGGTGCTGGCCCGGTTCGCCGACGGGCGGGGCGGGTTCCACGACACGGCCGACGACGCCGAGCAGCTGATCCGCCGGCCCTGGGACCCGACCGACGGGCCGACGCCGTCCGGGGCGGCTGCCGCGGCCGGGGCGCTGCTCACGCACGCGGCGCTGTCGGACCGGACCGACCACCGGGAGGCGGCCGACGCGGCCCTGGCCATGCTGGCGCCGGTGGTGGCCGCGTACCCGCGGGCCGGGGGCTGGGCGGCGGCGGTCGCCGAGGCCGGGCTGGCCGGGCCGCTGCAGGTGGCGGTCAGCGGCGGCGGCGAGCTGGCCGACGTGGCCCGGCGGGGGACGTCGCCGGGGCTGGTCGTCGTCGCCGGCGCGCCGGACGCGCCGGGCGTGCCGCTGCTCGCCGACCGGCCGCTGGTCGACGGGCGGGCGGCCGCGTACGTCTGCCGCGGGTTCGTCTGCGACCGGCCGTCCACCGACCCCGCCGCGCTGGCCGCGCAGGTCCGCACGCTCGTTCAGCCCTCGGCGGACGGGGCTACCGGCCGGCCGCGTCCGAGCGCATAGTGATTGCACTGCAACGGTGTAATCAGCGCGGAGGCGAACGATGGTGGGACGAGGGCGCGGCGGCTGGCACGGGCACGGCCGCGGGTTCGGCGGGCGCGGGGGCTGGCAGCAGGCCGACCTGCCGTCGGCCGACGACGCGGCGGGCTGGTTCGCCGGCCGGCTGCCGGACGGCTGGTTCACCGGCGCGCCCAGCGTAACCGTGGACCGGGACGAGATCCTGGTGGTCGGCACGCTGGAGCCGCCGGTGGTCGAGGGTGGCGAGGCGGTCGCGGTGAGCGCGGCGGAGGCCGGCCGGATCAGCCGGTTCCGGGAGGACACCCGGGACGAGCGGATCGCGATCGCGCAGGAGGCCGAGCACCGGTACGGCCGCAAGGTCGCGTGGGGCGCCGTCGCCGGCGGCACCCGGCAGCTGTTCACCACCCTGTCCGCGCCGGTGATGACCCGGCTGCGGCAGCCGGAGCGGCAGGTGCTGGACACGCTCGTCGACGCGGGCGTGGCCCGGTCCCGGTCGGAGGCGCTGGCCTGGTGCGTGCGGCTGGTCGGCGAGCATGCCGAGACCTGGCTGACCGAGCTGCGCGAGGCGATGGGCGCGGTCGACCGGGTGCGGGCGCAAGGCCCGGACGTGGCGGCGGGAGAGCCGGAGGCGACCGAGTCGTAGCCGGCGGGGCCCACTAGGGTCCCGGGGTATGCGCGCCGCTGTGTTCGAGGGTCCCGGCAACATCCGGATCCAGCACGTGCCCGACCCCGAGGTGGAGCTGTCCACCGACGCGGTGGTCCGGGTCGTGTCGGCCGCCCTGTGCGGCACCGACCTCTGGTCGTACCGGGGATACGGGCAGCGGCAGCCCGGCGAGCGGATCGGCCACGAGTTCCTCGGCGTTGTCACCGACGTCGGCCCCGACGTCCGGACCGTACGGCCCGGCGACCTGGTGATCTCCCCCTTCACCTGGTCGGACGGGACCTGCGAATACTGCCTGTCCGGGCTGACCACGTCCTGCGTGGACGGCGGCGTGTTCGGCGAGCCCGGGCATGACGGGGCGCAGGGCGAGGCGCTGCGGGTCCCGCACGCGGACGGCACCCTGGTCGTGGTGCCGCCCGCGTTGCGGGACGCCCCGCCGGAGCTGCTGCTGCCGCTGTGCGACGTGCTGCCGACCGGACACCATGCGGCACTGTCGGCCGGCGTGAAGTTCGGGCACCGGGTCGTGGTCGTCGGCGACGGTGCGGTCGGGCTGTGCGCGGTGCTGGCCGCCCGCCGGCTCGGCGCCGAAAGCGTCACCGTGATCGGCCACCACGAGCAGCGGCTGGAGGTGGCCCGCCGGCTCGGCGCGACCGACGTGGTGCATGGTCGCGGCGAGCGGGTGGCCGAGGAGGTCATCACGCTGACCGGCGGTGCGCACGCCGTGCTCGAGTGCGTCGGCGCCCAGCCGGCGCTGTCCACCGCGGTCGCAGTCGCCCGGGACGGCGCCACCATCGGCTACGTCGGCGTGCCGCACCTCGTCGAGGGGCTCGACCTGTCCCAGCTGTTCGGCCGGAACATCGACCTGGCCGGCGGCGTGACCCCGGCCCGGACGTACCTGCCGGAGCTGATGACCGACATCGCGCTCGGCAACCTCGACGCCAGCCCGGTCTTCGACGCGGTGGTCGATCTGGCCGGGGTGCCGGACGGCTACCTCGCGATGGACGGGCGCAAGGCGGTCAAGGTGCGGGTGGACGTGTCGACCGTCTAGTACACGGCGAGCCAGACCGCGACCATGTGACAGGTCGCGGCGACCACGGTGCACAGGTGGAACACCTCGTGGTAGCCGAAGGTGCGCGGCCACGGGTCGGGCCGCTTCAGCCCGTACACGATCCCGCCGAGGGTGTAGACCAGGCCGCCGGCGATGATCAGGACGAACGCGGCCACACCGCCGTGCCGGAGCAGACTCGGCAGCACGAACACGGCCACCCAGCCCAGACCGAGGTAGAGCGGCACGGACAGCCAGCGCGGCGCGGTGATCCAGCTCGTCTTGAGCAGCACGCCGCCGAGCGCGCCGAACCAGACCACGGCCAGGATCGCCCGCCCGGTGCGCTCGGGCATCGCCAGCAGGGCGAACGGTGTGTACGTCCCGGCGATGAACACGAAGATCATCGAGTGGTCGAGCCGGGCCAGCAGCTCCCGCCGGGTCGGCGTCGACCAGCGCACCCGGTGGTAGGCCGCCGAGGTGCCGAACAGCAGCATCACGGTCAGCGCGTAGACCGAGGTGGCCAGCGCGGCCTGCGCGCCGCGGGTGGAGCCGGCGACCGCGACCAGCACCAGGCCGGCGAGGATCGAGACGATGAACGCCCACACGTGCAGCCAGCCGCGCATCCGTGGACGGGCGGCCAGGGCGGCGAGGTGCTCCGTCATGGTCGTCACGAGGACGAGGCTACGGACGACCGCTGTGCGCCGGCATGGGGCGAACCCCCGATTTACGGTGCGGTTTTCATCACCCCGGCCCGGCCGAACGTCCCGGTCCGGTGGCCTCGCCCGCGTAGAGTGCACGGGTGCCTGCGCGTGACCTGCTGTACGCGATGTATGAACGGCGGTTGCGCCGCCAGCTGGTCGGCCGTCCCGTGCCCCGCCACGTCGGGGTCATGTGCGACGGCAACCGGCGCTGGGCGCGCGCCGCGGGGTCCGGCGACGTCAGCTTCGGCCACCAGGCCGGCGCCGACAAGATCGAGGACGTGCTGCGCTGGAGCGCGGACGCCGGCGTCGAGGTGGTGACCCTCTGGCTGCTGTCCACCGACAACCTGTCCCGGCCGGAGTCGGAGCTGCAGCCGCTGCTGCGGATCATCGAGGAGCTGGTCGACGAGCTGGCCGCCGACCGGGCCGGCTGGCGGATCAAGCTGGTCGGCTCGCTCGACCTGCTGCCGCCGGAGACCGCGCACGTGCTCAAGGCCGCGGCCGAGCGGACGGTCGACCGGCGCGGGCTCGCGGTGAACATCGCGGTCGGCTACGGCGGCCGGCAGGAGATCGCCGACGCCGTACGGTCGTTGCTGCACGAGCACGCGGAAGCGGGCACGACGATCGAGGAGCTGGCCGAGCTGCTCGACGTCGACCACATCGCCGAGCACCTCTACACCCGCGGCCAGCCCGACCCCGACCTCGTCATCCGGACCAGCGGCGAGCAGCGGATGAGCGGGTTCCTGCTCTGGCAGAGCGCGCACTCCGAGTTCTACTTCTGCGAGGCATACTGGCCGGATTTCCGCCGGATCGACTTCCTGCGCGCGCTGCGCGCGTACGCGGACCGGCACCGCCGCTTCGGCGCCTGAGCAACCGGCGGCTGCGGCGCCTGAGCGCGGCGGCTGCGGCGCCTGAGCGGCGGCTCGGCGCCTGACCGGGCGGCGGCTGCGCGCCTGAGCGGCCGGCTGGGCCGCTCGGCGGCGGCTCGGCGGCGGCTGCGGCGCCTGAGCGGCGGCTCGGCGCCTGACCGGGCGGCGGCTGCGGCGCCTGAGCGGCCGGCTGGGCCGCCCGGCGGCGGCTCGGCGCCTGTTCGGTGGCGGTTCGGCGGCGGCTCGGTGGCGGCTCGGCCGCCGGCGTGGTCCTGCCGTAGCGTGCGCGTGTGGATCTGTCCCGCGAGTACGTCCTGCTCGGGTTGCGGTTCGACCGGCTGTCCACCGGGTTCGTCGACGCGTACACGGGGGATCCGGCGCTGCGCCGGCAGGTCGAGGACGAGCCCCGGCCGCTGCCGGTGGCGCTCGCCGCCCAGGCCCGCTCGCTGCTGGCCGAGCTGCCGTCGTCGGGGCTGGCCGAGGACCGGGTCGCGCTCCTGCACTCCCAGCTGACCGCGCTGGAGTGCAACGCCCGGCGGCTGGCCGGCGAGCCGGTCGGCTTCGTCGACGAGGTGAAGGCGTACTTCGGGGTCGACATCGCGCTCGGCGATGAGTCCGACTACGCGGCCGCGCACGAGGAGCTGTCCGCGCTGCTGCCCGGGCCGGGCCCGCTGGCCGAGCGGTATGCGGCGTACCGGACCGCCGACGAGTGCCCGCCGGACCGGCTCGACGGCCTGGTCCACGACCTGTCCTCGGCGCTGCGGGACGTGGTGCGGACCGGGTACGGGCTGCCGGAGGGGGAGACGGTCGACTACCAGATCGTCACCGACGAGCCGTGGAGCGGCTTCAACTACTACCTCGGCGGCTTCCGGTCCCGGGTCGCGATCAACGCCGACCTGCCGCACCGGCTGTCTCAGCTGCCGCACCTGGTCGCACACGAGGCGTACCCCGGACACCACACCGAGCACTGCCGCAAGGAGCGCGGCCTGGTCGGTGCCGGCGGCCGGCTGGAGCACACGGTGTTCCTGGTGAACACGCCGGAGTGCCTGGTCGCGGAAGGGCTGGCCGACCTCGGCGTGCCGGCCTCGATCGGCGACGGTTGGGGACCCTGGGCGGAGGAGATCTACGCCGACCTCAAGCTCGGCTTCGACGGTGCGCTGGCCGAGCGGGTCTCCACGGTGACGCAGCGGCTGGAGCGGTCCCGGCAGGACGCCGCGCTGCTGCTGCACGACCGCGGCGCCTCCGAGGACGAGGTGGTCGCGTTCCTGCAGCGGTGGATGCTGGTGCCGGAGAAGCGGGCCCGGCAGTCGCTGCGGTTCCTGTCCCATCCGCTGTGGCGCGCGTACACCTCCACGTACGTGGAGGGCCACCGGCTGCTGTCGGCCTGGCTGGACGCGCGGCCTGCGGGGCAGCCGCTCGGTGAGCGGTTCGTACGGTTGCTGGACGAGCCGCTCACGCCCGGGCGGATCGCCGCGGAACTGGGGGTCTGAGCGATGGTCGGTCTCGTGCTCGTCTCGCATTCGGCGACGCTGGCCAGCGGGCTGGTCGAGCTGATCACGCAGCTCGCGCCGGACGTCACCGTGGTCACCGCGGCCGGCACCGACGACGGCCGGATCGGCACCTCCCCGGACGCGGTCGCGGTCGCGCTCGGCTCGGCCGACTCCGGGGACGGCGTCGTGGTGATCCCCGACCTCGGCTCGGCCGTGCTGTCGGTGCGGGTCGCCCTGGAGGACGCGCCCAGCGACCGGACCGTGCTGGTGGACGCGCCGTTCGTGGAGGGCGCGGTGTCGGCGGCGGTCACCGCCGGCACCGGCGCCACCCTCGACGAGGTCGTCGCCGCGGCCGAGGAGGCCCGCGCGATCCCGAAGTTCTAGGCAGACGCTCCGCGGTCTGTCCGTCGTGGGCGCCGGGATCGATTGGGACGCCTGAGCCGCGGCGGGCTCCGACTGACCGGGGAGGTCTCAGCCGGCCGTCACCTTCGCGAGGGCGGCGAACAGCATCGTGCTCGACGTCGCGCCCGGGTCCTGGTGGCCGATCGAGCGTGGGCCGAGGTACGAGGCGCGGCCCTTGCGGGCCTGCATCGGAATGGTCGCCTCGGTGCCGGCTGCGGCCGCCTTCGCCGCCTCGGCCGTCGCGTCGGCCAACGAGGACCCGGACCCGAGCGCGTCATCGAGCGCGGCCAGCGCCGGCAGCCACGCGTCGACCATCGTCTTGTCGCCCGCCTCGGCCTTGCCGAGCCGGACGATCCCGTCCAGCCCGGCCCGCAGTGCGGCGGCGAGTGTCGCGTCGTCGACCTCGGCGTCGTCGCCGAGCGCCTTGGCCGTCTCCCGGAACGCCGTCCCGTACAGCGGTCCGGACGCGCCGCCGACCTTCGAGATCAGCGTCCGGCCGACGAGCTTGAGCACGTCGGCCGGCATCTCTCCGGCCAGCGCGTCCGAGGCCGCGGTCATCCCCCTGGACAGGTTGGCGCCGTGGTCGCCGTCGCCGATCGCCTGGTCGAGCTTGGTCAGCTCGTCCCGCGCCGCCGAGACCGAGGAGGCGAACTCGCGGACCCAGGCCTCGGCGAGCTGCGTGTCGAACGGCACTCAGGCTCCCCAGCGCAGACCTGGAGTGTTGACCGGCGCGTCCCAGAGCCGGGTCAGGTCCGCGTCGAGCTTGGTCAGCGTGAGCATGCAGCCGGCCATCTCCAGGCTGGTCACGTAGTTGCCGACCAGCCGGCGGGCGACCGTGATGCCGCGGTCCTCGAGCAGCCTGGCCACCTCGCCGAAGACGAGATAGAGCTCGATCAGCGGGGTGCCGCCCATCCCGTTGACGATGACCAGCGCCTCGTCGCCGCGGTCGAGCGTGCCGTCGTCGAGGATCGCCTGGGTGGCGATCGCTGCCAGCTCGGAGGCCGGCCCGATCGGCCGCCGCTCCCGGCCCGGCTCGCCGTGGATGCCGATGCCGATCTCGATCTCGTCCGGGCCGAGCTCGAAGGTCGGTGTCCCGGCCGCGGGCACGATGCACGGGGTCAGTGCGATGCCGAAGCTGCGGCTGGCCTGGTTGGCCCGGCGGCCGATCGCGGCCACCTCGTCGAGGTCGGCGCCGGTGGCGGCGAGCGCGCCGGCGGCCTTCTCGACCACGACCGTGCCACCGGTGCCACGCCGGCCGGCGGTGTAGAGGCTGTCCTGCACGGCGACGTCGTCGTCGACGAGGACGGTCTCGACCTTGATGCCCTCGTCGTCGGCGAGCTCTGCCGCGAGCTGGAAGTTGAGCACGTCGCCCGTGTAGTTCTTCACGACGTGCAGCACGCCGACCCCACCGGCCACCGCGGTGGTCGCGGCGGTGATCTGGTCGGGTGTCGGAGAGGTGAACACTTCGCCCGCGATGGCCGCGTCGAGCATGCCAGGGCCGACGAAGCCGCCGTGCAGCGGCTCGTGTCCGGAGCCGCCGCCGGAGATCACGCCGACGTGACCCTGCACCGGGGCGTCACCCCGGACGACGATGCGGTTCTCGAGGTCCACCCGCAGTTCCGGGTGGGCTGCCGCCACCCCGCGCAGCGCGTCGACGACGACGTTCGCGGGGTCATTGATGAGCTTCTTCACCCGGGTGCTCCCCCCAGTGATCTACGTTGTTTCCGCACTATGTCGGCGGTGGCAGCAGCGGGTCAAGGGCGGGATTACGACGTATCTCACGTCGGCGTTGTCCTTGGAACTCGCCGCCCCGGCGTCGTACCGTTCGGATCGGTGGCGCTCCGAGCCGGAACGCCCCCCGGGAGGCCCTGACGTGTCGAGCACTCGACGGCGAGGGGGCCGGCACCAGCCCCCACGTGGGCGTGCCGGACCTTCGAGACCGGGCGTTGGTGCGTCGCCTCCAGGGAGGGCCTGTGGCCGACCGCCGCACGACCGAATCCCGCACGACGTACGTCCTCGACACCAGCGTGCTGCTCTCCGACCCGGGAGCCTGGGCACGCTTCGGTGAGCACGAGGTCGTCCTGCCGCTCGTGGTGATCAGCGAGCTGGAGGGGAAGCGCAACCATCCGGAGCTGGGCTGGTTCGCCCGGCAGGCCCTCCGCATGCTCGACGACCTGCGCGTCGCGCATGGCCGGCTGGACAACCCGGTGCCGATCGGCGACAGCAGCGGCACGTTGCACGTCGAGCTCAACCACAGTGACCTGTCGGTGCTGCCGGCCGGGTTCCGCCGGCACTCGGACGAGGGCGCCGACAACGACTCGCGGATCCTCGCGGTCGCCCGCAACCTGTCCGCCGACGGCCGGGACGTGGTGCTGGTCTCGAAGGACATGCCGATGCGGGTGAAGGCCGCGTCGGTCGGCATCCCGGCGGACGAGTACCGGGCGCAGCTGGCGGTCGACTCCGGCTGGACCGGGATGGTGGAGCTGGAGGTCGGCGAGGCGGACATCGGCACGCTCTACTCCGAGGAGCGCATCGAGCTGGCGGTCGCGGCCGACCTGCCCTGCCACACCGGGTTGCGGCTGATCTCGGCACGCGGCTCGGCGCTCGGCCGGGTGACCGCGGACAAGCAGGTCCGGCTGGTACGGGGGGATCGGGAGGCGTTCGGGCTGCACGGTCGGTCCGCCGAGCAGCGGGTCGCGTTGGACCTGCTGCTCGACCCTGAGGTGGGGATCGTCTCGCTGGGCGGTCGGGCCGGCACCGGCAAGTCGGCGCTGGCGCTGTGCGCCGGGCTGGAGAACGTGCTGGAGCGGCGGGCGTTCAAGAGGGTCGTCGTGTTCCGGCCGCTGTACGCGGTGGGCGGTCAGGAGCTCGGCTACCTGCCCGGTTCCGAGGGCGAGAAGATGCAGCCCTGGGCGCAGGCGGTGTTCGACACGCTCGGCGCGCTGGTCAGCAAGGAGGTCGTGGACCACGTGCTGGACAGCGGCATGATCGAGGTGCTGCCGCTGACCCACATCCGCGGGCGGTCGCTGCACGACTCGTTCGTCATCGTGGACGAGGCGCAGTCGCTGGAGCGCGGCGTGCTGCTCACCGTGCTGTCCCGGCTCGGTGCCGGGTCGCGGGTGGTGCTCACCCACGACGTCGCCCAGCGGGACAACCTGCGGGTGGGCCGGCACGACGGCGTGGCCGCGGTCATCGAGGCGCTGAAGGGGCACCCGTTGTTCGCCCACGTCACGCTGACCCGATCGGAACGATCCCCGATCGCCGCCCTGGTCACGGAGATGCTCGAAGACCTTCCGCTGTAGGCGTTCCCGCTCGGCCCCGGATCCTCGTCGGCTCCGGGGGCGAGCCACCTCCCGACCCGCGCACAGGGCCCCGTGGATCGGTCGCGCCGGTCTCGGGCAACCCGGTGCCCGGCGCGCGTACGGTGCGTGGGTGGACGTGTTCGACGTGCTGGCGGATCCGGTGCGCCGGCGCCTGCTCGAACTGCTGGCCGGCGGTGAGCGGTCCGCGGGCTCGCTCGGCGCGGTGGTGCGGGACGAGTTCGGGATGACCCAGCCGGCCGTCTCCCAGCATCTGCGCGTGCTGCGGGAGACCGGCTTCGTCCGCGTCCGCCCGGCCGGGACCGTCCGCCTGTACGCGGCCGACCCGGACCGGCTGCGCGAGGCCGACGACTGGGTCGCCGGCCTGCGCTCACGCGTCCGGCAACGGGACCTGCACCGGTAGGTAGCTGCCGCGCAGCACCAGCAGCCCGCGGCCCTTCGGCATCGGCCCGACGGCGCTGCGCGGCGGCTTGATCCCGAGCAGCTCGCCCTCCATCGGGTGCTCCGGGTTGAGCAGCACGCCGGACTTCGTCTTGCGGGCCTCGACGATGTAGCCGCGGTAGCCGTTGACCATCTCGCCGGTGGTGCCGCCGACGACCAGCGCCCGCTGCCCGTCCCGGCCCTCCCGCAGCACCGCCTCGAACGCCGCGGCGCAGGGTGCGTCGACCAGCAGCTCGCCGTCGTCGACCAGCACGGCTACCGGACCGAGCGCCTGGTCGAGCAGGCCGTACACGTCGGCCTCGGACGGGGTGCCGGTCAGCACCCCGAGCACGCCGGGGGAGCCGGCCAGATGCCGCAGCGGCGACGGCCGCGGCGTCACCACGACCAGCTCGCTGCCACCCTCCAGCAGCGAGCCGGCGACCGTCAGCAGCGCGGTCGACCGGCCGGAGCGGGCCGGCCCGCCGACCACGAACCCCGGCCCGTCGTCGTCGAGGTCGACGCCGATCGGCGCCAGCTCGTCGCCGCCGACGCCGACCAGCGCCCACATCGGCGTCGCCGGCCGCGGCGGCGCCGGCAGGGCCAGCACCTCGGTCAGCGTGATCCGCGCGGGCAGCACGTCGACCCGGGCGGGCCGCTGGCCGCGTGGCACGTACGCGTCCCGGTCGCGGGCGGCGGCGGCGACCCGTGCCAGCGCCTTGACCTGCGCCGGCCCGGACGGGTCGGGGTCGAGCAGGGCGACCTGCGTCTCCACCATCGAATCGTTCCGGAACGCCCGCCCCGGCGGCATCGAGTCGGGCATCTTCTTCGTCTGCAGCCCGGCCAGCCCGTAGTCGTTGCGGTCGCCCATCCGCAGCACCAGCTTGTCCTCGACCGTTGTGGGCAGCCGGCCGAGCAGCGCCGACCGGTCGCCGGCGACGACCGCGCGCAGCCCGACGCTCGGGCCCTCGCGCAGGATCCGCAGCACGTTCTGGGTGAGCCGGCCGCCGTCGAGCTCGTCGAAGGAGGCCATGAACCCCTCCCACCGGTCGAGCAGGAACACCAGGTATGGCAGGCGTTCCTCGACGGGCGCGGCGGCCCGCTGCTCGGCCAGCGACCCGTAACCGTGCTGAGCCAGCAGCACCTGCCGCCGGGCGATCTCGTTGAGCAGCACGGTGAGCAGCCGGTCGGTGCGGTCGACCTGGTCGCGGGACACGACCGCCCCGCAGTGCGGCAGGTCGGCCAGCGGCATCATCGCCGCGTTGCCGCAGTCGAGCGCGTAGAGATGGACGTCGCGGCAGCTGGTCAGCCGGGCGATGCTGCCGGCGAGGGTGCGCAGCGCGGTCGACCGGCCCGACCGGGGCGCGCCGGCCAGGATCAGGTGGCTGCCGTGCTCCAGGTCGAGCAGCAGCGGCGCCTGGGACTGGCTCTCCGGCAGGTCTTCCATGCCGAACGGGATCGACGGCACCCGGCCGGTCGGGTCGGCCGGACCGGGCTGCCCGGCGAGGACCGGCACCTGGTCGAGCGCGATCTGTTCGCTCAGCGCGGGCAGCCACGGGCTGCGGTAGCGCGGGACGCCGGTCGCGGTCGCCGCGGACCTGATCGAGTCGACCAGCACCTGCAGGTCGGTCTCCATGTTCGAGTCGTCCTCGGCGGCCTGCGGCCGCTGGATCGGCGCATCCAGCCGCTCCCAGTCGACCACCCCGGCGAAGGCCGGCGGCGGTCCGGCCACCGCGCCCGGCCGGCGACCGCCCACCCGCCCGGCCTGGAACGCGGTGAGCGCCGAGAACCCGGTCCGCGCGTACGCCCGGCCGGGGGTGGTCTTCGCGATCCGGGCCGCCTCCCTGGCGTCGATGACGTCGGTGGACTCGGAGTCGTCGGTGACCCGCAGCGCGATCCGCAGGTTGGTGTTGGCCCGGATCACCGGCGAGACGACGCCGGACGGCCGCTGGGTGGCCAGGATCAGGTGCACGCCGAGCGACCGGCCCCGCATCGCGATGCCGACCAGCCCGGTGACGAACTCCGGCAGCTCCTCCACCAGCGACGCGAACTCGTCAATGATCAGGATCGTCCGCGGCATCGGGTCGACGGCGAAACCCGGGGGCGGGACGAACTCCGGGTGGTCGACGGTGTCCCAGTAGTCCTCGACATCCTTGGCCCCGACCGCGCCGAGCAGCAGCTCCCGCCGCTTCAGCTCGGCGTTGAGCGACTGCAGCGCCCGCTCGGTGAGGTGGCCGTCGAGGTCGGTGACCATGCCGACGGTGTGCGGCAGGTCGACGCAGTCCTTGAACGCCGCGCCGCCCTTGTAGTCGATCAGCACGAAGGTCATCGCGTCCGGCGGGTTGCCGACCGCGAGCGAGGCGATGATCGACTGCAGCAGCTCGGACTTGCCGGATCCGGTCGTGCCGGCGACCAGCGCGTGCGGCCCGTCCTTCTTCATGTCGACGACGAACGTGCCGGTCGCGGACTCGCCGATCGGCGCGGCCGTGGTGCGGCCGTTGGCTCGCCACAGCTCGGCGATCCGGTCCGGCGCCGGCGGCTCGAGGTCGAGCACGTCCAGCAGCCGGAGCGAGGTCGGCAGCGAGCTGTCGTCCTCCTCCCGGCTGACGTCGCGGACCGCGGTCATCGCCCTGGCCACCCGCTCGCACCACGGCACGCTGACCTGGTCGGCCAGCACCCCGGTCACCCGGTCGCCGAAGGCTCGCCGCACGGTCATCGTGACCTGCTCGCCCGGCACGTAGGAGGCGACCACCCGGCACTCCTCGGGCAGCAGCCGCTCCTCGGCGTCAAGGCAGATCGCGAACACGCCGACCGCCGGCCCGTCCTGCAGGACGATCGGCATCCCGGGCAGCGAGCGCAGCTGCCGCGCGCCGTCGAGCACGACCAGGATCACCGGCATCTGGGCCAGGCTGAACCCGCGGCCGCTGGCCTCCAGCTGAGCCTGCCGCTGCTGCACCATGCCGGCCAGCTCGCTGACCCGGCGGGCGGTGGTGGCGGCGGAGCTCCCGGTCAACGAGACCGCTTCCCGGCTGTCCGGCCGGGTGTGCGGCAGCCACCGGGTCCACTCCCAGTCGGCCCGGCCGCCGGCGTCGGTGAGCACGACGATCGACAGGTCACGCGGGCTGTGCAGCACAGCGGCCTGGGCGAGCAACCAGCGCGCGGTGGCGTGCACCTCCCGGGCTGGCCCGGCGACGCCGAGCACGCCACCGGCCTCGATCAGCGGCACGGTCACCGGCACGTCTTCGAGCATCGGCGGCTCGGGCGTGTCCTTGGGCGAGCCGCCGGTCAGCTCGATCGCCGAGCGCAGCCGCGCCGTGCCGACCCGCAGCAGCAGCCGGTCGGAGTCCCAGCGGCGGCGCTCCCACAGCCGGCGGCGCGGGCCGAGCGCGGTGACGAGCACGGCCGCCGGGTCGGGCGCGTCGTGCCGGCGCATCCGGCGCTCCCACCGGGCCGCCTCGGTGATCTTCTTCTTGGCCTCGGCCAGGTCGCGCTTGTAGTCGGCGAGCTGCTGCCGGTAGGACCGCTTGCCCTGCTTGCGCTCGGTCAGCCAGCTGCTCAGCATCAGCACCGGGCTGAGCAGCGTGAACAGCAGGAACATCGGCGACTTGGTGATCAGGAACATGGCCACGCCGAGCACCACCGGGGCCAGCGACGCGAGCAGCGGGATCGGCCGGCGCTGCCCGTCGGCCGGCTCGGCCGGCATCTCCACCGTCACGCTCGCCGGCGCCGGAGGCAGCCGCGGCGGCCGGTTGTACGCGAGACCGCCGTCCTCGCTGGGCACCAGCGCCGCGTCCGCCGCCTCCGCCGCAACCACGGTGAACCGGCTGGTGCCGACCGCGACCACCTGCCCGGGTTGCAGCGTCCGCGGCTCGGTCAGCGGACGGCCCTCGATCGTCGCCGGTGTCGCCCCGTCGTACGGCGTCCAGCGCACCTCCTGCGGGGTGACCAGCAGCCGGGCCTGCCGGGCCGCGACCGAGCCGTCGGCCACGTAAGCCTCGGCGTCGTGCGCGCTGCCGAGCACGAACTCGCCCAGCGGCAGCCGGTGCACCCGGCCGGCGTCCGGGCCGCCGACCACCCGTATCTCAGCCACGCCGCCGACGTCGGGATCGTGCACGCCGAGGCCGACCGGACCGCCGAGGCCGACCACCGCGCCCTCGCGCAGCGGGCTGACCGTCATCGGCAGCGACGGGTCGACCGGGCGGCCGGCGATCCAGACCTCGGCGCCGGGCGGGGAGGTGGGGCCGTAGCCCTCGACGGTGTCGGGCAGCCCCAGCGCGGCGCGCAGCGCGCGGGCGGCGTCGGCGACGGTGCTGTCCTTCTCGACGACCAGCACGACGTCCGCGGACCGGCCGCTGCGGGCGTCGACCGCGGTCAGCTGCACGTCCACGGGTGCTCACCTCCGGCAGAGCACCTTAGGCCACTCCGTCGCATTCGCGCGTTTTGCTGTCCACAAGCGGACCGCCCGTCCACAGCGGGTCACTCGATGGGGATGGATCGCCCGAAAGTGCTTAGACTGCCCCCCGACCACGACCGGCCCCCGACCGGAGCGACCACTCATGACCACCCAGACGACCAATGGAGAGCTGCCCACCCGCGCCGCCCGGCGCGCGGCCGGCGCCGCCGTCACCGGCGACCGCCTCCCGGTCCCGACCCGGCAGCGCCGGCCGCTGCTGGCGTTGCTCGCGCTGGTGCTGATCCTCGGCGGCGCGGCGCTGGCCGCGTCGCTGGTGCTGACCAGCGGCAAGAAGCAGGAATACCTGGTGGTCGCCCACGACGTCGCGCTCGGCCAGACGCTGACCCGGGACGACTTCCGGCAGCAGGCGCTGGCCGCCACCAACTCGTCGCTGTTCGCCCCGGTGCCGGTCACCGACTTCTTCACCCGGGTGCAGGGCAAGAAGGCGCTGATCGCGCTCAAGCAGGGCTCGCTGCTGTCCGAGGGCACCTTCGGTGACGCGGTCACCCCGGCCAAGGGTCTCGTGCAGATCTCGCTCAACGTCCCCGACGGGCAATACCCGCACACCCTCGTCGCGGGCGACGTGGTCAAGGTGCTCTACACACCGCGCGGCAACAGCGGGCAGAACTCGGGGTCGGCCAACTCCGGCACCGCCGACCCCAAGCAGGTGCCGCACGCCGCGACGTTGATCAGCTCGGCGTTCGTGACCAACGTCGACCCCAGCGCCTCCGGGCAGAACGCGGTCGTCGTCGGCATCGAGGTGCGCAACCGCGATCTCAGCGCCGCCCCGACCGACGGCCTGTCCGCGGTGACCGCGGCCAACGCCCAGGGTGCGATCACCCTCGCCCGCCTCGACCCCGGCCACGACTACGACAAGGGCGACGGCTGATGGCCCTGATCGCGCTGGCGGCCGACAAGGGCTCGCCCGGGGTCACCACCACCGCGATCACCATGGCCGCGGTGTGGCCGCGGCGCGCCCTGCTCGCCGAGCTCGACCCGTCCGGCGGCGACGTCGCGCTGCGGCTGCGCGGCCCCCGGGGGGCGCCGCTCTCGCCGGAGCTCGGGCTGATCAGCCTTGCGGTCGGCGCGCGGCGCGGGATGCGCCCGGAGCAGATCTTCGAGCACGTGCAGCGGCTCGACGGCGGCCTCGAGGTGGTCGTCGGACTGTCGGCCGGCGAGCAGGGCAGCGGCCTGTCCGGCCTGTGGGGGCCGGTCGGCGAGCTGCTCGAGCTGGCCCCCGGGGTGGACGTCATCGCCGACTGCGGCCGGCTCTACACCGGCAGCCCGGCCGCCGACGTGCTCGCCCACACGGCAGCCGTGGTGTTGGTGACCCGTCCGTCCATCGACGCGGTCGCCCACCTGCGGGCCAGGGCCGGCGCGGTGCTGCGCGAGCTCGACCGCCGCCCCGGCCGGCCGCCGCAGGTCTACACGGTCGTGGTGACCAGCCCGCGGGACGACTCCTCGCCCAAGCAGATCGACCAGGTGCTGCGGCAGGCCGGCCTGCCGGTCCCGGTGCTGGGCCGGGTCGCGCTCGACCCGAAGGGCGCCGGGCTGCTGGCCGGCGAGTGGGTCGGCCGGCTCGACCGCTCGCTGCTGGTCCGGTCCGTCCGGGAGATCGCCGGCCAGCTGGCCAGCCGGCTCGGGGCTCCGGTGACGCGGTAATGGCCATGGACCACGCGCTGGTGCGCCGGCTGCGCACCGAGGTCGCCGAGCAGATCGCCGGCCAGCGCCGCGACGACGCGGTTCTCGGGCTGGCGATGAGCCCCGAGGACGAGCGGCAGTACGCGCGGTCGCTCATCGCTCGGGCGCTCGCCTCGCACGCCCGGCTGGAGCTGGAGTCCGGCCGGGTGCCGCCGACTGCGGAGGAGGAGGAAGACCTCGCCGCCGCGGTGCACGCCGCGCTCTACGGCGTCGGCCGGCTGCAGCCACTGCTCGACGACCCGATGGTGGAGAACGTCGACATCAACGGCTGCGACCGGGTCTTCGTCGGCTACGCGGACGGGCGCGAGCTCATGCTCGACCCGGTCGCGGAGACCGACGAGGAGCTGGTCGAGCTCGTCCAGACCCTCGCGGCCTACTCGGGGCTGTCCAGCCGGCCGTTCGACACCGCCAACCCACAGCTGGACCTGCGGCTACCGGACGGTTCCCGGCTCTCGGCGGTCATGGAGGTCACCAAGCGCCCGGTGGTCTCGATCCGGCGGGCCCGGCTGCCCAAGGTCTTCCTGTCCGACCTGGTCGGCAACGGGACGCTCGACCAGGGGCTGGCCGCGTTCATGCGAGCGGCGGTGGTGGCCCGCAAGAACATCATGATCGCCGGCTCCACCAACGCCGGGAAGACCACGATGCTGCGGGCGCTGGCCAACGAGATCCCGGCGCACGAGCGGCTGATCACCGTGGAGCGGGCGCTGGAGCTCGGCCTGGACGAGTTCCCCGATCTGCACCCCAACGTGGTCGCGTTCGAGGAGCGGCTGCCCAACTCCGAGGGCCAGGGCCGGATCTCGATGGCCGAGCTCGTCCGCCGCTCGCTGCGGATGAACCCGAGCCGCGTCATCGTCGGTGAGGTCCTCGGCGACGAGATCGTGACCATGCTCAACGCGATGAGCCAGGGCAATGACGGCTCGCTGTCCACGATCCACGCCAACAGCTCGTCGGAGGTGTTCAACCGCATCGCGACGTACGCGTTGCAGGCGGCCGAGCACCTGCCGATCGAGGCCTCGCACATGCTCATCGCCGGCGCGATCAACTACGTGATCTTCGTCGAGCGGCGCAACGACTACCGGTCCGGCGGCCAGCTGCGCCGGTTCGTGTCCAGCGTGCGCGAGGTCAACGGCGTCGACGGCCGGGTCACGTCGAGCGAGATCTGGGCGCCGGGTCCGGACGGCCGGGCGCGGCCGGCAGCGCCGATCCAGGCGATCGAGGACCTGGAGGCGGCCGGCTACCGGCCGGACGACTTCGGGCGGTGGTCCGGGTGATCTCCTCCGATCTGCTGCTCGCACTGCTCGGCGGCGCGCTCGCCGGCGGCGGGCTGCTGCTGCTCATCGCGTCGCTGATCGGCTGGGCGCCGCGGGAGCCGGCCGGGCCGACGCTCACCGACCGGCTCGCGCCCGCGGACCTCGGCCGCCGGCTGCTGCTCGGCGGCGGGCTGGCGCTGGTCGCGCTGCTCGCCTCCGGCTGGCTGGTCGTCGCGATCGGCGTCGGGCTGCTCGGGTTCTTCGCAACGAAGCTGTTCGGCGGTGCCGCGCACGGCCGGGCCGAGGTGCTGCGGCTGGAGGCGCTCGCCTCCTGGACCGAGTCGCTGCGGGACACGATCGCCGGCGCGGTCGGGCTGGAGCAGGCGATCCCGGCGTCCTACAACGCCGCCGCGCCGATCCTCAAGCCGCCGCTGGCGCTGCTCATCGACCGGCTGCACACCCGCGAGCCGCTGCCGGACGCGCTGCTCAAGTTCGGCGACGAGCTCAACGACCCGGGTGCCGACCTGATCCTCGCCGCGCTGATCCTCAACGCCCGGCTGCGCGGGCCCGGCCTGCGCGACGTGCTCACCGCGCTGTCCCAGGCGGCCCGCGAGGAGATGGACATGCGCAACCGGATCGAGGCCAGCCGCGCCTCGACCAGGCGCAGCGTGCAGATCATCACCGTGCTGACCCTGGTCGTGGTCTTCGGGCTGCGGTTCCTCAACCCCGACTACGTCGAGCCGTACGACTCCGTCGGCGGCCAGATCACGCTCGCCGTGGTCTGCGCGATCTTCGCCGCCGGGTTCCTCTGGCTGCGGCGCCTGAGCCGGTACGACACGGCCAGGCGGTTCCTCGACAGCCGGCCCGAGCGGCTCGCCACCCGGACGGGGGCGCCGTCGTGATCCTGTCCATGGACCTGGTCTACGCGCTGGTCGCGGGCGCGGTCGTCGGCCTCGGCCTGCTGATGTTCGTGGTCGCGCTGCGGCCGGCGCGCACCGGCATCGCCGCCGGAATAGCCCGGCTGGACGCCGACCGGCAGCCGTCCCGGTTCTCGGTGTCCGAGGCGCTGCTGTCCAACGAGGGCATGTCGAGCTGGCAGCTGCGGCTCGGCTCCCGGCTGGCGACGGCGTTCGAGACCCGCGGGTTCCGGGTCACCTCGCTGCGCTCGGACCTGGCCGTGCTCGGCCGGTCGCTGGAGGGCTTCCTGGCCAGCACGGTGCTGTTCGCGGTCGGCGGGTTGCTGTTCGGGCCGGTGCTCGCCGCGGCGGCCACCGTCGCCGGGATCCAGCTCGGCTTCACCGTGTCCGTCGGGGCCACGATCCTGTTCGCCCTGCTCGCGGCGCTGCTGCCACTGGCGTCGGTGCGCCGGGAGGCGGCAGCCCGGCGGCAGGACTTCCGGCACGCGGTCGGCGCGTTCCTGGACCTGGTCTCGATGAACCTGGCCGGCGGTCGCGGCGTGCCTGAGGCGCTGACCGCGGCGGCCTCGATCGGCGGTGGCTGGCCGTTCGCCCGGCTGCGCGACACGCTCGCGTTCGCCCGGCTGCAGGGGCTCACACCCTGGGCGGCGCTCGGCCGGCTCGGGGACGAGGTCGGCATCAACGAGCTGCGTGACCTCGCCGCGGCGCTCGCACTGGTCGCCGACGACGGCGCCAAGATCCGTGACTCGCTGGCCGCGCGGGCGGCAACGCTGCGGCGGCGCGAGCTGGCCGAGATGGAGGGCCGGGCCGGTGAGCGATCTCAGTCGATGCTGGTGGCTCAGATGCTGATCGTCCTCGGATATCTCCTTTTTCTGGCCTACCCGGCAGTAATCCGGATTCTGTAGGTTCGGGCGGTACCGCACGCAGGTACCATTCGTCGGTCCGCCCGCGATCTTCGCCCATGATCACGAGGGAGCAGCAGTGTTCAATCTCTTCGACCATCCGATGGTCGCGTTCACGATGGCCTTCGTGCGCACCCGGCTGGAGCCGCTGCGGGAGCGCAACGAGCGGGGGGCGTCGGCGCTGGAGACGGCGATCATCTCGGCGGTGCTGATCGCCGCGGCCGTGCTCATCGGCAAGATCGTGATCGACAAGGTCAACGGCGCCGGCGACACGGTGAAGAACGAGCAGATCCCCACTGCGCCGTGACCCGATGGCTGCCCTCGCGGCGGCACCCCGCCGAGGGTGACCGCGGCTCGGGCAGCCTCGAGTTCGCGGTGCTGTCGCTGGCGTTCCTGCTGCTGGTGTTCATGACCGTGCAGGCCGCGCTCTACTACCACGCCCGCAACGTGGTCAAGGCCGAGGCCGAGGGCACCGCCCGCGCCGTCCGGGCATACCCGACGAACGCGCAGCTGGAGGACACCGTCCCGTCCGCCCAGCAGGTCCAGACGCTGGCACGCACCGCTGCGCTCGACCAGTGGGAGCGGCTGGACAACAGCGGGGACACCACCAGCCGGCCGGTGGTCGACGGCCGGATCGCCGGCCTCAACCAGGTGCAGGTCACGGTGTCGGCCAATCCGATCATGCTGATCCCGGGGATCTTCGGGAAGAGCAAGCTGACGATCACCGCGACCGCCGGTGGGCCGTTCGAGGTGTTCAAGCGCTCGGGGGAGGACTGAGCATGACCCGGCAGCTCGGCGCGACCGGCAGGCGTCGCGACCGCGGCTCGTTCTCGCTGGAGCTGGCGGTGCTGGCGCCGGCGTTGCTGCTGGTGATCTCGTTCATCATCTCGGTCGGCCGGGTGACCGAGGGACGGGCGCTGGCCGAGGGCGCCGCCCGGGACGCGGCCAGGGCCGCGACGATCAACCACAACGGCAACGCCGAGTCGGCGGCGCGGGCGGCGTACGACGCGGCGATCAAGGGGCACGACTGCACCAACCTGGTGATCACGCCGCGCGTGCCGGTGCCGGGCGGATCGGTCACCGCGACGGCGAGCTGCCGGGTGACCACGCTGTGGGGCAAGCAGACGATCACGCGGACGTCGGTGTCCGCGGTCGACATCTACCGGGGGACGGACTGATGGGCCGGCCGGGCCGGCTGCGGGGGCGGGCCGAGCGCGGGTCGGCCGCGCTGTTCGTGGCGATCTTCGCCCCCGCGATGATCTTCATGGCCGGGCTGGTCATCGACGGCGGGGCGGCGCTGGAGGCCAAGCAGCGGGCGTCGGACATCGCCGAGCAGGCGGCGCGAGCCGGTGCCGGGCAGTGCGACGTGGCGTTGCTGCGTTCGCAGGGGATCTGCTTCGTGGACAAGGGCCTGGTGCCGGCGGCGGTCGCGCCGTACCGCACCAGCCCCGGGGTGACCGACTTCGACTGGGTGCCGCTGGCGGATCCGGACCACCCCGGGCAGGACAACGGTGTCCGAGTTACGGTGACTATGACGTTTCGTACGACTTTGCTCGGTATCATGCCGAAGTTCAAGACGTTGACGATCACCGAGCGGGCCGACGCGGTCGCGGTCACCGGGTTGTGAGGGGCAGGCACAGGTGGGCAGGACGATGTCGAGGGCGCCACTGGAGGGCGCGCGCCGGGTGAGGCGAGCGGGCGACGTGCTGCGCGGAGTGCTCTCCGCGCTGCTGCTGCTCGGCATCGTGGTCGGCATCCCGGCCGCGCTGGTCGTCGTCGTCGGCAACCCCATCCCGGAGATCCCGCGCGATCCGCTGGGCGGGCAGGTGCCGATCGAGTTCGTGCTCGACGTGATCGTCTGCATCGTCTGGCTGGCCTGGGCGCAGCTCGTGTCCTGCCTGATCGTCGAGCTGGTGGCTGGGGTAAGGGGCAGTGGTCTGCCGTGGCGGGTGCCGTTCGCGGCCGCCGCGCAGCAGGACCTGGCTCGCCGGCTGGTGACCGCGGTGCTGCTGTTGGCCACCGCCGGCCACGGGCTGCAGACCGCGCACACGTCGTCCGGCCCTCCGGCCGCGGCGCCTGCTGCGGTCGCCTCGGTCTCCGGTGCGATGGACCAGGTCGCGGTCACCACGGTCGGGCAAGCGGACGCGGCCGCCCGGCAGGCGGACCAGGCCCGGACCGCGCCGGCCCGGGGGCAGGCGGCGGCCACCCCGCACGGCACGAAGCAGTACGTGGTGATGCCGCCGCACGGCCGCCACCACGACAGTCTCTGGGACATCTCCGAGCGCTACCTGGGATCCGGGATCCGCTACCGGGAGGTGTTCGAGCTCAACAAGGGTCGGCCGCAGCCGGACGGGTCGAAGCTGACGCTGGAGAGCCTGATCCGGCCGGGCTGGACGCTGATCATGCCGGCCGACGCGCGCGGTGAGGGCCTCATCGAGGTCACGCCCGACCTGCCGGCCGCGCACGGGTCGGTCGCCAACAGCGGCACCACCCAGTCGACCACCGCCCACGCCGGCCCCGGCTCCCTTTCCGCCCCCGGCTCCCTTTCCGGCCCCGGCTCCCTTTCCGGCCCCGGCTCCCCTTCCGGCCCCGGCTCCCTCGCCGGTTCCGGCTCCCTGTCGGGCTCCGGTTCGCTGTCCGGCTCCCACTCGGCGGGCGGATCGGGCTCGACCGCCGGCTCCGTCCCGCTCAGCCACGCGGGCTCCAGCACGATCAGCGGCACCGGCCATACCACCGGCTCCAACTCGGCCGCCGGCTCCACCGGCTCCAGCTCGGCCGCCGGCTCCGACTCGGCCGCCGGCTCCGGCTCGCCCACCGGCTCCGGCTCGGCCGCTGGCTCCACCGGCTCCGGCTCGGCCACCGGCGCCGGCTCGGCCGCCGGGCACACCTCCGGCACGGCCGCGGGCTCCGGCTCGGGCGGCCAGTACGGTCCCGGCTCGGGGGCGCTCGGCAGTCCGGCTGCCGGCTACGGCTCGGGCGCGGTGCGCGGGACCGGGTCGGCGACAGACTCGGGCGGCGCTGGTTCGGCGTACGGGGTGGGGAGTGGGGCGTTGCCGGCGCCGGCGGCGGTCGGCGGGCCGCTGAGCCGGGCCGGGGCCGACGGGCACGCGATCGGCGGCCAGGCGCGCGGGCCGGAGCGGTCGCCCGAACTGCCGTGGGACCTGGTCGGCGCGGAACTGCTCGCCGCCGGCGTGCTCGAGGTGCTCGTCGCGCTGCGCCGCCGGCGGGCTGCCCAGCGCCGCGCCGGGAGCACGGCCCCGCTGCCGGACGCCGAAGCGGCCGCGGCCGAGGTCGCGGTCCGGCTGGGCGCGGACCAGGCCGGCGCCGACTACCTCGACCGCGCCCTGCGCACGCTCGCCCGCACGCTGGCCGAGCACGACCGCCCGGCCCCCGAGGTGTACGCGGCCCGGCTGTCCACCGACGCACTCGAGCTGCTGCTCGCCGTCCCGCAGGACCAGGCGCCGCCGCCGTTCGTGGCCGAGAACGGCGGATCCCGCTGGGTGCTCGACCGCTCCACCCCGCTGCCGGCGGTGGACGGCGTCGCCGCGCCGCTGCCCGGGCTGGTGTCGGTCGGCGGCGACGGACACGGGCGGATCTTCGTCGACCTGGAGAGCTCGGGCGGCGCGATCTGCGTGGCCGGCGACCTCGACCGGGCCCGCAGCGTGGTCGCCGCGGCCGCGGTCGAGCTGGTCACCAACCGGTGGTCCGACGACATGCGGGTCACGCTGGTCGGTTTCGGCTCCGCGCTGGCGCCGATCAGCGAGGACCGGCTGCGCTGCGTCGACTCGCTCGACGAGGTGGTCGAGGGCGTCACCGACCGGCTGTCGGCCGGCCGGCAGGAGCTGTCCGCGTCCGGGATCGACTCGGTGCTCACCGGCCGGGTCCGCGGCCTGCGCGGCGACGGCGTGACCCCCGACTTCCTGGTGCTGGCCAGCCCGCCGGCACCGGAGCAACTGTCCGAACTGCAGGACTGGGCCCGCTCGACCCGGCGCGCGCCGCTGGGCATCCTCATCGCCGGCGAGGTGCCGACCGCACGGTGGCGGTTCGAGATCGACGACCGCGGGATGCTCGACACCGGCGTGCTCGGCGTGACGGTCGGCGCGCAGCTGCTGACCGCCCGCAGCTACGCGGCGCTCGCCAGGCTGATCCGGGCCGAGGCCGCCGCCGCCGAGCCGGAGCCGGCCGCGGCGCCCCCGCCGGTGTGGGCGCCGGTCTCGGCGGCCGCGCACGAGCCGGCGGACGGGCTGGTCGTGCCGGACCTGCCGCGGCCGGTCGACCCGGACCGCGAGCCGGCGGTGCTGCTGCGGATCTTCGGCGAGCCGGCCGTCGACGGGACCGATCGGCTGCTGCCGGGCACGCCGCTGGCGCTGGAGATCGCCGGCTTCCTCGCGCTGTCCGGCGGGGTGACGCCGCGGGCGCTGGCCGCGTCGGTCTGGCCGTACGGGGTGACGGTGGCCGAGCGGGACGCGACGCTGGCCCGGGTGGGCGACTGGCTCGGCGCCGACGGCGACGGCACCGCCCGCCTGCGGCTGGACGAGGACGGGCGGTTGCAGCTGTCCGGGGACGTGCAGCTCGACTGGCACCTGTTCGTCGCGCTCGCCGAGCGCGGTGACGAGTCGGACGTGCTGCGGGCGCTGGAGCTGGCCCGCGGGCCGCTGCTCGAGCCGCACCTGCCGCGGCGCTACACCTGGGTCGCGCGCGACCGGGTGGCGCACGAGATGCCGACGTTCGTGGCGGACGTGGCGCACCGGGCAGCGGCCGGATACCTGGCCGCGGGCCGGCTGGACGGGGCGATCGCCGCCGCGCGGGCCGGGCTGCGGGTCGAGCCGGCCTCCGGCGTGCTCTGGGACGACCTGGTGCAGGCGATCCGGGAGCGCGACGGGGAGGCGGCGGCGAACCGGGCGCTGGCCGACAAGGCGGCCGCGATCAACCCACCGGCCACGGATCCCCGCGGCGTCCCCGCCCGCCTCACCGCCTAGCCACGCGCGGTCGACCCCGGCGACCGGGGGTCAGGAGTCGTGCGGGTGCGTCATCGACATGACGTCGAGCACGCGGTCGAGGTCCGCCTCCGAGATCCTGCCGGACGCGACGTAGCCGCGCTCGATCACGACCTCGCGGATCGTCTTCCGCTCGGCCAGAGACTGCTTCGCGACCTTGGCCGCCTCGTCGTAGCCGATGAAGCGGTTGAGCGGGGTGACGATGGACGGCGACGACTCGGCCAGCTCGCGGGCCCGGTCCACGTTCGCGGTGATCCCGTCGACGCAGCGGGTCGCCAGCAGCCGGGACACGTTGGCCAGCAGCCGGATCGACTCCAGCACGTTGCGGGCCAGCACCGGCAGCATCACGTTGAGCTCGAAGTTGCCGGCCGCACCGGCGAACGTGACGGTCGCGTCGTTGCCGATGACCTGCGCGCCGACCATCTGCACGGCTTCGGGGATGACCGGGTTGACCTTGCCCGGCATGATCGACGAGCCCGGCTGCAGGTCGGGCAGCGCGATCTCACCGAGCCCGGTACGCGGACCGGAGCCCATCCAGCGCAGGTCGTTGGTGATCTTGATGAGCCCGACCGCGATCGTCCGCAGCTGCCCCGAGGTCTCCACCAGCGCGTCCCTGGCGCCCTGCGCCTCGAAGTGGTTGCGGGCCTCGGTCAGCGGCAGCCCCGTCTCGGCCGCGATCAGCGCGATCACCTCGGCCGCGAACCCGGCCGGCGCGTTGATCCCGGTGCCGACCGCGGTCCCGCCGAGCGGCAGCTCGGCCAGCCGCGGCAGCGACGACTCCAGCCGGTCGATCCCGTATTCGACCTGGGCCGCGTAGCCGCCGAACTCCTGGCCGAGCGTCACCGGCGTCGCGTCCATCAGGTGCGTCCGCCCGGACTTCACCACCGAGGCGAACTCGCCGGCCTTCGCCGCCAGCGACGCGTGCAGCACCCGCAGCGCCGGGATCAGGTCGTTGACGACCGCGTTGGTCGCCGCGATGTGGATCGCCGACGGGAACTGGTCGTTGCTCGACAGCGGGTCGTTGACCTCGTCGTTCGGGTGCACGGTGACCCCACCGAGCCGCTCCGAGGCGAGCGTCGCGATGACCTCGTTGGCGTTCATGTTCGACGACGTGCCGGAGCCGGTCTGGAACACGTCGATCGGAAACTCGGCGTCCCAGTCGCCGCGGGCCACGTCGAGGGCGACCGCCGAGATCGCGGCCGCCCGGTCCGGGTCGAGCAGCCCGCGCTCGGCCCGTACGCGCGCCGCGAAGCCCTTGATCAGCGCGAGCCCGCGGATCAGCTCCCGCTCGATCGGCCGGCCGGAGATCGGGAAGTTCTCCACCGCGCGCTGGGTCTGCGCCCGCCACTTGGCGCTGGCGGGCACCCGTACCTCGCCCATCGAGTCGTGCTCGACCCGGAAGTCCTCTGCCTCATGACCGCCGCGCGGCCTGGCCTCGCTCACACCGGCTCCTTCGACGCTGTTCACGAATGATCCTAGGCAGCCGCCGCGCGCCCGACCGCGTGAGCCCCCACACCATCGGGCTGTCCCGGGACGGACGGCCGGGTCCATACTGATCATCAACGGGCGGCGCTCGCCGTGGGTTTACCGCGCACCCGAGGAGACGGCATGGCCGGTGGGACGTCGGTGTTCCGGCGCGAGCTCAACATCTGGGAAGCGGTCGGCATCTCGGTGGCCCTGATGGCCCCGTCGATGGCCGCCAACATCAATCCGCAGGGGGTGATCGGCAGCGTCGGCCGGGCGGTCCCGCTGACCTTCGCGCTGGCGACGGTCGGCGTGCTGCTCGTGTCGTACACGTTCGTACGGCTGACGCAGAAGTATCACCACTCCGGGTCCGTGTACGGGTTCGTCGGGGCGACACTCGGCGCCAGGACCGGCGTGGTCGCCGGCTGGGGCCTGCTCGGCACGTACACCTTCTACGCGGTGGTCACCTCGACCGCCGCCGGTCGGTTCCTCACCTCGTTCCTCGACGGGCTGGGGATCTGGAACGACCCGCCGCAGTGGGCGCCGTTCCTGTTCGCCCTGCTGTCCCTGCTCGGGGTATACGCGCTGACCGTGTCGCCGGTCCGCCGCGGCACCCGGTTCCTGCTCACCGTCGAGGGCCTGACCGTCCTGCTCATCCTCGTGGTCTCGGTGATCATCCTGGCCAAGCTGGCCGCCGGCAGCGCGCCGAACGGCAAGGAGGTCACGTTCACCCCGTTCTCGGTCGAGCCCGGGACGCAGACCAGCGCGCTGTTCCTCGGCGTGGTGTTCGGCTTCCTGTCGTTCGCCGGCTTCGAGGCGGCCGCGACCCTCGGTGAGGAGGCGAGGCAGCCGCGCCGGGACATCCCGCGGGCGATCCTCGGCACTGCGATCTTCGGCGGCCTCTACTTCATCTTCGTCACCTGGGTCGAGGTGATGGGCTTCGGCACGGACACCGCCGGCCAGCAGGCGTTCGCCGCATCCGGCTCGCTGCTCGGCGACCTCGGCGGCGAGTACGTCGGCAGCTGGGTCGGCCACCTGATCAGCCTCGGCGCCGCCGTGAGCGCCTTCGGCTGCGCGCTTGCCTGTGCGGTCGGCGCGTCCCGGCTGCTGTTCGCGCTCGGCCGGGACGGCGTGGCGCCGGCTGGCCTCGGCCGGGTGCGGGAGCCGAACCGCACCCCAGCCGCGGCCGCCCGAGTGGTCGTCGGCAGCGCGGCCGCGCTGGTCGTGATCCTCGGCATCGCCTACCGGCACGACGAGTCGCCGTCGTTCAGCGTGTTCGCCAACTCCGGCGTGATCGGCACGCTGATCCTGCTGGTCGCGTACGTGCTGGCGACGATCGGCGCGGTGCGGCTGCTGTTCTTCTCCGGCGACACCACGACCCGCCGCTGGGAGATCGTCATCCCGGTGCTGGCCCTGGTCGTGCTCGGCTACACGATCTACCGCAACGTCATCCCGTACCCGACCGGTGAGGCGGGGTGGAACCCGGCCATCTGCGCGGTCTGGCTGCTGCTCGCCGTGGTGCTGGTGCTGGCGCGGCCGGAGATCGCGCGCCGGGCCGGCGAGCGGCTGACCGCCGACCAGGGGCTCGCGCCGACCCGGGAGCCCGCATGACGACCCTCACCGATCCCGTCCCCGGCGGCCGCCCGGGCGATCACGACCGGGCCACCGAGCGGGCCGCGGACCTGGCCGGGCACGGGGTCACCGCGGTCGCGCTGTCCTGGGTGGACACCGCCGGGATCAACCGGATCAAGACCGTCCCGCTCACCGCGCTGGACCGGGCGGCGGCCTGGGGCGTCGGGATGTCGCCGGTGTTCGACACGTTCCTCGCCGACGACTCGATCGTGGCGACCGACGTGCTCGGCGGCCCGGACGGCGACCTGCGGCTCTACCCGGACCTGGACGAGCTGGTCCCGCTGGCCGGCCAGCCCGGCTGGGCCTGGGCGCCGGTGGACCGGATCACCCAGGACGGCGCGGTCCACCCGGCCTGCACCCGGACGCTGCTGCGGCACCTGGTCTCGGCCGCCGCGTCCGACGGCGTGACGTTCCAGGCCAGCATCGAAGTCGAGTTCGCCCTCGCGCTGCCCGGCGGCACGGCGTTCGAGCCGGCCTGCGTCGGCCCCGCGTACGGGATGACCCGGCTGGTCGAGCAGAGCGAGTTCAGCGCCGAGCTGCTGCGGGCGCTGGCCACCGAAGGCGCCGACGTCGACCAGTTCCACCCCGAGTACGCGGCCGGGCAGTACGAGGTGTCGGTCGGCGCGGTGAACCCGGTCGCCGCCGCCGACCGCAGCGTGCTGGTCCGGCAGACCATCCGGGCGGTGGCGCAGCGGCACGGGCTGCGGGTGTCGTTCGCGCCGGCGGTGCTGGCCGGCGGCGTCGGCAACGGCGGTCACCTGCACCTGTCGGCCTGGCGGGACGGGCACAACCTGCACGCCGGCGGCGACGGCCGGCTCGGAATGACCGCGGACGCCGAGGGGTTCCTGGCCGGGATCGTCGAGCAGCTGCCGGCGCTGGCCGCGCTGCTGACCCCGAGCCCGTCCAGCTACCTGCGGATGCACCCGTCGCACTGGGCCGGCGTGTTCGCGGCCTGGGGGCACGAAAACCGGGAGGCCGGCGTACGCGCGATCACCGGCTCGGTCGGGCACCGGGACCGGGCCGCGAACCTCGAGGTGAAGTGCGTCGACCTGGCCGCCAACCCGTACCTGGCGTTCACCGGGGTGCTGGCCGCCGGGCTGGACGGGATGCGCCGCGGCCTGCGGCCCGGACCGCCGGTCAGCGGCGACCCGGCCGGTCTCGACCCGGCCGAGCTGGCCGAGCGCGGGATCCGCCGGCTGCCCGAGTCGCTGGCCGACGCGCTGGTGCCGTTCGAGAAGTCCGGCGTGCTGCGGGAGGCGCTCGGCGACGTGCTGGCCGACGCGGTGCTCGCGGTCCGCCGCGGCGAGCAGGCCAGGGCCGAGCAGCTGACCCCGGAGGGGATCGCCGAGGCGTACCGGTGGGTGTACTGATCCGCGACGTGACCGACCGGATGGACCTGGTCGATCACCACTGCCACGGGGTCAGCACGGTCGACCTGGACGACGACGGCGTGGAGGCGCGGCTCGGCGAGGGCGGTCCGCCGCCGGCCGGCCGGACCAACTTCGACAGCCCGGTCGGGCTGGCCGTACGCCGGCACTGCGCGCCGGTGCTCGACCTCGACCCGCACGCGTCCCGGCGTGACTACCTCGACCGCCGGCGCGAGCTCGGCCCGGCCGAGCTGGGCCGGCGGTTCCTGGCCCCGACCGGCACGTCCCGGTTCTGCGTGGACACCGGCTTCCGGCCGGACGGGCTGACCACGCCGGAGCAGCTGGCCGCCTTCGCCGGCGGCCGCGGATATCACGTGGTGCGGCTGGAGACCGTGGCCGAGACGCTGGCCGCCGAGGGCGTCGAGCCGGACGAGCTGGCCCGCCGCTACCCGGAGCGGCTCGCGCGGGCCGTCGCCGACGTCGGCGCGGTCGGGGTGAAGTCGATCGCCGCGTACCGGGTCGGGCTCGATCTCGACCCCGTCCCGCCGACCCCGGCCGAGGTCGCCGCGGCCGCCGCGGGCTGGGACGGCGCCCGGCTGGCCGACCCGGTGCTGACCAGGATGACGCTCGCCGCCGCGGTCGACCTGGGGCTGCCGATCCAGTTCCACATCGGCTTCGGCGACTCCGACATCCGGATGGCGAAGATCGATCCGACGCTGCTCACCGGCTGGCTGCACCGGCACCGGGTCCCGGTCATGCTGCTGCACTGCTGGCCGTACCAGCGGCAGGCCGGCTGGCTGGCCTCGGTGCACCCGCACGTCCATCTCGACGTCGGCCTGGCCCTGCACTACGTCGGTCCGACCCGGGCCGCGGCGGTGCTGGCCGAGGCGGCGGAGCTGGCCCCGTTCGGCAAGCTGCTCTACTCCTCGGACGCGTACGCGCTGCCGGAGCTCTACTACCTCGGCGCGCTCACCTTCCGCCGCGCGCTCGGCGGGCTGCTCGCCGAGCGGGTCGAGGCCGGCGAGTGGTCGGCCGCGGACGCGACCCGGATCGCCCGGCTGATCGGGCACCGCAACGCCGAATCGGTCTACGACCTGAAATAGTTCGCGCCGACCCGTCGGAGAAGTGGGCTCCCGGGCGAAGGATGTGTGTGAGCGAGCGCGAGGGCTCGCAGCGCGAGCGGAGAGCGACGAGGGCCGATCGGCTGGCGCCTGCGCCTGCCGATCTGTCCGAGGAGCGGACACGGTGAGCGAGCAGCCGGCGGCGGGGGCCGACCTGCTGGCGCTGTACGACGAGGCGCTGCCGCAGGTCTATGGCTACCTGCTGTCCCGGTGCGGGCAGAAGGCGCTGGCCGAGGACCTGACCGCGGAGACGTTCCTGGCCGCGGTGGACACGGTCCGCCGGGACCAGCCGGTCAGCATCGCGTGGCTGATCGGTGTCGCCCGGCACAAGCTGGTCGACCACTGGCGGCGGCTGGCCCGGGAGGAGCGCAGCCTCGCGCTCGTGCCGGCCGAGCCGGAGCCGCCCTGGGAGGACGGTGTGCTCGACGCGGTCACCGCCCGGGCGGCGCTGGAGCGGCTCGGCCCGCACCACCGGCTCGCGCTCACGCTGCGCTACCTGGACGGCCTGCCCGTCCCCGAGGTGGCGCGGCTGCTGGACCGGACCCTGCACGCCACCGAGGCGTTGCTGGTCCGGGCCCGCGCGGCGTTCCGCCGCGCGTACGACACGCCGGGGACGGAGGTGGAGTAGATGACCGACCCGTTCGACGCGCTGCGCGAGCCGGTCGTCCCGACCGACCCGGACCCGGACTTCGCTGCCAGCCTGCGTGCCCGCATCGAGCGCGCACTGGCCCTGCCCCGAGGAGTCGCCGTGACGAGCACGATCACCGAACAGCCGCCGACCATCGCCCGTGGCGCCGCCGTCCCGTACCTGGCCGTGGCCATCGGATCCGGCCGCCGCGCCCTGGACTGGTACGTGGAGGTGCTGGGCGCCCACCTGGTCGGCGAGCCGATCACGATGGATGACGGGCGCGTCGGGCATGCCGAGCTGGCGTTGTCCGGCGGGACGCTCTACCTGGCCGAGGAGTTCCCGGAGATCGGCGTGATCGCGCCGTCCCCGGCCGGAACCCCGGTCAGCCTGTCGCTGCAGGTCCCGGACGTGGCCGAGACCATGCGGCTGGCCATCGGCCGCGGCGGCCGGATGCCGCGGCCGATGTACGACGACTACGGCAGCCGCAACGTCACGATCGTGGACCCGTTCGGGCACCGCTGGCTGCTGCACACCCCGCTGTCGGAGCTGCCGGAGACCCAACGGCCGGGGGACGTCGGCTACGCCTGGCTGACCGTGCCCGACCCGGACCGGGCGGCCGCGTTCTACGGCGCGGTGCTCGGCTGGCGGTTCAGCCCGGGATACGCGCCCGGCGGTCGCACCGTCGAGGGCCAGGCGCTGCCGATGGGCCTCGGTGCCGGCGAGCCCGGCTTCCACCTGTCATACGCGGTCGAGGACGTGGCCGCGGCGGTCGAGCGGGTGCGCGCGGCCGGCGGTACCGCGACCGACCCGCAGGAGCGTCCGTACGGGACGGCCGCCGACTGCGCGGACGACCACGGCGTCGCGTTCGCGCTGCACCCGGCCGGGACGGCCCCGCGCTCGCCGGAGAACGGCCGGGGCCAGGGCGACCTGTCCTACCTGACCCTGGAGGTGGCCGACTCCGCCCGGTTCCGTAGGTTCTACGGCCAGGTGCTCGGGTGGACCTTCACCGGTGGCACCGTCGACGACGGATGGAACGTGCCGGGGGTGAGCCCGATGACCGGGATGCACGGCGGCCACGCGGCCGACACCGCGGTGCCGATGTGGAAGGTGCCCGACGTGGCGGCCGCGGTCGAGCGGGTGCGCGCCGCGGGCGGGACGGCCACCGACCCGGCGCGCCAGCCGTACGGGACCACCAGCGAGTGCACGGACGACCAGGGCGTCCGCTTCTACCTGGGCGACGCGTGAGTTACGCCGACGTCGAGGACGGCCGCCTGTACGACGCGCAGAACCCGTGGGGGCCGGGCGACGAGTTCTACCTGTCGCTGGTCCGCGCGGCCGGGGACGTGCTCGACGTCGGCTGCGGCACCGGCACGCTGCTCAAGCGGGCCCGGCGGGACGGCCATCGCGGCCGGCTCGTCGGGCTCGACCCTGGCGCCGGCATGCTGGCCGTCGCCCGCGAGGAGCCGTCGATCGAGTGGGTATCCGGGGTGCTCCGGCCCGGCGCGTACGACCGGGAGTTCGACCTGGTCACGATGACCGGCCATGCCTTCCAGGAACTGCGCACCGACGAGGAGGTCCTGGCCACGCTGCAGGGGATGCGGGACGCGATCCGGCCAGCCGGCCGGGTCGCGTTCGAGACCCGCAACCCGGGCGCGAAGGCCTGGGAGTCGTGGGACGGCAGCTCGTTCGAGCTGCCGTACCAGGGCGACGCCGTGACGGTCCGGTACGAGGTGCGCAAGGTGGAGGGCGAGTTCGTGACGTTCGCCGAGATCACCGACGGCGCCCGCTGGCACGACCACGTCGACCTCGGCACGCTGCGGTTCCTGCCCCGCATCGAGCTGGACCGGTTCCTGGCCGAGGCCGGGCTGCAGGTCGAGACCTACTACGGCGACTGGGACCGCGGCCCGCTCACCGAGGACAGCCCGGAGATCATCTGCCTCGCACGGTCAACCGTCTAGCCCGGTGCCGGGCCCGTCGAAGTCGATCGACGAGTAGGCCCGGAGCTTGGTCAGCGAGTGCCAGCTGTCCACCAGCCGGATCGTCCCGCTCTTGCCGCGCATGACGATCGACTGGGTCTGCGCGCCGCCGGCCCGGTAGCGCACCCCGCGCATCAGCTCGCCGTCGGTCACCCCGGTCGCGGCGAAGTAGACGTTGTCGGTGCTGACCAGGTCGCGGGTGGTGAGCACCTGGTCGAGGTCGTGCCCGGCGGCGAGGGCCTTCTGCCGCTCGGCGTCGTCGCGCGGCCACAGCTTGCCTTGCAGGACGCCGCCCATGCAGGTCAGCGCGCAGGCGGCGATGATCGCCTCGGGCGTGCCGCCGACGCCGAGCAGCAGGTCGACTCCGGTGCCCTCGCGAGCGGCCATGATCGCGCCGGCCACGTCGCCGTCGGAGATGAACTTGATCCGGGCGCCCGCCTCCCGCACCTGGCGCACCAGGTCCTCGTGCCGCGGCCGGTCGAGGATGCAGACGGTGACGTCCTCGCGCGCGGCGCCCTTGGCCTTGGCCACCCGGGCGATGTTCTCTTTCGGCGGCACGGTGATGTCCACGACGTCCGCGGCCTCGGCGCCGGTGGCCAGCTTGTCCATGTAGAACACCGCGGACGGGTCGTACATGGTGCCGCGCTCGGCGACGGCGAGCACGGCGATCGCGTTGGGCATGCCCTTGGCCATCAGCGTGGTGCCGTCCACCGGGTCGACGGCGACGTCGCACTCCGGTCCCTCGCCGGCGCCGACCTCCTCGCCGTTGAACAGCATCGGCGCCTCGTCCTTCTCGCCCTCGCCGATGACGACGACACCGCGCATCGAGACCGTGCTGATCAGCGTGCGCATCGCGTCGACGGCGGCGCCGTCACCGCCGTTCTTGTCGCCGCGGCCGACCCAGCGGCCGGCGGCCATCGCCGCGGCCTCGGTCACCCGCACCAGCTCCAGCGCGAGGTTGCGGTCCGGCGCCTCGCGGCGGACGGCGAGCTCCGGAGGGACATCGGTCACAGCGGCCTCCCGTGGCGCGTTGCGGGCAACGACCGCATCCTCCCAGACGCCGCACCCGGACGGCCGCGCCACAATGGTCGGTGTGAGTACGCAGACGCCGGTGCCGACCGAGCGCCGCCGGCGACCCGGGCGGTCGTTCACCGGGCTGCTCTGGTCGCTGGTGCCGATCGTGATCGTCATCGTGGTGCTGGTGCTCTGGCAGCGCGGCGCGCCGACGCCGGTGCCCTCGGTCGACCCCCGCCCCGACGTGACGGACGCGCAGCGGATCTCGCCGGTGCCGCTGCCGGCGCCCGGCCCGCTGCCCGGAGACTGGCGGGCGACCAGCTCGCGCGTGGACGCGCCGGCGGGGGAGAAGCGGTCGCCGGTGACGCTGACGATCGGCTACCTGACCGACGAGAACCGGTTCGCCGAGGTCGTCATCGGCGACCGGCCGGTCGACCTGCTGGTCACCGCCACCCAGCCCGGCGCGACCGCGGACGGCACCGTGCCGGTCGGCGCGACCCGCTGGCAGGCGTACCGGACGCAGCGCGGTGAGCAGCTGCTCGCCACCACGATCGGGAAGGCGGGCGTGCTGGTGACCGGCGATGCGTCCGGTACGGACCTGGCCGAGCTGGCCGCCTCGGTGCGCTGACGCCTCACGCGGCCAGCGGCTCGGCCGCCGGGCGCCCGGTCCGGGCCTGCCGGGCGATGTCCGCCGCGATGTGGCCGGCGTCCTGTCCGACGCCCTGGATCATCGAGGAGGACAGCGAGTCCTGGAACAGCCGGCCGAGGAAGTACAGGCCGGGTCGGCCGGCCACCGCGCCGCGGCGCTGCTCCGGGTCGCCGCCGGCGTCCAGGCCGGGCAGGTCGATCCAGCCGGCGTCCGGGCGGAACCCGGTGGCCCACACGACGTTGGCCACGTCGAGCTGCCGACCGTCGGCGAGCGCTGGCCGCCCGTCGGTCACGCCGACCGTCCGGGCCGTCCGCTCGATCCCGGCCGCGGCCAGGTCGGCCGACTTGATCCGGATCAGCGGTCCGCTGTGCGCCAGGGCACGGCGGCGCATCGCCCGGCCCATCGGCGTGCGCACGGTCAGCACGTGCCGGAACACGAACATCACCAGCGGGGTGAACAGCCGCGCCGTCCACCGGTCGATGTGCCACGGCAGCTGGCCGGGGTGCCGGCCGGACAGCAGCACCCGGTGCGTCCCGGCCAGGTCCAGCGCGATGTCCGCGCCGGAGTTGCCGGCGCCGACCACGAGCACGTCGCCGTCGGCCAGCTGCGCCGGGTTGCGGTAGTCGCGCGGGGTGAGCTGGACGATCCGCCGGTCCAGCTCGGCGGCGAACTGCGGGACCGTCGGGACCCGGTCGTACCCGGCCGCGACCACCACGTTGTCCGCCTCGTACCGGTGGTCGCCCGCGTCGAGCACGTAGCGCTCCCCGTCGTGCCAGAGCCGCCGCACGGTGACGCCGGTCCGCACCGGCAGCTCCCACCGGGCCGCGTAGTCGACCAGGTAGTCGGCGAACTCCTGGTGCGTCGGGAAGGACCAGTCCGGCCCCGGGTACGGCGTGCCCGGCAGCCCGTCGTACTTCGCCGGGCTGAACAGCCGCAGCGAGTCCCAGCGGTTCCGCCAGGAGTCGCCGACCTGGTCGGCGGCTTCCAGGATGACGAACGGGCGGTGCCGGCGGGCCAGCTGGTATCCCATCGCCAGCCCGGCCTGTCCGCCGCCCACGATCACGGTCTCGAACCGTTCGACGATCATGACTTTCTCCTCTCGGTCGTCGTGAGGAGATGCTCGCCAGGACGGCGGTCCGCCCGCTTCGGAAGCACTGCCCATTCGTGCCGGAAGGGCATGGGTAGTTCTGCGTACCCGGCTCAGACCAGCCCGTGCTCGTACGCGTACGCGGCCGCCGCGGTCCGCGACGTGACCCCGAGCTTGCCGAAGATGTTGCTCAGGTGCCGGGCGACGGTCTTCTCGGACAGCACCAGCTCCGCGGCGATCGCCTGGTTGCTCCGGCCGGCCGCCACCAGCCGGACCACCTCGAGCTCCCGCGGCGACAGCCCGGCAGTGTCCACACCGGACCTGGCCATGCCGTCCACTGTGGACAGGTCGGTGACCGCGCCGAGCTCGGCGAACACCCGGCGGGCCGTCTCCAGCTCGAGATCGGCCGACTCCCGGTCGCCGAGAGTCCGGCACGCCTGCGCGATCAGCACCCTGGTCCGGGCCGCCTCGTACGGGACGTCCAGCTCGTGCCACTGCCGGCACGCGGTCCGCAGCGCCGGCAGCGCCTTCTCCGCCGCGCCCTCGGCCAGGTGCACCGTCCCGGTCGCCTGTCCGGACATCGCCACCAGCGCGGTGGTGCCCAGCTCCTCGGCGACCGCGGCCAGCTCGGCCGCCGCCTGCGCCGCGCCGGTCAGGTCGCCGGCCGCAGCCAGCACCTCGGCCGCCGCCGGCAGCAGCGGCGCGCGCTGGGCCAGGTCGGCGGCCTCGGCCAGGGCCCGCCGGACCGCGGCGGCGGCCGCGTCGGTGCGGCCCTGCGCCAGCCAGAGCAGCGCCATCCCGGGCTGGATGTCGCCGCCGTAGCGCAGCGCGTCCCGGTACGCCGCCTCGGCCTCGGCGGACTCGCCGCGCAGCCGGTGCAGCTCGGCCAGCTCGTAGAACGCGGCCCCGGCGACCACCTCGCCGTACCGGCCGGTGAGCTGGGTGCAGGCGAGCCGTGCCTCGCTCAGCGCGGTCGGCCAGCCCCCGCTCAGCCGCAGCAGCACGACCCGGTGCACCCGGCACAGTCCCCGGTACGCGCCGGTGAACTCCGGCTGGACCGCGCACCAGTCCGCCAGCGCCTGGGACCACTCCCGCGCCCGGTGCAGCTCGTGCAGGCGCTGGCAGATGCCGATGACGACGCAGTAGATCATCCCGGTCGCCCGGGCGGACAGGTCGCCGCCGGCGACCGGGACCATCGCCTCGTCCAGGCGCGCGAGGCCGGGCGCCACCCGGCCGGTGGAGACCAGCGCCCAGCCGGACGTCATGAGTGCGACCGCGGTCAGGTCGGCGTCGGTGCCGGGGACGGCCGCCTCGACCAGGGCCTGCGCGGTCGGCACCAGCTCGGCGGAGGCGCCGGCCCGCAGCAGCTGCTCAGCCTCGTAAGCCAGCAGGTATGCCCGCTCCGGGCAGTCCGGGTTCGCCTCGGCCAGCCGCCGGGCCCGGGCCAGCCACGCGCCGGCCTGGGCGAACTCGCCGCCCCAGGCGAGCGTCTTGCCCAGCCAGTAGGCGCAGCGCAGTGCCGGACCGACCGCGTCCGCCTCCGCGTAGGCGGGGTAGGCGCGCCGCAGCAGCCGGACGGCGTCGTCGCTGCGGCCGGACAGGTCCGCGGCCTCGGCGGCCAGCTCGAGGTCGGCCGGGTCGAGCGGCTCGACCTCGTCGACCGCGCTGAACCGGGCGTACGCGTCCGCCCACGCCTGCTGCCGGTGCGCCGCCCGCGCCCGGTCGAGCTCCCGGTCCATGCCACATTCCACCGCGACCCGGGTGTCCGTGTCACCGGATTGGCTACTCCTCGGGCTCGCCGAGGGCTGCGTCGAGCCGCTTGCGGGCGCCGTCCAGCCACTGCTGGCAGATGTCGGCGAGCTTCTCGCCGCGCTCCCACAGCGCCAGCGACTCCTCCAGGCTCAGCCCGCCCGCCTCCAGCCGGCGGACCACCTCGGCCAGCTCCTCCCGGGCCTGCTCGTACCCCAGCGACGGCTCGCTCACGGCCGGCACGCTACCCGGTCGGCCCGGCCGGCCCGGTCGGCCCCGCGGGCCCGGTCGACCGGACCGATCCGGCTGGCGCGGTCGATCCGGCCGGCCCGGCGACCGCGTCGAGGGAGCCGCCGGCGACCCGCACCCGCAGCGCCGTGCCGTCCGGCGCGTCGGCCGGCTCCCGGACGACCGTCTCGTCGGCCGCCTTCTGCACCACCGCGTACCCGCGCTGCAGTGTCGCCGCCGGCGACAGCGCCGCCACCCGCGCCCGGGAGTGCTCGAGGTCCGCCTCGGCCGCGGCCAGCCGGTCCCGTACCGACCGCCGGGCCCTGGTCCGCAGCCCGTCCACTGTGGACAGCGACACGTCCAGCGCGTGCGTCACGCAGCGCCGCCCGGACCGGCGCAGCGCGTCCAGCTCCGCCAGGCCGCGGTCCACCCTGGCGCCGAGCACCCGGCGGCCCCGCTGTCGCAGGGTGTCCACACGCGACAGCTCCTCGGCGACGTCCGGCACGACCCGCTTGCCCGCGTCCGTCGGCGTCGAGCACCGGACGTCCGCGACCAGGTCGAGCAGCGGCGAGTCCGGCTCGTGCCCGATCGCGCTCACCACCGGCGTCCGCAGCGCCGCCACCGCCCGGATCAGCGCCTCGTCGCTGAACGGCAGCAGGTCCTCGACCGAACCGCCGCCGCGGGCGACCACGATCACGTCGACGTCCCGGTCGTGGTCCAGCCGGTGCAGTGCGTCGACGATCGCCGGCACCGCGGTCGGCCCCTGCACCGGCACCGCCTCCACCCGGAACGCGACGGCCGGCCAGCGCCGTCGCGCGTTCTCCAGCACGTCCCGCTCGGCCGCCGACGCCCGCCCGGTTACCAGGCCGACCTTGGTCGGCAGGAACGGCAGCGGCCGCTTGCGCTCCGGCGCGAACAGGCCCTCCGCGTACAGGATCCGCTTGAGCCGCTCCAGCCGGGCCAGCAGCTCGCCGACGCCGACCGGGCGCACCTCGGTGGCCCGCAGCGTCAGCGTGCCCCGGCCGACGTAGTAGTCCGGCCGGGCCCGGATCACCACCCGGGCGCCCTCGGTCAGCACGATCCCGTCGAGCACGTCGCCGCGGCAGGTCACCGACACCGACACGTCCGCGGCCGGGTCGCGCAGGGTGAGGAACGCGGTCGCGTTGCCGCGCCGGTTGAGCTGGGTGACCTGGCCCTCCACCCAGACCTCGCCGAGCCGGGCCACCCAGTCGGCGATCTTCATCGCCACCGTGCGGACCGGCCACGGGGATTCGGGACTGGTCGGGTTGGTCACCTGGAGCGCAGCGTGGTGAGCCGGTTCTCCAGCATCGTCAGGTACGGCGGCCGGACCCGGGTCGCCCGCTCGTACGCGAGCAGCGCCTCGACCTGTTCCACCGACAGCCCACGCAGCCGGCCGCGCAGCTGCGGGATGGACAGGTCGTCGTAGCCGGCGACCGGCGGCCCGCCCGGCCCGCCGACCGCGATGTCCGCGGCCAGCGCCGCTCCGGTCGCGGCGGCGTCGGCGGCCAGTGCCATGCCGTCGGCCGGCATGTCGGTGCCCGGTTCGGTGCCCGAGCCCTCGGGTCGCCCGTTCGCACGGTCCGCGGCGGCCGGGTCGACGTCGAGATCGACCACGGTGAGCCCGGCGTCGGCGAACGCGGCGTCGGCGGCGGCCACCTCGTCCTCCTCGATCTCGCCGAGCACGTTCTCGGTGTCGGCCTCGGCCTGCTCGGCCTGCTCAGCCTGCTCGGCCCTGGCCTCGGCCAGCTGCACCACGTCGGCGTCCCGGTCCGGGTCGAGGTCGCGCTCGACCTCCTCGACCAGGGCCGCCTCCTCGGTCGCCTCCGCGGTGAGCGCGTCGGCCAGGTCCTCGGCGGCCAGCGCGTCGGCCACCCCGTCGGCGGCCTCGGCCGGCTCCGGAACGGCATCGAACGCCGACGGCGGTCGGGCGCCGGCCGGCTCCTCGTCGTCGAACCGGGCCCACGGCGCGTCCTCGCGCCGGCGCAGCTGGCCGAGGACCTCGTCACCGCGGGCGATCAGGCCGGCGTACGTCTGCTGCGCCTTGAGGGACGCCTGCAGCGCGGTGCTGACGGCCAGCACCGGCAGGCCGACGAGCTGCTGCGGCACCTTGCGGGCGGCGTCGATGGTCAGCGCGGCCAGCCCGGCGGCGGCGCGCAGCGGCGGCGGGATCGGCGTGCTCATGCTCACAGCCTGCCGCATGTGCCGGCCGGACGCTCGTGACCCCCGCACGTACCATCGTGGGCATGATCCCGACCGGTCCGAAGAAGGTCCTGCTCGCCACCCCGCGCGGCTACTGCGCCGGTGTCGACCGGGCCGTCCAGACCGTCGAACGGATCCTCGAGCTCGAGGGCCCTCCGATCTACGTACGGAAGCAGATCGTGCACAACCTGCACGTCGTGCGGGCGCTGGAGGCGCGCGGGGCGATCTTCGTCGACGAGACCGACGAGGTCCCCGAGGGCGCCACGGTGGTCTTCTCCGCGCACGGTGTCGCGCCCGTGGTGCACGAACAGGCCGCTGCCCGCAACCTGCGCACGATCGACGCGACCTGCCCGCTCGTGACGAAGGTGCACAACGAGGCCAAGCGGTTCGCCCGCGAGGGTTACGAGATCCTGCTGATCGGCCACCACGGCCACGAGGAGGTCGTGGGCACCGCGGGCGAGGCGCCGGCGGCGACCACCCTCGTCGACGGACCCGCGGACGCGGCGACCGTGCAGGTCAAGGACCCGGACAAGGTCGTCTGGCTGTCCCAGACCACGCTGTCGGTGGACGAGACGCTGGAGACGGTCCGGGCGTTGGGCGAGCGGTTCCCCACGCTGAACTCGCCGCCCAGCGACGACATCTGCTACGCCACCCAGAACCGGCAGGCCGCGGTCAAGGCGATCGGCGCCCGCGCCGACCTGTTCCTGGTGGTCGGCTCGGCCAACTCGTCCAACTCGGTGCGGATGGTCGAGGTCGCCCGCGACCACGGCGCCCGCGCCGCATACCTGGTGGAGGACGCGAGCGCGATCGACGAGGCGTGGCTCGACGGCGTCGCCACGGTCGGCCTGTCCAGCGGCGCCTCGGTGCCGGAGATCCTGGTCACCGACGTGCTGGCGTGGCTGGCCGAGCGCGGGTACGGCGAGGTCGACGAGGTCAACGCGGCCGACGAGAAGCAGTCGTTCGCGCTGCCCCGCGAGCTGCGCCGCCTCTCGGCCGGCGCCTAACGACCGCGGTCCCGGCGGATCAGCCAGACCACGACCGCGACGGCGGTCGCCGACGCCATCGCCGGGAACCCGTACACCAGCCAGCTGGTGGCCAGGTCGATCAGCCCGCCGCCGGACTCGCCGCGGCCGAGCAGCACCGCGACCGCGGACGCGGCCACGAACACCAGCGGCGGCGCGAACACCACGGTCAGCAGGTCACGCCTGACGACCAGCAGCGACGCGATGAGCGTGCCGAGCACCAGCCCGGCCGCGAAGATCAGCCGCAGCGCCGAGCCGGCGAGCACGTCGAGCAGGCCGGCGACCGCGCTGACCCCGGCGAGCAGCGCCACGGCGCCGACGCCGGTGAGCGTCGTGCCCACCCGACCGGACGGCGACGGCTCGTCCCGGCGGTCTCGCACATCGTCACGCCTCTGATCGACGTACACGCCTCGCTCCTGTTCGGCTCGGTTGCGGCGCGGCACGCGCGCACTCTACTTGCGCTGACGCTCCACTCCCGGTGACTGTTGCTCGCCGTCTCGTCAGCTGTTGGACGCCTCGCGGCCGCCGAGCAGGTCACCCTGGGTGGGGCGGCGGGTGCCGGACAGCGGCACGATGGTGTCGCCGGACACCAGCACCTCCTTCTCCACCGAGCGCGCGGCGGACTCGACCTGCCGCGGCGCGGGCAGTTCTTCGTCGGTGACCCGCAGCTCGCGCAGCTTCCGTGCACTCACCAGCACCCGGCTCTCCAGCGAGCTGACCGCCTTGTTGTAGCGGTTGACGGCCGAGTTCAACGCCGTACCGACCGCGTCCACGTGGCTGCCCATCGTGGCCAGCCGGGTGTAGAACTCCCGGGCCAGCTCCTGCACCTCGCGCGCGTTGCGCGCCAGCGCCTCCTGCCGCCACGCGTAGCCGACCGTCCGCAGCAGCGCGACCAGCGTGGACGGCGTCGCGATCACCACGTTCCGCTCGAAGGCGTGCTCGAGCAGGCCGGGCTCCTGCTGCAACGCGGCGTCGAGGAACACGTCCGCCGGTACGAAGCAGACGACGAACTCCGGGCTCGGGTCGAACCGCTCCCAGTACGCCTTGGCCGCCAGCTGGTCGACGTGCGTACGCAGGTGCCGCGCGTGTGCCTTGAGCCTGGCCTCCCGGGTCGGCTCGTCCCTGGCCTCGGACGCCTCCAGGAAGCCGGAGAACGCGACCTTCGAGTCGACCACCACGTTCTTGCCGCCGGCCAGGTGCACGACCAGGTCGGGTCGGAGCAGGCCGTCGACGGTACTGCTGGTCGGCTGCTCGGTGAAATCGCAGTGCTCCAGCATGCCGGCGGCTTCGACCACCCGGCGCAGCTGCAGCTCGCCCCAGCGGCCGCGGACCTGCGGCGCGCGCAGGGCGGTGACGAGCTGCGCTGTCTCGGTGCGCAGCTGCTCGGACGTCTGGCGCATGGTGGCGACCTGTTGCAGCAGGGACGCGTACGCACCCTCCCGGCCGCGCTCGACGTCCCGGATCTGCGCCTCGACCTTGCCCAGCGTCTCCTTGATCGGCCCGACCAGGCCCTCGATGGCCTGCTGGCGGCGGTCGAGATCGCCGCCGGCCTCGGTGGTCGCCTGCTTGAGCCTCGCCTCGGCGAGCCGGACGAACGCCTCGCTGTTGCGGGCGAGCGCCTCGCCGGACAGCGCGGCGAACGCGTCCCGCAGCCGCCGCTCGCCGGTCCGCTCGGCGTCCAGCGCTGCGGCCGACGCCGCGGCCTCCGCCTCGGCCATCCGGGCCCGGTCCTCGGCGCGATCCTTCTCGGCCCGCATCCGGTCGGCGTCGGCGCGCAACGCGTCCCGCTGGGCCACCGCCCGGGCCGCACCGCCCCGCCCCAGCGCCAGGCCGGCGACCAGCCCGACCACCGCGGTCAGTGCAGCCAGGATCAGCGTGGTGACGTCCACCGCAGCATGGTCACACTGCGGCCGGTCCGATCCCCGGCAAGCCGCCCGGCGCGTCGCCGTTCGGCCGCGGTCAGCCGTTCGCGGGTCCGCCGCCGCGTCGGCCGATGCGTCGGCGGCCCGTCGCCGGGCCGGGGCCGGACCCGCCGGATCCGTAGACTGGACTGTCGTGGCACTCACGATCGGCATCGTCGGCCTTCCGAACGTCGGGAAGTCGACCCTGTTCAACGCGCTGACCAAGAACTCCGTGCTCGCCGCGAACTACCCGTTCGCGACGATCGAGCCCAACGTCGGCGTGGTGGGCGTGCCCGATCCCCGGCTCGGCGAGCTGGCGACCCTGTTCGACAGCGCCCGTACGGTCCCGGCGACGGTGTCGTTCGTGGACATCGCCGGGCTGGTGCGCGGCGCGAGCGAGGGCCAGGGGCTCGGCAACAAGTTCCTCGCCAACATCCGCGAGTCCAACGCGATCTGCCAGGTGATCCGCGCCTTCGGCGACCCGGACGTGGTGCACGTCGAGGGCCAGGTCTCGCCGAAGGACGACATCGAGACGGTCAACACCGAGCTGATCCTGGCCGACCTGCAGACCGTGGACAGGGCGTTGCCCCGGCTGGAGAAGGAGGCCAGGCTGCGCAAGGACCGCGCGCCGGTGCTCGCGGCCGTCCAGAGTGCACGGTCCATCTTGGACAGCGGGCAGACGCTATCGTCGGCCGGCGTCGACCTCGAGCCGCTGCGCGAGCTGTCCCTGCTCACCGTCAAGCCGTTCCTGTACGTCTTCAACGTCGACGAGGAGGCGCTGGCCGATCCGTCCACACTGGACTCGCTGCGGGCGCTGGTCGCGCCGGCCGAGGCGGTGTTGCTGGACGCGAAGGTGGAGGCCGAGCTGATCGACCTGCCCGCCGCGGACGCTGCGGAACTGCTCGCCTCGATCGGCCAGGACGAGCCGGGCCTCGACCAGCTCGTCCGGGTCGGCTTCCGCACCCTCGGGCTGCAGACCTTCCTCACCGCCGGGCCGAAGGAGGCCCGCGCCTGGACCATCCCGATCGGCGCGACCGCCCCCGAGGCGGCCGGCGTGATCCACACCGACTTCCAGCGAGGCTTCATCAAGGCCGAGATCGTCTCCTACGACGACCTCATCGCCGCCGGCTCCATGCAGGCCGCCCGCGCCGCCGGCAAGGTTCGCATCGAAGGCAAGGACTACACCATGCACGACGGCGACGTGGTCGAGTTCCGCTTCAACGTCTGACCTTGGCCGGCTTGCTCCACCGCGGACGAGCCATCGGCCTGCGTGGTCGGTCCCGGGCCCGCCGGGACCGCTACGGTCCGGCGGCTTCGCGCCCCACGATCATCGACGGGCGCAGGTCGGGCGGGAACGCATCGGCGGTCTGCGAGTCGAGCTGAGCACCGAGACCGTCCAACACCCGCGTGAAGAACGAGCGGGCGGCGACGGCGAACACGACGTCGGCGATGTCGGCGTCGGACAGACCGACGGATCGCAGCCGATCGATGTCCGACTGCTCGACCGCTGCCGCGTCCGCGGCGATCTTGCCGGCGAACTCGAACACCGCGCGGTCCTGCCGATCCAGCCCCGCGCCGCTCGGGTCCTGCGCGATCGAGCGCATCGCCTCCTCGTCACCGCATACGTCGCGCAGGAACTTCGAATGCGCGGCAGTGCAGTACGACGAACGCAGCACACGGGCCGCGGCGATCGTCGCGATCTCGAACCGGCGCCGGTCCATGCCGTCGCGGATCGTGCTGTTGAGCGTGCTCCAGGCCTGCGCGACGTCCGGGCGGGTGGAGAACGCAGCCGCATAGTTGGGCAGGAATCCCCACGCCGATCGTTGCTGCACGTAGTACTCAGCCAGCGAGCCCGTGGCCGCATCCTCGGGCACCGCATCTATGTACATGCCCTCAGTGTTGCCCACGAGCCACCCGGGCAGAAGCCCCGCCCGACGGTGCACCTGGTTCACCAGCTCGCCTCGTCGGGTCCGGGAGGACACCCACCGACGAAGCCGGCGGCCAGGACAGTACTTGCCGATGGTCTGCCGTCCCACGCAGGTGCGAGTGTGACGATGCTGGTCATGGATGACCTCCCAACGCTGGCGTGCTCTGCCTTCTGGGGCGTCACCCTGCCGTTCCAGGACGAGATCGCGGCGTGGCTGCCCGAACTGCGTTCCGCTCGCTCTTGACCCGTCGACGCCGACCACCCGCTGGTTGGTTGTCAGGGGGACGCAGCAGCGCGGCCGCCGGTGCGCACTCAACGCCACCGACGCCAGGGCGCCCTCGGGGCACGGCTAGAGCACGCAACCGTGGGCCGGGCGAGGGAGAGGGTCCAGAGGCTGCCGGCGAGCGCGACCGCGGCGGCCACGGTGAAGGTCCACGGGAGTCCGGCGCTCGCGGCGATCAGACCCAGCAGGATGGGACCACCACCGAGGCCAAGGTCGAGGAAGGCACTGACGGTCCCGGACGCGGCTCCGTACTCCCCGGGGGCCGCCGTCGCGAAGACCGCGGCGAAGAACGCCGGGGTGCTGAACGTGACGCCGAGGGCCAGCAACGCCGTCCCGGTGATCAGTCCGGCCGCGGTGCCGCAGACAGCGATGACAGTCATGCCGGAGGCGATGACTGCCAGAGCCGCGGCGCCCAACGGAAGGGACGGCAGCCGGTCCGGGATCTTGGCGAACACGATGCGGCCGACCACGACGATGCTGCCGTAAGCGAACAGCGGCATGCTCGTGCTTGCCAGGCCCACGGCGTCGGCCCGGAGCGCTGCGAAGGCGAGGAATCCGCCCATGGCCAGCACCGACGTGAAGAACCCGAGCGAGGCCGGCAGCGCCTTCCGGTGGATGAGGCGGGCCGGCGGGTGCGCTTCCGACCGGCGGATCCCGGTCTCGCCCATGCCCCACACGACCACGGCGGCGAGCGACGCCAGGGTCGCCGCGGCCGACCAGGCGGCGGTGAAGCCAACGGTCCGGACCAGGAGCTCTCCGAGAGGCGGGCCCAACGAGAGGCCGAGGTACAGGCCGAGCGAGTTGTAGCTGAGCGCCTCGCCCAGGCGGCTGGCGGGCGCGAGGTCGGCGACGGCGGCGAAGGACGCGACGAAGAACGCGGCCTCAGCGATACCGAGCGTGAGCCGGAGCACGACGACCAGGGCAAAGGACTGCACGACGGCGGTGATGAGCAGGGCAACCGCGCACAGCAGGGCGCCACCGAGAAGCAGCGGCCGGCGTCCCACGGTGTCGGACAGCCGCCCGGCGAACGGGCGCAGCACCAGCGCGGTGACCGCGAATGCCCCGAACGCCAGTCCGGCGCCCGACACATCCGATCCCACCGGACCGGTGACGTAGAACGGGAGCGTGTAGACCGCGACCCCCGCCGCAGTGAAGTAGGCGAGATCGGCCATCGCCAGCCGCACGAACGCGGGAGTGACGAGCCGCTCGGGTGCGGAGCCGGTCGGGGAGGCGGGTGCCGTCTGTCTGGTCATGCCGCGAGCGTCGGCTTCCGCCGGCGCCGGGACATGGGTTGACCTACCCAGGTTTGTCGAGCAGCCCATGCTCCATCCCGTAGAGCGCGGCCGCGGCGCGGGAGGTGGCACCGATCTTCAGGTAGATGTCCTGGACGTGGTGCTCAGCCGTACGGGGCGAGATCACCAGCCGCCGCGCGATGTCTCGGTTCGACAGGCCTTCCGCCATCAGGCGCAGCACCTGGACCTGCCGCCGCGTCAGGCCGGACGGACGGCGACCCCGTGTTCCGCTCGCGTGGCCGGCTGCGCGCAGCACGCCCGCGATCGCCTCCCCGTCGAGGCGGCCGGCCCTGGCCTCGGCCTGCAGCCGTCCGGCCGCCTGCTCCGTCGACAGCGCCGGCCGGTGCGGTCGGCCCTCGACCAGAGTCCGGTAGGCGTCGGCGGCGGCGAGTACGCGCGAGGCGATGGACAGCTGCGCGGCCATCGCTCCGCGATGGTAGCCGCTGCCGTCGCAGCGTTCGTGATGCTGCCCGGCAAGCATCGCCACCTCGGTCAGCTGGGGGATCCGGGAGAGGACCCGCTCGCTGTAGTACGGATGCAGCCGGGCTTGGTCGCGCTCGGCGACGCTCAGCGGCGCCGGCTTGTCCCAGATACGGCTGGAGACGCCGACCCGTCCGATGTCGTGCAGGTAGCCTGCGATGCGTACGGTCCGGATCTGCTCGTGCAGCCCCAGCTTCTGTGCGCCCGCGGCGGCTAGGTCACCCACACCGGCGGAGTGGCCGTGCAGGAAAGGGCTCTTCAGGTCGACGAGGTGGCCGAACGTGCGGGCCAACGCCTCGGACTCCGCGTCGTCGACGAGCCGTACCGGGTCGGGTTCCGATCCGAGCACGCACTCGTAGGCGTCGATGTGGTCGAGGTCCGCCAGGAGCTCCCCGGCCCGATCCGCGAAGGCGCCGGCAAGGTCGGGGTCGAGGTAGCTGCCCGCGCGCCGGCGTACCTCGGAGACGGCCGCGTCCGAGCCTGCGTGGCCGGCGAACAGCACGGCAGTGGCCGCGACATGCATGATCCGACAGCTCAACGGGATGGCCGGTCCGGCCGCGGCAGGCACACCCTTGCCGTTCCACATCGCCATCCCGTGGAACAGGCCGTTCTGCACGGACGCGGGCAGGCCGAGCTGCCGGGCCGCGTCACGGGCCACCTCGCACGTCGCCCCGGGTCCCTCGGTGGAGAAGTGCCTGCCCGTCGTGACGGTGGTCGCCAGCACCCCAGGCCTGGACCTCCCGGTCGCGGCCGCGACCCCCGAAACGAACGTGCGCAACACGTCCTTCGGGTCCGAGAAGTCGGTCAGGAACGCCAGCCGCGTCGCGACCACGTCGTCGCCCCAGGCGCGGGCGGCCTCGTGCGAGTATGCCGTGCATCCGAGGTGCTGGAGAAGTGCGGTGTAGAGGACGTCGCCGACCTCGGCGTCCGCGCAACCCGCAGCCCGCGCGAGCCGGGTCGCCACCACGCACCGCTTGAGCGACTCCTCGAGCGGGGCACCCGTGCCGAGATCGGTGGCGAGCGACAGGCCGGCGAGCACAGCGAGCGTGCGGAACACCGCATCACCGTGACACATCCGCCGCCCGAGTGGGGCCCGGCCGAACCGGCCCGGGCCGGCGGTCGGGATCATGGGGGTATGCGGACCTGGGCCGTCCGATCGGCTTCCGCGCCGGCAACATCTCTTCCACCGCCTGAGCTGACCTCGGCCCCTAGGAGCGGGCGTCTATTTGTTGGAGGGACCAGGTGTTGCCGTCGGGGTCGGCGAAGAAGGCGAAGCCGACGTTGTTGAGGGCGTCGTCGTCGCGGGCCGGCCGGAGCGTCCCGTCGCGGCCGTAGACCTGCACCTCGCTGATCTCGACGCCGCGGCCGGCCAGCTCGGCCCGGGCGGCGCGGACGTCCCGCACCACCAGCTGCAGCCCGCGCAGCGAGCCCGGCGCCATGTCGGCAGTGCCGAGCACGATCGAGCAGCCCGACCCGCGCGGGGTCAGCTGCGCGATCCGGGCCGACCCGACCGCGGTGTCGTGGTCGAGCGCGAACCCCATCTTCTGCCCGTAGAACCCGATGGCCCGGTCCACATCGGACACCGGCACGCACACCACTTCGAGCGTCCAGTCCATCTCGGGAGGCTAGGGCATCCCAGCCGCGGCCTCACAGCGATCGCTCAGCGCGCTCCCATCAATTACTCAGCGGACTCTCATCGTTCGCCCAGCGGGCTCTCATCGACTGCTCACGCTCCGGACGGATCGTTCACAGCGTGACCCTCTGCGGGTCCCCAACGCCAGCGCGGTCGCCGTGCCGACCCACCACCGGCGACCGCGCTGGTAATCAGCCTGAAATCGGCGCAGACCGCCTCACCGCGCCATCCGCCCGAACACCTCCGCGGCGGCCGCGCCGAACCCGTCCGGCTGCCCGGCAGCCGCGAACGTCCGGCCGACCTCCTCCAGCTCGTACGACCAACGCCAGCCCCGCTCGGCCCCGATGCGGGCCGCCTGCTGCGACCGGGTCGGCAACCCGGGCAGGCTCAGCGTCCACTCGGTGAGCAGCTCGTCCTCGACCCCGAGCTCGCGCGCGGTGGCGCGGATGGCGACCAGCAGCGCGGTGGTGCCCTTGGTCCAGGCCGCGTACGTCATCTTCAGCGCGGACGCGTCCGGCACGATCCGTGCCGACAGGTCCGTGCCGGCGAACAGCGCCGCCACCACCGCCGCGTCCGACCCGGACAGGTAGAGCCGGGTCGTGTCGGCCCGGTGCGGCGGCGGGCCGATGATGCCGCCGTCCACGAACCGCTCGCCGACGATCTCCCGCACTCGCGCCGCCGTCGCCGGGCTCACCGCGTTCGCGTCCACGTACAGGCCCCGGTAGCCGGCGAACGCGGACGCGACGTCGAGCGCAGCGTGCGGCGGGCAGACCGACACGACCACCTCGCAGGCGTCCCGCAGTCGGTCCACCGTGCCGAGGTCGGTGAACTCCTCCGCCCGGGCCCTGGTCGCGTCGCTGCGCCCCGCCGAGGCCCAGCCGACCTCGATCCCGCGCGCCAGCAGCACGCTCCCGATCGCCGCGCCCATCGACCCCGGATGCACGATCCCGATCACGGCGCGACCGTAACCCGGCCACCGGCCGGAGCCGTCAGCGACCGGACTGGATGTAGCCGATCAACTGGTCCCGGTCGGCCTCGAGCTCGTCGATGCGGCTCTTCACGACGTCGCCGATGCTGATGATCCCGGCCAGTCGGCCGTCGTGGGTGACCACCGGCACGTGCCGGATCCGCCGGTCGGTCATCAGCCGCATCATGTCCTCGACCGTGTCGCCAGGGCCGGTGACCACGACGTCCGAGGTCATCACGGTCGAGATCGGCGCATCGAGCAGGGCGGCCCCGGCGGTGCGCAGGGCCCGGACCACGTCCCGCTCGGAGACGATCCCGTCGACCCCGCCATCGGCCGAGACGACGACCGCGCCGATGCGGTGCTCGGCCAGCAGGTCGAGCAGCGTGGCGACGGTGGTCTCGGGCGATGCTTTGGTCACCGCGTCGCCCTTGCGCTTGATCAGGTCACTGACGAGCACGCCGACCTCCTGACCGAGAAGGGATCACCAGACTACGACCCGTAGCACGCGCGGGGGAGTGCCTACGATCCAGGGGTGAGCGGGGCGCGGCGGTTCCGGCTCCCTCGCTGGCTGCGGTGGGGCGCAGGCCTTGCCGCCTTCGTGTTCGCGATCGAATACCTGGTGATCCCGCAGATCGCCGGTGCCCGCAACGCGCTGCACACGCTCAGCGACGTGAAGCCGGCGTACCTGGTCATCGGTACGGCGCTGGAGATCCTCTCGGTGGTCGCGTACGCGGCGCTGACCCGGTCGGTGCTGCCAGCCAAAGGGCGCCCGGGCCTCTGGACGCTGCTGCGGATCGACACCACGACGCTCGGGGTCAGCCACATCGTGCCGGGCGGCGCGGCCACGGCCAGCGCCGTCCGGTTCCGGCTGCTGCACGTCCACGGAGTGGCCGGGCCGGACGCGGCGCTCGGCGCGGCGGTGCAGGGCGTCGGGTCGGCGATCGTGCTCAACGTGCTGCTCTGGATCGGCCTGGTCGCGTCGATCCCGGCGCGCGGGTTCGACCCGCTGTATACGACCGCGGCGATCGTCGGTGCGTTCCTGGTCGCGAGCGGGGTGATCGCGGTCATCCTGCTCACCCGCGGCCAGGAGTCGTCGGTGCGCTTCGTCCGAGCGGTTGCCCGGCGGATCCCGTACGTCACCGAGGACACGGTGGAGCGGTACGTCCGCACCGCGGCCGCCCGGCTGCGCGAGCTGGCCAAGGACCGCCGGATGCTCGTCCAGGCCGTGCTCTGGGCCACGCTGAACTGGCTGCTCGACGCGGCGGCGCTGTGGGTGTTCATCGCCGCGTACGGCTACCGGCTCGGGTTGGACGGGCTGATCGTCTCGTTCGGGCTGGCCAACGTGGTCGCCGCGCTGCCGGTGACGCCGGGCGGGCTCGGCCTGGTCGAGGGCGTGCTGGTGCCGACGATCGTCGGGTTCGGCGCCCCCCGCAGCGTTGCGCTGCTTGGCGTCGTGTCGTACCGGCTGGTGAACTTCTGGATGCCGATCCCGGCCGCCGGGCTGGCGTACCTGTCGCTGCGGGCGGAGTCGTTGCGGCTGCCGGACAGCTGGCAGCAGCTGGTCAAGCGGACCCGGGACGAGGACGACGACCTGGAGTCCGACGACGACCTGCCGCCGGGCGGCGACCTGCCCTCGCGCGGCGGCCTGCCGTCGCGCGGCGACCTGCGGTCAGACGACGACGCGCCGCAGCACCCGTGACTCCCACGGCTGCAGGGTGCCCGTCCCCGGCGTGCCGTGCGTACCGAGCAGCAGCTCGGCCGAAGCCCACGGCGCCGGCTCGGGCAGCGCCACGTCGGCCGGCGAGCCGGACACGTTGCACAGCACCAACAGCTCGGTCGACTCCAGCCGGCGGGTGAACCCATACACCTGGCGGTCCTCGGGCAGCAGCATGGTGAAGTCGCCGAGCGCGACCGCCGGCTCCTCGCGCCGCAGCGCGATCAGCCGCTTGTAGTGCGCGAGCACCGAGTCCGCGGCGTCGCGCTGGGCGGCCGCGTTGATCTCGGTGTAGTTCGGGTTGATGGGCAGCCACGGCGTGCCGGCCGTGAACCCGGCGTTGGCCGAGGTGTCCCACTGCATCGGCGTGCGCGCGTTGTCGCGGCTGGCCTCGCGTAGCCCGGCCAGCACCAGGTCCGGGTCGGCGCCACGGGCGATCGCGTCGGCGTAGTGATTGATCGACTCGATGTCGCGGAACTGGCCGATCCCGGACCACGGGTAGTTCGTCATGCCGAGTTCCTCGCCCTGGTACACGTACGGCGTGCCGCGGTGCAGGTGCAGCAGCGTGCCGAGCGTTTTGGCCGACACCGGGCTGCCGTCGCCCCAGCGGGAGACGATCCGCGGCTGGTCGTGGTTGTCCCAGTAGAGGCTGTTCCAGCCGACGTCGGCGAGGCCGGCCTGCCACCGGCCGAAGTTGGTCTTCAGGTCACGCAGGTCCAGCGGGTGCATGTCCCACTTGGACGCGGTGTGGTCCAGCCCGACGTGCTCGAACTGGAACACCATGTCCACCTCGGCCCGGGCCGGGTCGGTGAACAGCCGGGCCTCGTCGACGGTCACCCCGGGCATCTCGCCGACCGAGAGCAGCTCAGGGTCGGTCAGCACGGCCTGGTGCATCTCGTGCAGGAACTCGTGGATCCGCGGGCCGTCGATGAAGTACGCCGACCCGTCGCCGTACGGGGCGGTGCCGAGCGCGGGGCCGTCCGGCAGCGCGGTGTCCTTGGAGATCATGTTGATGACGTCCATCCGGAAGCCGTCGACGCCCCGGTCGAGCCACCAGCGCATCATCGCGTACGCCGCCTGGCGGACCTCGGGGTTCTCCCAGTTGAGGTCGGGCTGCTTGCGGCCGAACAGGTGCAGGTAATACTCGGCGGTCCGCTCGTCCAGCTCCCAGACCGGGCCGGAGAAGAACGAGGCCCAGTTGGTCGGCTCCGCCCCCGGCATGCCGGGTTGCATGCCGAACCGCGGCGGCCGCCACCAGTACCAGTTCCGGCGCGGGTTGTCCCGGGACGAGCGTGACTCGACGAACCACGGGTGCTCGTCCGAGGTGTGGTTGACGACCACGTCCATGATCAGCTTGAGGCCGCGCTCGTGCAGGTTCGCCAGCAGCCGGTCGAAGTCGGCGAACGTGCCGAAGCTCGGGTCGACGTCCTCGTAGTCGCTGATGTCGTAGCCGCCGTCGGCCCACGGCGAGCGGTAGACGGGGGACAGCCAGACCACGTCGACGCCGAGCTCGACCAGGTAGTCCAGCTTCGACTCGATCCCGGCCAGGTCGCCGATCCCGTCGCCGTTCGCGTCGGCGAAGCTGCGCGGGTAGATCTGGTAGACGACGGCGCTCTTCCACCAGGGCTCGGCCACGCGCACAGACCCTACGGCGTACCACCCGAGCGACCTGCGCGGGCGCCCCGTCCACCCGAGACGCAGCGCCCGGCCGCCCGGTCCGCCGTCCCGGCCGGAATACCTCTGGTACCGAGATGATTTACTTAGCCGTAGCTAAGCAACTCGGAAGGTCGCGCATGGCGTACAAGTGGATCGCGCTGTCCAACACCACGCTGGGCGTGCTGCTGGCGACGATCAACCAGTCGATCGTGATCATCTCGCTGCCGGCGATCTTCCGCGGGGTCGGCCTCGACCCGCTGGCCCCGGGCAACACCAGCTACCTGCTGTGGATGCTGATGGGCTACCTGCTCGTCTCGGCGGTGCTGGTGGTCACGCTCGGCCGGTTCGGCGACATGCTCGGCCGGGTCCGCATCTACAACCTGGGCTTCCTGGTCTTCTCGATCGCCGCGGTCCTGCTCTCGGTCGATCCGTTCCACGGACAGGCCGGCGCGCTCTGGCTCATCGTGTGGCGGATCGTGCAGGGCGTCGGCGGCGCGATGCTGATGGCCAACTCGACCGCGATCCTCACCGACGCGTTCGGCGCGAACGAGCGCGGCATGGCACTGGGGATCAACCAGGTCGCCGCGCTGGCCGGCTCGTTCATCGGTCTGGTGGCCGGCGGGCTGCTGTCCGAGTGGGACTGGCGCGCGGTGTTCCTGGTCAGCGTGCCGATCGGCATCGCCGGCACGATCTGGTCGTACGCCTCGCTCAAGGAGACCGCCCGACGGCAGCGCGTGCGGATCGACTGGTGGGGCAACATCACGTTCGCAGTCGGGCTGACCGCGCTGCTCGCCGCAATCACGTACGGGATCCAGCCGTACGGGGGCCGGACCGAGGGGTGGACCAACCCGCTGGTGCTCGCCGGCCTGATCGGCGGCGCGCTGCTGCTGGTCGCGTTCGTGATCGTGGAGACCAAGGTCGCGGACCCGCTGTTCCACCTCGGGCTGTTCCGGATCCGGGCGTTCGCGGCCGGCAACTTCGCCGCGCTGCTGTCGTCCATCGCCCGCGGCGGGATGCAGTTCATGCTGATCATCTGGCTGCAGGGGATCTGGCTCCCGCTGCACGGCTACGCGTACGAAGACACGCCGTTGTGGGCCGGCATCTACCTGCTGCCGCTGACCGCGGGCTTCCTCGCCGCCGGGCCGCTGTCCGGGCGGCTGTCCGACCGGCACGGCGCCCGGCTGCTGGCCACCGGCGGGCTGCTGCTCGTCGCTGCGACGTTCCTCGGGCTGCTGCTGCTTCCGGTCGACTTCTCGTACTGGGCGTTCGCGACGCTGGTCGCGCTGAACGGGATCGGCTCCGGGCTCTTCTCCGCGCCGAACACCTCGGCGGTGATGAGCAGCGTGCCGGCCGACCAGCGCGGTGTTGCCTCCGGCATGCGGGCGACCGCGATGAACGCGGGCACGGTGCTGTCGATCGGCGTGTTCTTCTCGCTGCTCATCGCCGGGCTGGCCCGGTCGCTGCCTTCGGCGCTCGGTTCCGGGCTGGCCGCGGCCGGGGTGCCGGCCGACGCGGTCGCCCGGGCCACCGCGCTGCCGCCGGTCGGCAGCGTGTTCGCCGCGTTCCTCGGCGTGAACCCGATCCAGCAGCTGCTCGGTCCGGACGTGATCGGGAAGCTGCCCGCGGACAAGGCGGCCGAGCTGACCGGCCAGTCGTTCTTCCCCGGGCTGATCTCCGGTCCGTTCCACTCCGGGCTGGTCGTGGTCTTCACCGCGGCGGTGCTGATGTCGGTCGTCGCCGCGGCGGTCTCGCTCGCCCGCGGCAAGCGGTACGTCCACACCGACGAGGTGCCCGAACCGCAGGCGCCGGAGGTGGCCGCCGCGTCCGCGCGCTGAGGTTTCCCGGCTGTTCACGGCGCCGGTGACAGAACCGACAGCGCCGGGACCGCCGACTGCTTAGCATTGGCTAAGCGTTTTGCTCCGCTCGACGATCGTTGGAAAGGCACGGAATGCCGTACAAGTGGATCGCCCTGTCCAACACGACACTGGGCATCCTGCTCGCCACGGTCAACCAGTCGATCGTGATCATCTCGCTGCCGGCGATCTTCCGCGGCATCGGGCTGGACCCGCTGGCTCCGGGCAACACCAGCTACCTGCTGTGGATGCTGATGGGCTACCTGCTCGTCTCGGCGGTGCTGGTGGTCACGCTCGGCCGGCTCGGGGACATGCTCGGCCGGGTCAGGATCTACAACCTCGGCTTCGTGGTGTTCACCGTGGCCTCGATCCTGCTGTCCGCGGTGCCGTTCACCGGTAGCGCGGGCGCAATCTGGCTGATCGGCTTCCGGATCGTGCAAGGCATCGGCGGGGCGATGCTGATGGCGAACTCGACCGCGATCCTCACCGACGCGTTCTCGCCGTCCGAGCGGGGGATGGCGCTGGGGATCAACCAGGTCGCGGCGCTGGCCGGCTCGTTCATCGGGCTGGTTGCCGGCGGCCTGCTCTCCGAATGGCACTGGCGGTCGGTGTTCCTGGTCAGCGTCCCGCTCGGGATCCTCGGCACGGTCTGGGCGTACCGGTCGCTGCACGAGGTCGTGGTCCGGCGCGTGGTCAGCATCGACTGGTGGGGCAACCTGACGTTCGCGGTCGGGCTGACCGCGGTGCTCGCCGCGATCACGTACGGGATCCAGCCGTACGGCCGGCACACGGAAGGCTGGACCAACCCGTGGGTGCTGACCGGGCTGCTCGGGGGGTTCGCGCTGCTGGGGCTGTTCGTACTCATCGAGTCGCGGGTGCGGAACCCGATGTTCTCGCTCGGCCTGTTCAAGATCCGCGCGTTCGCGACCGGCAACATCGCCACGCTGCTGTCCTCGATCGCCCGTGGCGGCATGCAGTTCATGCTGATCATCTGGCTGCAGGGGATCTGGCTGCCGCTGCACGGGTACGACTTCGAGCAGACGCCGCTGTGGGCCGGCATCTACCTGCTGCCGCTGACGGTCGGCTTCCTGGCCGCCGGGCCGCTGGCCGGGCGGCTGTCGGACCGGCACGGCGCGCGGATCCTGTCCACGGCCGGGCTGCTGCTGGTCGCGGTGACGTTCCTCGGGCTATTGCTGCTGCCGATCGACTTCACATACTGGCAGTTCGCGGTGTTGATCGCGCTGAACGGCGCCGGGTCCGGGCTGTTCGCGGCGCCGAACACCGCCTCGGTGATGAGCAGCGTGCCCGCCTCGGAGCGGGGCGCCGCCGCCGGCATGGGAGCGACGTTCATGACCGCGGGCACGGTGTTGTCGATCGGCGTGTTCTTCTCGCTGCTCATCGCCGGGCTGGCCAACTCGCTCCCGTCGACGCTCGGCTCCGGCCTGCAGGCGGCCGGGGTGCCCGCCGACGCGGCTCAGCGGGCGGCCGAGCTGCCGCCGGTGGGCAGCGTGTTCGCGGCATTCCTCGGCTTCAACCCGGTCCAGGCGCTGCTCGGGCCGTCGGTGCTGGCGCAGCTGCCGCCCGACCAGGCCGCCCGGATCACCGGGCAGGAGTTCTTCCCGCAGCTGATCTCCGACCCGGTGCACTCCGGGCTGGTGGTCGTGTTCCTGGCGGCGGCCGGGCTCGCGGTGGTGGCGGCGGTGGCGTCGGCGCTGCGCGGGAGCCGGTACGTGCACGCGGACGAGGAGCCGGTAGTGGTGGACGACGGTGCGGTGGGTGAGGTGCCGGTGCCGCCGGTCGCGGCCGAGCCGGAGTCCGCCGAGGCGGAGCCGGGATCCGCCGGCTCGGAAGACCCGCAGCGGCCGGCGGGTGCGTCGGTGTCCGCCCGACTGGCACCCTGAACAGATGACGAGCTCCGGTGGCCCGGTGGTGGCCGAGTCCCGCGCCCGGGCCGGCGCGCCGGCCGCCGGTGTGTCCGCGGCCGGTGTGTCCGCGGCCGGTGTGTCCGACGCGGAGCTGGCCGGCCGGTTGCGGGTCGCGGTCGGCCTCCTGGTACGGCGGCTGCGGCAACGGGATCCCGGGCACCTGTCCCCCGCCCAGCTGTCCGCGCTCGTGACGATCGAGGCGGCCGGGCCGATACGCAACGGGGACCTGGCCGCGCGGGAGAACGTCGCCGCGCCGACGATGACCAGGATGGTCGGCGCGATGGAGGAGGCCGGCCTGGTCAGCCGCGGGGCCGACCCGTCCGACGCGCGCGGCTCGCTGGTGTCGCTGGCACCGGGCGGGGCGGCGGCGCTGCGGGCACTGCGCCGGGAGCGCAACAACATCCTCATCGAGAAGCTGGCCGCGCTGCCGCCGGAGCAGCGGGCCGCGCTGGAAGCGGCGCTGCCCGCCCTCGAGGCCCTGGTCGACGAGTAGCCCCGGGCCGCTGCTCTCGTCCGGCCGGTTCGGCGTGTCTAGCCGGCGCGGACGATGTCGTCGATCGTGCCGGCGAGGTCGACGTCCTTGGCGGTGACGCCGCCGGCCGAGTGGGTGGCGAGGGTGAAGGTCAGCGTCCGCCAGCGGATGTCGATGTCCGGATGGTGGTCGGCCGCCTCCGCGGCCTCGGCGACGCGGTCGACCACCGCGATCGCGGCCGGGAAGCTGGACAGCTCGGCGGTCCGGGTGATCCCGTCCGGACCGCCGGTCCACCCGTCGAGCTTCGCCAGCGCGGAGTCGATCGCAGCCTGATCCAGGAGCTCGCTCATACCCCCATCCCACCACCATCCCCATCCGCGACGCACATCCCACCCGCCGTCCTGACGCCACCCGGCGGGCCGGTCGGCTCGTGGCACCATTCCGCCACGACCCGCGCCCGGCGCGCAGAGCGCGAAGGTCGGTGGGGTCCTGGCGCTGTGCCGGCACGGCGCGTGCAGCCCCGTCGTCGGTCGGGTCGTGGCGCCCACGCACGCGCGGCCGGCGTTGGTTCGGGGTGGGAGGGTGGCGGGGTGCGGGTGGTGGTCGGGGCGGTGTTGCGGGACGCGTACGGCCGCGTGCTGGCGGCGCGGCGGGAGCGGCCGGCGGGCTGGGAGCTGCCCGGCGGCAAGGTCGAGCCGGGCGAGACCGAGCCGGCCGCGCTCGTCCGCGAGCTGCGTGAGGAGCTGGGCATCACCGTCGAGGTCGGCGCACGCGTCGGCCCGGACGTCCCGATCGGCGCGGACCTCCTGCTGCACGCCTGGACCGCCGCGCTCGCCGACGGCGAACCCGCCGCTCTCGAACACGCCGAGCTGCGCTGGCTGGCCCCGGACGAGCTCGACACCGTCCCTTGGCTCCCCGCCGACCGCCCGATCATCACCTCACTCGCCGCCCGCCAGCCTGACACGGGCCCGCGGACGTGACGCCGAGCGGGTGCAGCGGCCGCGCTAGCTAACGATCGCTAGCCGGCGGCGCCGCCGGTGATGTGCCAACCGGCCAGGTGCAGGCTCGGCGCGTGCACCAGCTCGCTCGCGCTGCGGACCGGCACCGCGCTGGCGTCCGAGCCGACGCCGAGGACCGCCCCGGGCGCCAGCGCCTTCGGGTACGACTGGGTGAACCGCAACGTGCTCACCGGCGCCGCGATCTCGCCGTCCTCGATCAGCCAGACCCCGTTGCGGGTCAGCCCGGTGATGACGACCGTGCGCGGGTCGAGGATCCGGGTGTACCAGAAGTCGCTGACCAGCAGCCCCCGCCGCATCGTCGCGGCAAGGTCGGCCGACGACCCGCCGCCGCCGGCACCCACCCGCGGCTGGTCCGGCACCGCACCCCACCGCTCGCCGCCGTCGATCGCGTTGCCGGTGGAGCTCGCCCCGGCCGCCGCCGCGGTCCGGCGGTCGTGCGCGATCGCGGCGCTGACCCCGTCCACGACCAGGTCGAGCCGCTGCCGCGGCGTGCCCTCGACGTCGTACGGCAGCGCGGTGGACAGCTCGTCCAGCGGCCCGTCCCAGATCCGCAGCGCGGCGTCGAATTGCTGCTCGCCGGGCCGGACGAACGACCGCCCCTCGCCGACCGGCCGGCCGTTGAATCCGTGCACGAGCAGGAAGTGCACGATGTCGGCAACGCAGGCGGGCTCGAGCACGACCTCGTAGTCGCCCGGCGGCAGGTCGACCGGCGACGCGCCGGCCCTGGCCTTCGCCGCGGCGATCCGGCCGAGGCCGGCGCCGCCGAGCTCGTCCAGCCGCACCGAGCCCCGCCGGGCGACGCCGTCCGCGCCCGGCACCCTTGCGATCCCGTCCGCGGCCGCGCCGGTGACCCGGCCGGACACCGTCTGCCCGGCGGTGTTGGCGTACACGGACTCGGTCCGCGTCGACTCGACGTAACCGGCCGTCTCCAGGCCGTCGGCCGCCGCGACGAACTCGCGCACGACCGCGGCCCGCTGGTCCGGCGTCGCGTCCGCGGTCGCGTCGTCCCAGTTGCCGCCGCCGGCGAGCGGGGCCGGCGGGGCCAGGCCCGGGAACGCGGCGTCCGGCCGGCGCACCCGGGCCGCGGCCACCGCGGACTCCACGGTCGCCAGCAGCGAGTCAGAGTCGGCGCGGTCGGTGCTGACCGCGGCCCAGGAGCCGTCGACCACCACCCGCAGCCGGATCCGCTCGCTGGTGTCGACGACGTTCTGGTGCACGAACGAGCGGGCGAACCTGGTCAGCCCGCGCACGGTGGAGCTGACCGTGACCTCCGCCTGCGCCGACGGCCCGGCCACCGACCGGGCCAGGTCGAGCACCCGCGCGGCGAGCTGCTCGCGAGCGTTCCCGGTCATCCGCGCACCCCCACTCGCACGCCCTGGAAGCGGGCCGGCACCGACGGGTGGCCCGTGTGGCCGACCTGCGAGGGCTGGCCCTTGCCGCAGTTGGGCGTGCCCCAGAACGTCCACTCCGACCGGTTGCCGATCATGTCCATCGACCCCCAGAACCGTGGGCTGATCCCGGTGTAGGTGGGGTTGCGCAGCATCCGCCCGCGCCGCCCGTTGCGGATCTCCCAGCCGACCTCGCAGCCGAACTGGAAGTTCAGCCGGCGGTCGTCGATCGACCAGGACCGGTTGGTGTCCATCAGGATCCCGTCCTCGGTGGCGGCGACCATCTCCGCCAGCGACGAGTCGCCGGGCAGCAGCCCGACGTTGGTCATCCGCACCATCGGCAGCCGGGCCCAGCCGTCCGCCCGGACCATCCCGCCGTACGAGAGGCCGGCCACCGAGGCCGAGTCGCGGCCGGACAGCACGCCGGTCCAGATCCCGTCCCGGACGATGTCCTGCGGCGCCGCCGGGGTGCCCTCGTCGTCGTACCCGAACGAGCCGAGCGCGCCGGGCAGCGTCGCGTCCGCGGTGATCGTCATGAGGTCGGAGCCGAACCGCAGCTGCCCGAGCTTGGCCAGGTCCAGCCAGGACGTCCCGGCGTACGCGGCCTCCCAGCCGAGGATCCGGTCCAGCTCGGTGGCGTGCCCGACCGACTCGTGGATCTGCAGCGCCATCTGCTCGCTGCCGAGGATCAGCGTGGTCTCGCCGGCCGGGCACTCCGGCGCGGTCAGCAGCGCCTGCGCCTCCTCGGCGATGCGGGCAGCGTGCGCGGGCAGGTCGAGCTCGCGGACCAGCTCCCAGCCGCGGGTGCCGTACTGTCCGCGGATCCCCGGGTACGACCGGCGCTGGGTCTCGCCCTCGCCGATCGCGGTCGCGCTCATCGCCGCGCCGCACTCCCGCACCCGCTGGTCGATCCGGGATCCCTCGCTGGAGACGAACCACTTCGTGGTGTCCCAGACCTGGTAGGACGCTTCGGCCAGGGACGCGCCGGCGGCCCGCATGGTCGCGGTGACACCGGCGACGAGGTCGCCCTTCTCGGTCAGCGGGACCGAGAGCGGGTCCTCCTCGCACGGGCTGGCCCAGCTGTCCTGGCGTACCTCGATCGGCACCAGGGTCACGTCCGGCCCGGGCACCTGCGCCGACGCCCGGGCGACGGCGGCCGCCCGCTCGCCGGCCCGGCGCGCCTCGGCGTCGGTCGGGTCCGGCACCGCCACGAATCCCCACGACGACCCGACCAGGGCCCGCACGCCGACACCGACCGACTCGCGCTGGGCCAGGTCCTCGACGTCGCCGTTGCGGGCGGCCATCGACTCGTTGCGCTGGTACATGCCGCGCGCGTCCGCGTACCGCGCCCCGGCCGCGAGCGCCGCCTCGACCGCCGCCTCTGCCACCTCAAACACGGTTAGCAACCCTAACCAGCCGACGGCCCCAGGCACCAACCGGCCGGGGCCGGGAAGTGTGAAAGGTGACGGGGTCCTCCGCCATCGGCGGGGCTCGTTGGACGAGGTCGGTCGACTGCCGCCAGAGCAGACGAGCCGACGCCCGGGGGTTACGGGGGCCGCCCCCGACGGCTACTCAGTCCGTGGTGGAGGAGCGTTCCGGCCGGCGGCGGATCTTGTTGCCGAGCCAGACCAGCGGGTCGTACTTGCGGTCGACGACGCGTTCCTTCATCGGGATGAGTGCGTTGTCGGTGATCTTGATGTGCTCGGGGCAGACCTCGGTGCAGCACTTGGTGATGTTGCAGAACCCGAGCCCGTGCTCCTCCTGGGCCACGTCCTTGCGGTCGGCCTGGTCGAGCGGGTGCATGTCGAGCTCGGCGACCCGCATGAGGTAGCGCGGGCCGGCGAACGCCTGCTTGTTCTCGTCGTGGTCACGCACGACGTGGCAGGTGTTGTTGCACAGGAAGCACTCGATGCACTTGCGGAACTCCTGCGAGCGCTCGACGTCGACCTGCTGCATCCGGTATTCGCCCGGGGCGAGGTCGGTCGGCGGCGAGAACGCCTGCACCTCGCGGGCCTTCTGGTAGTTGTAGTCGACGTTGGCGACCAGGTCGCGGATCACCGGGAAGCTGCGCAGCGGCGTCACCGTCACCGGATCGTCCCGGTGGAAGGTCGACATCCGGGTCATGCACATCAGCCGCGGCTTGCCGTTGACCTCGGCGCTGCAGGAGCCGCACTTGCCGGCCTTGCAGTTCCAGCGGACCGCGAGGTCCGAGGCCTGGGTGGCCTGCAGCCGGTGGATGATGTCCAGCACGACCTCGCCGTCGTTCACCTGGACGACGAAGTCCTCGAGCTCGCCGCCGGACTCGTCCCCGCGCCAGACCCGGAAGTGGTGGTCGTACCCCATGACTGGTCAGGCTCCTTCGGGCTTGTCGGCGGGAAGCGTCGCGTCGGCCGGCCTGGTCGGCAGCTGCTCCAGCTCCTCCGGCGTCATGTACTTCGACAGCTCGCTCCACTCGAACAGCGACAGCAGTTCGAGCGGCATGGTCGGCAGCGGCTTCGGGTCGACGGAGACGGCCTCCTCGACAGCGGGGTCGCCGGTGAGCGAGCAGACCAGGTTGACCTTGCGCCACTCCGGCTCCATGGCCGGGTGGTCGTCGCGGGTGTGGCCGCCGCGGGACTCGGTCCGCAGCAGCGCGGCCTTGGCCACGCACTCCGAGACCACCAGCATGTTGCGCAGGTCGAGCGCGATGTGCCAGCCGGGGTTGAAGAACCGGCCGCCGTCGACGCTGACCTTGGCCACCCGGCCGCGCAGGTCCTGCAGGGCGACCAGGGCCTGCTCGATCTCCTCGGCCTTACGGATGATGCCGACCAGGTCGTTCATCGTCTGCTGCAGGTCCGACTGGATCGCGTACGGGTTCTCGCCGCCCTGCAGGGCCAGCGGCGCCAGCGCCGAGGCCTGCGCGGCGGCCACGTCGGACTCGGCGACCGCGGGCCGCCCTCCGCCGAGGCCGCGTACGTAGTCGGCCGCGGCCACGCCCGAGCGCATCCCGAACACCAGCAGGTCCGACAGCGAGTTGCCGCCGAGCCGGTTGGAGCCGTGCATGCCGCCGGAGACCTCCCCCACCGCGTACAGCCCGGGGACGCGCGACTGCTGGGTCTCCGGGTCGACCTCGACGCCGCCCATCACGTAGTGGCAGGTGGGGCCGACCTCCATCGGCTCCTGCGTGATGTCGACGTCGGCCAGCTCCTTGAACTGGTGGTACATCGACGGCAGCCGGCGCTGGATCTCCTCGCCCGGCAGCCGGGACGCGATGTCGAGGAACACGCCGCCGTTGGGCGAGCCGCGGTCGGCCTTCACCTCCGCGTTGATCGCCCGGGCGACCTCGTCGCGGGGGAGCAGCTCCGGCGGGCGGCGGTTGTTGTCCGGGTCGTCGTACCAGCCGTCGGCCTCCTCGGCCGAGGTCGCGTACTGCGCCTTGAAGACGTCCGGGATGTAGTTGAACATGAACCGCTCACCCTCGGAGTTCTTGAGGATGCCGCCGTCGCCCCGGACCGACTCGGTGACCAGGATCCCCTTCACCGACGGGGGCGAGACCATCCCGGTCGGGTGGAACTGGACGAACTCCATGTTGATCAGCGTGGCGCCGGCGCGCAGCGCCAGCGCGTGCCCGTCGCCGGTGTACTCCCAGCTGTTGCTGGTGACCTTGAACGACTTGCCGATCCCGCCGGTGGCGAGGATGACCGCCGGCGCGGAGAAGGCGAGGAACCGGCCGTTCTCCCGCCAGTATGCGAACGCGCCGGAGACCCGGTCGCCGTCCTTGAGCAGCTCGGTGACCGTGCACTCGGCGAAGACCCTGATGTTGGCCTCGTAGTCGCCGGTGGCCCGGAAGTCCTCCTGCTGCAGCGACACGATCTTCTGCTGCAGGGTGCGGATCAGCTCGAGGCCGGTGCGGTCGCCGACGTGCGCCAGCCGCGGGTATTCGTGCCCGCCGAAGTTGCGCTGGCTGATCTTGCCGTCCTTGGTGCGGTCGAACAGCGCGCCGTAGGTCTCCAGCTCCCAGACCCGCGCCGGCGCCTCCTTCGCGTGCAGCTCGGCCATCCGGTAGTTGTTGAGGAACTTGCCGCCGCGCATGGTGTCCCGGAAGTGGACCTCCCAGTTGTCGCGCGGGTTCACGTTCCCCATCGCGGCCGCGGCGCCGCCCTCGGCCATCACCGTGTGCGCCTTGCCGAACAGCGACTTGCAGACGATCGCCGTGCGCATACCCTGCTCGCGGGCGGCGATCGCGGCCCGCAGCCCGGCCCCGCCGGCTCCGATGACCAGTACGTCGTAGTCGTGCCGCTCGACGGTCTCTTCGCTGATCTCTCGCGCGTGGGTCATCGCGATCCTCCTAGCCGACGATCCGCAGGTCGGAGATCCAGCCGGCGGCCACGGCCATGATGTAGAAGTCCGTCACCACCAGGGTGCCGAGGGTGGTCCAGGCCAGCTGCATGTGCTTCGCGTTGAGCTTGGACACGAAACCCCAGGCGCGGTAGCGGACCGGGTGCTTGGAGAAGTGCCGCAGCCGGCCGCCGACGATGTGCCGGCAGGAATGGCAGGACACCGTGTACGCCCAGAGCAGGATCACGTTGATCACCAGGATGATCGTGCCCAGCCCGATCCCGAATCCGGTCGGCGAATGGAACGCGAGGACTGCGTCGATCGTGTTCACGATCGACAGCAGCACCGCGGCGTAGAAGAAGTAGCGGTGGCTGTTCTGCAGGATCAGCGGCAGCCGCGACTCGCCCTTGTACCTCTTGTGCAGGTCGGGCACCGCGCAGGCCGGTGGCGATCCCCAGTACGAGCGGTAGTAGGCCCGCCGGTAGTAGTAGCAGGTGAGCCGGAACAGGCCCAGGAACGGCAGCGTGAGCAGAGCGAACGGAAAGATCGGGATGTCCGGCAGGAAGCGGCCGAACAGCGCTGAGTCGCCGTCGCAGCCGTGGGAGACGCAGGGTGAGTAGAACGGCGTCAGGTAGTGGTAGTCCTCCACCCAGTACCACCGCTGCATGAAGGCCCGCACCACCGCGTACAGGATCCAGAGGGTGAGCAGGACCACCGTGATGATCGGGGCCTTGCGCCAGTTGTCCGTCCGCAGGGTGCGCGCGGGAATTGCGGCCCGCCCGTTGCCGTTGGGTCCGGCGAGCGGGGTGGGCGCAGCGCCCGCGGGGGTGTCGAGGGTGCCCGAGGCCATGTGCTTCTCCACGTTGAGGGTGTGCGGCGTCGGTGGCGTGCGGACGACCGGATGCGGCGCGCGCCCTGGACCGAACGATGCACAGTATTCTGCGCCCGGTTGATCCGGCATGCGGGGTCGGGCTCTGTGAGTCTGGCCACCGGCGCAGGTCACAACCCGAATTGAGTAGGCTGGATCGTCGTGCCCACCAGAACCGACCTTCGCGACGTCGCGATCATCGCCCACGTCGACCACGGCAAGACCACCCTGGTGGACGCCATGCTCTGGCAGTCCGGAGCATTCGGCAGCCATGCCGAGGAGCCGGACCGGATTCTCGACTCGATGGACCTCGAGCGGGAGAAGGGCATCACGATCCTCGCCAAGAACACCGCGGTGCGGTACGGCGGAACGCTGATCAACATCGTCGACACCCCGGGCCACGCCGACTTCGGCGGCGAGGTCGAGCGCGCGCTGTCGATGGTGGACGGGGTGCTGCTGCTCGTCGACGCCAGCGAGGGGCCGCTGCCGCAGACCCGGTTCGTGCTGCGCAAGGCGCTGGCCGCCAAGCTGCCCGTCGTACTCGTGGTCAACAAGGTCGACCGGCCGGACGCGCGGATCGCCGAGGTGCTCGACGAGACGTACGAGCTGTTCCTCGACCTGGAGGCGACCGAGGAACAGATCGAGTTCCCGATCGTCTACTGCCACGCGAAGGCCGGCCGGGCCTCGCGCAACCGCCCGGCCGACGGGCAGTCGCCGGACAACGGCGACCTCAAGCCGCTGTTCGACACGCTCATCGCGACCATCCCCGCCCCCGAGTACGACGACGGCGTGCCGCTGCAGGCCAGGGTGGCCACCCTCGACTCCTCGCCGTACCTCGGCCGGCTGGCGCTGTGCCGGATCCACAACGGGACGATCCGGCGCGGCCAGCAGGCGGCCTGGTGCCGCACCGACGGGACGATCGAGCGAGTCAAGGTCAGCGAGCTGCTGATGACCGACGGCCTGGAGCGGGTGCAGATCGAGGAGGCCGGTCCGGGCGACCTCGTCGCGGTGGCCGGCATCCCGGACATCACGATCGGCGAGACGCTGGCCGACCCGGACGACCCGCGCCCGCTGCCGGTGCTGACGATCGACGAGCCGTCGATCTCCATGACGCTCGGCGTGAACACCTCGCCGCTGTCCGGCCAGAGCGGCAGCAAGCTGACCGCGCGGCTGGTGAAGAACCGGCTCGACGTGGAGCTGGTCGGCAACGTCTCGATCCGGGTGCTTCCGACCGAGCGGCCGGACACCTGGGAGGTGCAGGGCCGCGGCGAGCTGCAGCTGGCGGTGCTGGTCGAGATCATGCGCCGGGAGGGCTTCGAGATCACCGTGGGCAAGCCGCAGGTGGTCACCCGGGTGATCGACGGCACCGTGCACGAGCCGATGGAGCGGCTGACCATCGACGTGCCCGAGGACTACGTCGGGGTGGTCACCCAGCTGCTCGGGCTGCGCCGCGGCCGACTCGAGCAGATGGTCAACCACGGCACCGGCTGGGTCAGGCTCGAATACCTCGTGCCGGCCCGCGGGCTGATCGGGTTCCGCACCGAGTTCCTCACCGAGACCCGCGGCACCGGCCTGCTGCACCACGTCTTCGAGCGGTACGAGCCCTGGCACGGCGAGGTGCGCACCCGGCCGACCGGCTCGCTCGTCGCCGACCGCCGCGGCCTGACGAGTACCTACGCGTTGTTCGGCCTGCAGGAGCGCGGCTCGCTGTTCGTCGGCCCCGGCGTCGAGGTGTACGAGGGCATGATCGTCGGCGAGAACTCCAGGGCCGACGACATGGACGTCAACCCGACCAAGGAGCGCAAGCTCACCAACGTGCGCTCGTCCTCCGGCGAGGAGCTGGAGCGGCTGGTGCCGGCGCGGTCGCTGTCGCTGGAGCAAGCGCTGGAGTTCTGCCGCGAGGACGAGTGCGTCGAGGTGACGCCGGCGGCCGTCCGGCTGCGGAAGGTGGCGCTGTCCCAGCACGATCGGGAGAAGCTGCGGGCCCGCCGGGCCCGAGCCGCGGCGCCCGCCCGCTGAGTCCGTCCGGCTAAACACCTGCGACTGTTTCGGCCCTCCGGCCCGATGTCGCCGGATGCCGGCCCGTTGCGCCGCCCGGAGTATGCCGAAAAGGCCCGTTCGGGCAGGCCCGGAATGTGCACGGCACGGGCTCACACCGGTTCGGTCACTCCTTGGTCACGATTGCCCGGCCCCACCTGGGGGCTCGCGCGCGCGCTGGTTAGGGTCGCCCCGTCTGGCGGCACCCCCGTCGGATCCGGTGTGCTCCCGCGCATCGCGGGACGGAGGAGGCTCAGGAACGTGAAGTTGTGGAGGAAGTCGGCGCTCATAGCGCCGGCGGTCATCATCGCGATGACCGCAGCTGCCTGCGGTGGCGGCAGCAACAACTCCGGCGGAGGTGGCAGCAGCGGCGGCACCAAGACCGGAGGCCAGATGGTCTACGGGCTGGACACCGACTACCCGGACAACCTGATGCCGCTGATCGCGGCCGGCAACTCGATCTCGACCGGGTACACCGAGGTCCGGGTGATTCTGGCTCCGTTCCGCATCTACCCGGACTTCACCGTCAGGCCGGACAACGACCTCGTGGTGGGTGACCCGACGACGCAGACCACCAACGGCAAGCAGGTGATCACCTACAAGATCAACCCGAAGGCTGTCTGGTCCGACGGCCAGCCGATCACCGCCAAGGACTTCGAGTTCACCTGGCAGGCCCAGAAGAGCGCCGATCCGGCGAAGGGTGGCTGCGCGTCGCTGCTGTCGACGGTTGGCTTCGACCAGATCGCCTCGGTCGAGGGCTCGGACAACGACAGAACCGTCACGGTCACCATGGCCAAGCCGTTCGGAGACTGGAAGTCCCTGTTCGGTACGCCTGGGGTGCTCCCACAGCACATCATGGACAAGGGCAGCCCGAAGGCGAACTGCGACTACATCACCAAGGGCTGGAAGCCGACCGACGGCGTGCCCGTCGCCAGCGGTCCGTACCTGATGGACAAGGCCGGCATGGACCCGTCGAAGAAGATCTTGACGCTCACCCGCAACCCGAAGTGGTGGGGCGAGCCGTCGAAGCTGGACCGCATCGTCGTCCAGGTCATCGGCAACGACCCGTCGGTGTCGGTCTCCGCGCTTCGTAACAACGAGGTGCAGATGATCTACCCGCAGCCCCAGCTCGACCTGGTCAAGCAGATCAAGTCGCTGGAGCCGACGATCACCAGCAGCACCAACTTCGGCCTGTCCTTCGAGCACCTCGACTTCAACACCCTGGACAAGCAGCTGGCCGACAAGACGGTGCGGCAGGCGTTCGCGTACGCGCTGAACCGGCCCGACGTCGTCGCCAAGACCGTCGCCCAGTTCGACGGCCGGGCGCAGGTGCTCAACGACCGCTACTTCGTCAACAACCAGCCTGGATACCAGGACAACAGCGGCGGCCTCTACAACAAGCAGGACATCGCCAAGGCGCAGTCGCTGCTCGAGGGCGACGGCTACACCAAGGGTTCGGACGGCATCTACGCGAAGAACGGCCAGCGGCTGTCCTTCGAGATCATGACCACCCAGGGCAACCCGCTGCGGGCGAACACGATCGACGTGATCACCCAGCAGCTGAAGCCGGTCGGCATCGAGATCAAGAAGTTCCTCAACCCCGACATCTTCGCGGGCAAGGAGAAGCCGCGCAGCCTCGAGGGTGGCCAGTTCCAGATCGCCCTGTTCGCCTGGGTGAGTTCGCCGTTCATCTCCGGCAACCAGTCGCTCTACCAGAGCCCGCAGGGTGACGCCATCGGCCAGAACTACACGCGTGGTGGCGACCCGCGGGTCGACAAGCTGTTCCCGGAGATCAACGCTGCGACCGACGACAAGACGGCGCAGGACCTGGGCAACCAGGTCGACAAGCTCCTGTGGGACGACCTGTTCACCATCCCGCTGTACCAGAAGCCGACGTTCCTGGCATACAACAGCAACTACACCGGGTTCCAGGAGAACGCCAGCCTGGCCGGCCCGCTGTGGAACTCCACGAACATCGGGCTGAAGCAGTAGCAACAACCGGCCGATTCCAGTAACCCGGAAGCGGTCAGGGGTTAGGCGGCCTCCCGGGACGGGAATCCCGTACCCGGGAGGCCGTAACCGTTCTTCCGTCCTGCACCGACCGTCTCCCGGTGGGTGATCTCGCGGCGTAAGGTGACGCTCATGCTGCTGTACAGCATCCGACGCCTGCTGGCGTCGGTCCTGGTGCTGCTGGCCAGCTCCTTCCTGGTCTTCGTGCTGGTCGCGCAGACCGTCGACCCGCTGTCCATCTACCGGACACGGCAGCCACCGCCGCCACCGGAGTTCTTCGAGCAGAAGCGCGAGGAGCTCGGGCTCAACGATCCGATCTTCGTCCGCTATTGGCACTGGTTGACCGGGGTTTTGCACGGCGACTTCGGGAACAACATCAACGGCAACCCGGTGCGGCCGGACCTGTTCGAGCGGCTGGGCGTCACCGCCCGGATGGTGATCGCCGCGATGCTCCTGGCCATCGTGCTGGCGGTCATCGTCGGCGTGGTCACCGCGGTCCGGAAGGACAAGCCGGTCGACTACGTCGCGACGATCATCTCGTACATCCTGATCGCGCTGCCGGTCTTCTGGTTCGCGGTGTTGCTGAAGACGTTCGTGGCGATCAAGATCAACGAGTGGGTCGGCCAGACGATCCTCTACACGCAGGGCGAGGAGTCACCCGGCATCTCGCTGTACGGCACCACCGGGGAGATCTTCAAGGACCGGTTGCAGCACCTTGTCCTGCCGACGATCGCGCTCGCCGGCATCACCTATGCGGCCTGGAGCCGGTTCCAGCGGGCCTCCATGCTCGATGTGATGAGCTCGGAATACATGCGGTTCGCCAGGGCGAAGGGGCTGCCCTGGCGGAAGGTGCTGGTCAAGCACGGCCTGCGGAACGCGCTCATCCCGACCACGACCGTCGTCGCGCTCGGCCTCGGCACCATCTTCGGGGGCGCCATCATCACCGAGACCGTCTTCAACTGGAACGGCATGGGTCGCTACCTGACCCAGAACGGGCTCGGCCAGAACGACCTCAACGTCGTGCTCGGCTGGCTGATCGTCTCGGCGTTCTTCATCGTGCTGTTCAACCTCATTGCCGACCTGCTGTACGCGGTCCTCGATCCGCGTATCCGGCTCAGCTGAGGACCCCCGAGGGAACGAGGTCGACATGGCAACCGACGTCCAGCAGGTCACCACACCCCAGGGGACCCCGCAGACTCCGACGTCCGCTCCGATCGAGCGAGAGTTCACGGTCAAGTCCCGCAGCCAGACCCAGCAGGCGTTGCGGCGGTTCATGCACAACAAGCTGGCGATGGCGGCGTTGTTCGTCTATGTGGCATTGCTGTTGATCTCGTTCATCTATCCACACTTCTACGGTTGGACGTACGACCACCAGGACGCGGCCTCCCTGTCGTCGCCACCGGGGACGAACGGGCACCCGTTCGGCACCGACGAGATCGGCCAGGACCTGCTCGCCCGGATGATGCTGGGGATCCAGCGGTCCACGTACATCAGCGTGATCTTCGTGCTGGTGGCCGGCAGCGTCGGGGTGTTGATCGGAGCCATCTCGGGCTACTTCGGCAAGTGGGTCGACAACGTGCTCATGCGCTTCGTCGACATCATCCTGACGGTGCCGATCCTCGTCGCGATCATCGTCGTGGCCGCCAACTTCCCGGGCGCCCGCTCGCCGATCGGCATCGCGCTGTTCATCGCGATCCTCGGCTGGATGGACCTGGCCCGGATCGTGCGCAGCTCGTTCCTCTCGCTCCGTGAGCGGGAGTACGTCGAGGCCGCGCACGCGCTGGGCGCCTCCGACAAGCGGATCATCCTCAAGCACCTGATCCCCAACTCGCTCGGCCAGATCATCGTCTGGGGCACGCTGGGCGCGGCCACCGCGGTGATCACCGAGGCGGCGCTGAGCTACCTCGGCTACGGCGTCCAGGGTTCGCAGACCTCGCTGGGTGCGCTGGTCGCGATCGGTGCCCAGGCGGCGGAGACCCGGCCATGGCTGTTCTACTTCCCCGGCATCGCCATCCTGATCATCGTGCTGTCGATCAACCTGATCGGCGACGGGGTCCGGGACGCGTTCGACCCCTCGGCGAACCGCAACCGCTGACGCCAGTGCCGTCCGATCCGCGCGGCCGGCCGCAGCGCCGCCATCGGGTCGGACGGCGTGGTTCGTCCTCATACGGCACCCGCACATCCGCGGCCCCACCCCGTCCGGCGTGCGTGCCGGACCGATCGAGCGGAGCCCCATGTCCACCCTGACCGACACCACCGAGCAGGAGCGCGCGGCGAAGACCGATGCCCTGCTCGAGGTCGAGGACCTCAACGTGCGCTTCCCGACCGAGGACGGCGTCGTGCACGCCGTCCGCGGCGTGAGCTTCTCGCTGCGCCCCGGCGAGGTGTTGGGCATCGTCGGCGAGTCGGGCTCTGGCAAGTCGGTGACCTCGATGGCCGTGATGGGCCTGCTGCCCGGTTCGGCGCAGATCACCGGCTCTGTCAAGTTCCGCGGCCGGGAGCTGCTCGGCCTCAACGACCGGCAATTGTCAGAGGTCCGCGGCAAGCAGGTCGCGATGGTGTTCCAGGATCCGATGACCTCGCTCGACCCGGTGTACAAGATCGGTGTGCAGATCGCCGAGACGGTCCGCCAGCACGACAAGTCGCTGTCCCGGGCCGCGGCCCGGGACCGGGCGATCGACCTGCTCAAGCTCGTCGGCATCCCCAACGCGGCGGCCCGGATCGACTCCTACCCGCACGAGTTCTCCGGCGGCATGCGCCAGCGCGTGGTCATCGCGATCGCGATGGCCAACCAGCCCGAGGTGATCATCGCCGACGAACCGACCACAGCGCTCGACGTGACCGTGCAGGCGCAGGTCCTCGAGGTGCTCAAGACCGCGCAGGAGGAGACCGGCGCGGCGACCGTGCTGATCACCCACGACCTCGGGGTGGTCGCCGGTATGGTCGACAAGGTCCTGGTCATGTACGCGGGCCGGGCCGTCGAGAAGGGCACCGTCGAGGACGTCTTCTACCGGGCCCGGATGCCCTACTCGATCGGCCTGCTCGGCTCGATGCCGCGCGTCGACGCCGACGAGAAGACCAGGCTCACCCCGATCAAGGGCTCCCCGCCGTCGCTGATCAACGTCAAGCCGGGCTGCCCGTTCGGCCCGCGCTGCCCGCTGCACTACGCGCAGTGCGACGTCGCCGAACCCGACCTGCGCAGCGTCGACGGCAGCGCCGAGCACAGCGCGGCCTGCATCCGGGTCGACGAGATCGTCGAGACCGAGGTGGCGGCCGAGGACATCTTCACCGCCGACTCCGCGGACATCACGCTGGGCGCGGCGGCGGAGGTCGCGGCTGGCGCGGAGACGGCCGACGAGCCGGTGCCGATCGAGGAGATCATCGCCCACAACGAGGAGATCGCCGAGCAGCTCGAGCACTCCGGGCAAGCCGAGCACCGGCCCGCCGTCGACCTCACCGGCGGCACCGGCGACACCACGGCGGCCGGCCCCGACGGCACCGCCGACACGACGACCGCGACCCCCGCGCAGGGCGACGAGGCGGCCGCCCGCCGCGACTCGGAGGAGCCGGCATGACCACCACCGACCTGCCCGCCGGCGACGCGCGCGAGCGGGGCATCGGCACCGAGCCGGTGCTCGAGGTCCGCGGCCTGCAGAAATACTTCCCGATCAAGGGCAAGGGCTTGGTCCGCCGTACGGTCGGCTACATCAAGGCGGTCGACGGGATCGACCTGACCCTGTTCCCGGGCGAGACGCTCGGCCTGGTCGGCGAGTCCGGGTGCGGCAAGTCGACCACCGGCCGGGCGATCCTCAACCTGCAGCCGGCCACCGACGGTTCGGTCAAGTACAACGGCCGGGAGCTGGTCGGGCTCAACCGAGCGGCGATGCGGCCGCTGCGCCGGGAGATCCAGATCGTCTTCCAGGATCCGTACGCCTCGCTGAACCCGCGGCTGCCGGTGCTCGACATCGTGGGCGAGCCGCTGCTCATCCACAAGGTCGTGCCGCGCAACCAGATCCGCGATCGGGTCAACCACCTGCTCGAGCTGGTCGGCCTCAACCCGGAGCACAACAACCGCTACCCGCACGAGTTCTCCGGCGGCCAGCGGCAGCGCATCGGCATCGCCCGGGCACTCGCGCTCGAGCCCAAGGTGCTGATCCTGGACGAGCCGGTGTCGGCGCTGGACGTGTCCATCCAGGCCGGCGTGGTCAACCTGCTCGAGGACCTGCGCGACCAGCTCGGCCTGTCCTACCTGTTCATCGCGCACGACCTGTCCGTGGTGCGGCACACCTCGGACCGGGTCGCGGTGATGTACCTGGGCAAGATCGTCGAGGTCGCGGACACCCTCGACCTGTTCGAGCGGCCGGCCCACCCGTACACGCAGGCGCTGCTGTCGGCCATCCCGATCCCCGACCCGGAGCGGGAGCGGGCCAGGCGGCGGATCCTGCTCACCGGCGACGTGCCGAGCCCGGCGAACCCGCCCAGCGGCTGCCGGTTCCGCACCCGGTGCCCGAAGTTCGCCAACGAGCTCAGCGACGACCAGCGGGAGAAGTGCATCAACGAGGACCCGCCGCTGATCGACCGGGGCAACGGGCACGACACCGCCTGCCACTACGCGGAGGCGCTGAGCCTGCTCTGAGCGCCGCGGCATAACCTGGCGCGCATGTCCACACCCGCCGCGGCCCGCCGGCTGCTTCTCGTGCACGCCCACCCGGACGACGAGACCACCGGCACCGGCGCCGTGATGGCCCGGTACGCGGCCGAGGGCGCGCACGTCACGCTGGTCACCTGCACGCTCGGCGAGGAGGGCGAGGTACTGGTGCCCGAGCTGGCGCACCTTGCCGCGGCCGAGGGCGACCAGCTCGGCGGCTACCGCTACCACGAGCTGTCGCTGGCCATGGCCGAGCTCGGCGTGACCGACTACCGCCTGCTCGGCGGCCCCGGGCGGTGGCGGGACAGCGGCATGATGGGCCTGCCGACCAACGACGTGGCGCGCGCGTTCTGGCAGGCCGACCTCAAGGACGCGACCCGGGAGCTGGTCGCGGTGGTGCGCGAGGTTCGCCCGCAGGTCCTGGTCACCTACGACGGGAACGGCGGGTACGGCCACCCGGACCACATCCAGTCGCACCGGGTCGCGATGGCCGCCGTCGACGCCGCCGCCGACCCGGGGTTCGCGCCGGAGACCGGCGACCCGTGGCTGGTGCCGAAGGTCTACTGGAACGTGCTGCCGCGCTCGGCCATCCAGCGCGGCATCGACCTCATGATCGAGGCGGGGGAGTCGAACCTGTTCGGCGTCACCTCGGCGGACGAGCTGGAGTTCGTCGTCCCGGACGAGGTCGTCACCGCGGTGGTCGACGGCGGCGAGTGGCTGCCCCGCAAGATCGCCGCGATGCGGGCGCACGCCAGCCAGATCGCCGCCGACGGGCCGTTCTTCACGCTGATCGACACGATCGGCGAGGGCGCGTTCGGGCAGGAGTTCTTCCAGCTCGTACGGGGGGAGCGGGGGCCGGGCGACGGGCCCGAGACCGACCTGTTCGCCGGGCTGACCTGAGCCGTGCGCGCCACCGACCCACGCCCCGACCCGGCCGCGCCGGCGCCACCGGCCCCGGCCGGTCCCGCCGCGGCCGGTCCCGCGTCGGCCGGACCCGCGTCGGCCGGTCCCGCGTCGGCCGGTCCCGCGTCGGCCGGTCCCGGGCCGGCCGGTCCTGGGCCGGCCGATCCTGCGGTGCCGGCACCTGCACCCGGGCGCCCCGACCACCCTGCGGCTCCGTTGGCTCTGCGGGTCGCGGCCGGCGTGCTCATCTCGCTGTTCTCGGTCGGGCTGGCGCTGGTCGAGGCGTTCCTGGTGCCGCTGCGGGTCGGCACGGTGCCGCTGCCGATCTGCGTGCTGCTCTGCGTGGCCGGCAACGTCGTGCTGACCAAGCTCGCGGTCCGGCAGACCGGCAGTGTCGTCGTGGGCGTCCTGCAGCCGGTGCTGTGGCTGATCGTGATCGTCGTGCTGTCGCTGCCGCGGGCCGAGGGCGACCTCATCGTGCCGGGCACGGCGACCGGCCTGGTGTTCCTGTTCGTCGGCGCGGTCGCCGGCGCGTACGGCGTCGCGTCCGAGATCACCCGTCGGGCAGCGGCAGCCGCCCGTACCCGGCGGTAGTGTCGGGAGAGATGGACACCGCGCGGCAAGCCGACCTGATCCGGCAACGCGCCTTCCGCGACGCGATGGGCCTGTTCCCGACCGGAGTCACTCTCGTCACCGCCCGCGGGCCGGACGGCGAGGACCAGGCGATCACGGCGAACAGTGTCACGTCGGTGTCGCTCGACCCGCTGCTGCTGCTCGTCTGCGTCGAGCACGCCTCCCGGCTCCACCACGTGGTGCTGTCCGCCGGCCGGTTCGCGGTCTCCGTGCTCGGCCTGGACGGCGAGCCGATCTCCCGCAAGCTCGCCCTCCGCGGCCACGACACCGAGGGCGCGCTGGCCGGCGTGCCGCACCACCCTGGCCCGCACACCGGCGCGCTGGTCCTGGACGACGCGCTGGCGACGTTCGAGTGCGCCACCACGGCCGCGCACCCCGGCGGCGACCACACTGTGCTCATCGGCGAGGTGCTGGCCGTGGAGATGCCCCGCCCGGAGGCCGAGCCGCTGGTCTGGCATCGCGCCCGCTATACCGCGCTGGCGACCCCGCCGGACGGCGAGGACGCGGACGCCACTGACCTGACCGGGTGACGACCGGCGCGTCCATCCGTGCCGATCGGCCGGCACCGGCCAGGATGGGCCCGCCATGCACGCCACGCCGTTCGTCGCCGACCTGCACGTGCACTCCCGCTACTCCCGCGCCTGCAGCCGGGACTGCGACCTCGAGCACCTGGCCTGGTGGGCGGCCCGCAAGGGGATCGCCCTGGTCGGCACCGGCGACCTGTGCCACCCGGCCTGGGCGGAGGAGATCCGCACCAAGCTGGTGCCGGCCGAGCCCGGGTTGTTCCGGCTGCGCCCGGACCTGGAGCGGGACGTGCTGGCCACGCTGCCGGCCTCGGTACGGGTGCCGGTGCGGTTCCAGCTGTCGGTGGAGATCTCGACGATCTACAAGCGGGGCGAGAAGACCCGCAAGGTGCACCACCTGCTCTACGCGCCGGATCTCGGCGTCGCCGGCGAGCTGACCCGGCGGCTGGCCCGGATCGGCAACCTCGGCTCGGACGGCCGGCCGATCCTCGGCCTCGACTCCCGCGACCTGCTGGAGACGCTGCTGGACTCCGGCGAGGGCGGCTACCTGGTGCCGGCGCACGTCTGGACGCCCTGGTTCGCCGCGCTCGGCTCGAAGTCCGGCTTCGACTCGGTCGCCGACTGCTACGCGGACCTGGCCGAGCACATCTTCGCCATCGAGACCGGGCTGTCGTCGGACCCGGCGATGAACCACCGGGTCTCCTCGCTCGACCGCTACCGGCTGGTCTCGAACTCCGACGCGCACTCGCCGCCGGCGCTGGGCCGGGAGGCCACGGTGCTGTCCTGCGAGCTGTCGTACGCGGGCGTCCGGGGCGCGCTGGAGACCGGAACCGGCCTGGCCGGGACGATCGAGTTCTTCCCGGCGGAGGGCAAGTATCACCTCGACGGGCACCGGACCTGCGACGTGCGGCTGGAGCCCGGCGAGACCCGGGCCAGGGACGGGCGCTGCCCGGTCTGCGGCAAGCCGGTCACGGTCGGCGTCCTGCACCGGGTCGAGGCGCTGGCCGACCGGGCGGCGGGCTACCTGCCGGCCGGCGCGCCCGGCTGGCGGTGCCTTGTGCAGCTTCCGCAGGTGGTAGGCGAGCTGCTGGGCGTCGGCGCGAAGTCCAAGTCGGTCGAGGCCGAGGTCGGGCGGCTGGTGGACCGGTTCGGGCCGGAGCTGTCGATCCTGCAGGACGTGCCGCTGGACGAGGTGGCGGCGGTCGGGCCGCCCGGGATCGACGAGGCGCTGCGCCGGCTGCGGTCCGGACAGGTGGTGCTGGCCGGCGGGTACGACGGCGAGTACGGCATGGTGCGGCTGTTCGAGGCCAAGGAGCTGGCCGACCTCCGTCCGGCCACCTCTGCCGCGCTGTTCGACCTGCCGGAGCTTCGGGTGCAGCCGGTCGAGGACGCCGCGGAGAGCCGGCTCGGCGGCGCCGAGCCGGCTCCCGCGGGCGGGGAGAGGGATGTGTCCGGCTGGGGTAGCGCGGCGGGAGAGAACACCCCGGAGGAGGACGAGGGCGCCGGCGACGGGTTGTTCGCGGCGCCGGTCCGGGTGCTGCCGGTGCCGAAGCCGGCGCCGGTGGGGCTCGCGCCGGCGTCGGTGCTCGACGGGCTGGACCCGGAGCAGCGGGCGGCGGCCGAGGCGACCGGGCCGCTGCTCGTCGTCGCCGGGCCGGGCACCGGCAAGACCCGGACGCTGACCACCCGCATCGCGTACCAGGTCGGCGAGCTCGGAGTGCCGGCCGCCGAGCACCTGGCGCTGACCTTCACCCGCCGCGCGGCCGGCGAGCTGACCGAGCGGCTGGCCGGCCTGCTGCCCCGGCCGCCGCTGGTCACCACGTTCCACGGCCTCGGCCTGCGCATCGTCCGCGAGCAGGCCGCCCGGCTGAGCCTCGGCGCGGGCGTCCGGGTCGTCGACGAGGCCGAGCGGCTCGCGCTGGCCCGGGAGGCGATGGGCGCGGACGCCCCGGCCCGCGAGGTGCGCCGGCTGCTCGACCACGTCTCCGCGTTGGCCCGCGACCCGGCCGGGCACGACCCCGAGCTGGCCGGCCCGCTGGCGCGCTACCGGGCCGGCAAGCGCGCCCGAGGCCTGGTCGACCTGGACGACCTGCTGGCCCGCCCGGTGGCGCTGCTGACCGAGGACCCCGACCTGGCCGAGGCGTACCGGCGGCGCTGGCGGCACGTGAGCGTCGACGAGTACCAGGACGTCGACCCGGCCCAGTACGCGCTGCTGCGGCTGCTGGTGCCGCCGGACGGGGACCTGTGCGTGATCGGGGACCCCGACCAGGCGATCTACTCCTTCCGCGGTGCGGAGGTCGGCTTCTTCCTCCGCTTCGCCGCCGACTTCCCGGCCGCCCGGGAGGTGCGGCTGACCCGCAACTACCGCAGCACCGCGACGGTCGTCGACGCCGCGCTCGGCGTGGTCGCGCCGACTACGCTGGTGCCGGGCCGGACCCTCACCGCCGTCGCCCCGGGCGCCGGACCGGACCACGTCACCCTGCACACCGCCGCCGACGAGACGGCCGAGGCCGCGTTCGTGGTCGGCACGATGGAGCGGGTGCTCGGCGGCTCCGACCTGACCGCGCTGCTGCGCGGCGCCGCCGACCCGTGGACCGACGCCGTCCACTCGTACGCGGACTTCGCGGTCCTCTACCGGACCGACGCGCAGTCCGCGGCGTTGGTGGACGCGCTGGAGGCGGCCGGAGTCCCGTACCAGAAGCGCTCCCACCACCGGCTCGGCGACCAGCCGGGGGTACGGGAGCTGCTCGGCGTGCTGCGCGAGGACCTGGTCCGCGCGGCGGGCGACCCGCGGCCGGTGTTCGCCCGGGTCAGGGCCGCCGCCCAGGTCGCGATCGACCGTGCCGGCGGCCTGCGCCTGCTCCCCGAAGCCGCGCCCGTGCCGGCCGGCGAGGGCTGGGCGGCCGCGGGGGAGATCGGGGTGGACCGGTGGTCGCAGCTGACGCCGGCGACCGCGCGGGCCGCGGCGGCCGGGCGGGCGGACCCCGACCCGGCCCGGCGGGTGGCCGAGCTGCAGGCCGCCGTCGAGCTGCTCGGCCCGCTGGCCGAGCGCGCCGGCGCGGACGCCGAGAGGTTCCTTGCCGACCTCGCGCTCGGCGCCGAGGTGGATCTCTGGGACCCGCGGGCCGACCGGGTGAGCCTGCTCACCCTGCACGCCTCGAAGGGCCTCGAGTTCCCGGTCGTGTTCGTGGTCGGGTGCGAGGACGGGCTGCTGCCGATGCGGTTCGGCGACGAGCCGGGCGACCCGGCCGAGGAGCGCCGGCTGCTGTTCGTCGGGATGACGAGGGCACGCACCCACCTCGCGCTGTCCGGGGCCCGCCGCCGCACCGTCCGCGGCCGGGTCGTCGAGCCGCCGCCCTCGCCGTTCCTGGCCGACCTGCCGGCGCACCTGGTCGAGCGGACCACCCGGCCGGAGCGCCGCCGTACGGTCCAGTTGCGGCTTCTCTGACGATAGCGGAGCGTTACCGCTCCCGCGCCGAGCGGTAGGGTATGACCGGGTTGATCCCGGGCTCTGCGGGTAGTGATCTACTCCGGCGTGTCCGCACGACACATACCGGAAACCCCGGAAGGCTTGCGTCTGCGGAGCGGGATTCGGGAGGCACAGGTGGCCGAGGCAGCACCGGCGGACGGCTGGTTCGCGGGCCAGACAGGGACGAGCGCGAGCGCTGAGGAGTCGGAGCGTGTTGCCGCCCGTTTGGCTACTCCCAGTGATGATGCGACCAGATCCGGGCTGCCGCTGCGGCGATCCAGAGCCCACCTCGTCCCCGGCGCGTACGAGAGCGGAGCCGAGCCGACGCCGCCGCGCCGCTCGCCTGAGGAACTGCGCGAGCGGATGCGCGGCTACCGCAGCGGCCAGCGCCGGCCCCGCGACGACTAGCTCGCCGGCGCGACCGTGTAGTGATACCCGTGGTGCCGGGCGAACCCGAGCCGGTCGTAGAGCGCCAGCGCGCCGGCGTTCTCCTCGGCGACCTGCAGGTAGGTCGAGACCGCGCCGCGGGCCCGTCCCCAGTCCAGGATCGCCCGCATCACCGCCGTGCCGAGCCCCTGCCGCCGGCGGTCGGCGTCGACCTCAACCGCGGTCACCCCGATCCAGCCCTCGTCCACCGCGCCGCGGGCGATCGCCACCGCCCGGCCGCCGTCCCGCAACACCGCGAACCCGGGCTCGCGTGCCCCGGCCAGCAGCCGCCGCGCCACCGGCGGCAGCTCGGTCGTGCCGCGGTAGTGGTAGACGCTCAGCCAGTCCGCGCCCGGCTCCGGCTCGACCGTGACCCGCGGATCGGGCGCCGGCAGCCGCCGCAGTGTGACCGCCACGTCGGCGGTCAGCACGGCAGTCGGGTTGTACGACGACCAGCCCCGCTCGGCCAGCGCGGCGTCGAGGGCCTCCCGGGCCGGGATGGGGATGGTGAACCGGCCCGGCAGCCCGCGCTCGCCGTACCAGGCGCTGACCTCGGCCAGCGCCGCGTCCAGCGGCAGCCCGGGGTCGCCCAGCGGCAGCACGGAGTTGCCCCGCCCGGTCCAGCCCTCGGCCGCGCGCAGCAGCCAGCGGCCGAGCCGGCGGGTGTCCGGCGCCAACCAGCCGAGCGCGGCGACCTCCTCCAGGGCCAGCACGTCCCGCGGTGCCGCCGGCACCGCCTTCATCGCGGTCACTGCCGCACGCCCGATCTCCAGGTGGCTTCCGTCCCGGCGGCGTACCACCAGGACCTCCGGACCGGCGTCGACGAGGACGCCCACCACGTCGGTGTGTCGCCCCTCGGCGACCCGGCGGACGACGACCTTGTGCCCCACCGGATCGGCCGCCGCCATGAGCGGCATACTAGGTCGGGACAGACAAGCGAGAGAGGACCGCGCCCGTGACGTACGTTATCGCCGAGCCGTGTGTGGATCTGCTCGACAAGGCGTGCATCGAGGAGTGCCCGGTCGACTGCATCTACGAGGGCAAGCGGATGCTTTACATCCACCCCGACGAGTGCGTCGACTGTGGGGCCTGCGAGCCGGTCTGTCCCGTCGAGGCGATCTTCTACGAGGACGACGTGCCGGACAAGTGGCGTGACTACTACCAGGCCAACGTCGACTTCTTCGAGGACCTCGGGTCGCCCGGCGGAGCGGCGAAGCTCGGCAAGATCGACAAGGACCACGCGCTGATCGCGGCGTTGCCGCCGCAGGTGCACGACGAACACTGACCGCGCCGTGAGCTGGGCGGGGGTGCTGCCCGACTTCCCGTGGGACCTGCTCGCGCCGCACGGCCGGCGGGCCGCCGAGCATCCCGGCGGGCTGGTCGACCTGTCCATCGGCACCCCGGTCGACCCGACGCCCGCGGTGATCCGGGACGCGCTGGCGGCCGCCTCGGACGCGCCGGGCTACCCGCGCACCGCAGGTACGCCGGCGCTGCGGGCGGCGGCCGCCGGCTGGCTGCGCCGGGCGCACGGGGTCAGCGGGCTGGCCGACGCGGCGGTGCTGCCGACGATCGGCTCCAAGGAGCTGGTCGCGTTGCTGCCGATGCTGCTGCGGGTCGGCCCGGGCGACCGGGTGGTGCTGCCTTCGGTCTCGTACCCGACGTACGAGGTGGGGGTGCGGCTGGTCGGCGCCGAGCCGATCCGGGCGGACTCGACCGTCGCCGCCGGCCCGGCGCCGGTGCGGCTGGTCTGGCTGAACTCGCCGGCCAACCCCTCCGGCCGGGTGCTGCCGGCGGACCACCTGCGCAAGGTCGTCGACTGGGCCCGCGAGCGCGGTGCGGTCGTGGCCAGCGACGAGTGCTACCTCGACTTCGGCTGGGAGGCGGAGCCGGTCTCGGTGCTGCACCCGTCGGTGACCGGCGGCGACCATACCGGGGTGCTGGCGGTGCACTCGCTGTCCAAGCGGTCGAACCTGGCCGGCTACCGGGCCGGGTTCGTGGCCGGCGACCCGCAGCTGGTCGCCGGCCTGCTGGAGGCGCGCAAGCACGCCGGGCTGATCATGCCGGAGCCGGTGCAGGCGGCCGCCACGGCCGCGTACGGCGACGACGCGCACGTCGCCGAGCAGCGGGCCCGGTACGCCGCCCGCCGGGCCGTGCTCCGGCCGGTGCTGGAGAAGGTCGGCTTCACCGTCGAGCACTCCGAGGCCGGGCTCTACCTGTGGGTGACCCGCGGCCGGGACTCCTGGCTCGAGGTCGCAGAGCTGGCCGAGCTGGGCATCCTCGTGGCTCCGGGGGGCTTCTACGGCCCGACCGGCGAGCGGCACGTGCGGATCGCGCTCACCGCGACCGACGAGCGGGTCGCGGCCGCGGCGGAGCGGCTCGCCGCCTGACCGGCACCCGGGTCGGACCCCTGGCCGGCGCCGGCGCTGCGGCGGCCCGGTGCCGGGCCATCGACTCGGTCGACAGCAGGAACCAGTGCAGTGCGGCGCACCGCACCTTGACGTGCTCGATCGGGCCGTCGGTGCTCTCCAGCACGAACCGGTCGGTCACCTCGGCCGGTGCCCCGCAGTCAGGGCATGTCGTCGTGTCCATGGTCTTCCCCCCGTGGTCTTGCGGGGTACGAGCCACTGCGGGGAGCGGCTGATACACGCTGCCCGAAAGGGTGGACGATCAGGCCGTCGGCGGGATCTTCGCGACCTCGAACCGGATCCGGTCGGCTCCCACGGAGGAGTCCAGCCGCCAGCCGTCCGTGCGGGTCCATCGCCGTCCGTCCAGCGCGACCGCCTCGATGCCGAGCCGGTCGGCCTTGGCCACCAGCCAGCCGGCGGTCGCCCACGGCGTGCCCGCCCGCAGCTCACCGATCTGCGCGCTGGTGGACAGCTGGGTCGCGGGCAGCTCCAGGTCGAGCAGCTGCATCACCTTGGCCGGCGACGCCGCCAGCGTCGGCTCCGGGAACGAGCAGGAGACCAGCGCCGGCTCCACCCCGGTGAACGCCTTGGCCAGCGTGGTGGCCTGGTCCTCCCAGCGCTGGTATGCGGTCGGGTGGGCGCTCTTCTGCACTGCCTGCGCGGCCGCCGTGAGCTCCATCGCCTGCCAGCCCCTGACCTTGACCAGCGCGTCGAAGAACCGCGCCGCCGAGTAGCGCGGGTCCATGATCTGGCCCTGGCTGCCCCAGCCCTGAGAGGGCCGCTGCTGGAACAGCCCGACCGAGTCTCGGTCGCCGTACTCGATGTTGATGAGCTTGGACTCCTGGAGCGCCGTGGCGAGGGCGATCGTGACGGCCCGGGTCGGCAGCTTCCGTGCGGTCGCGATCGCACTGATCGTGGCGGCGTTGCCGGCCTGCTCGGTGCTCAATGTGTACGGCGAGTTGCTGATGTCACAGCTCGCCGACTGCGGGATCGGCAGCTTGTCGGTGATCCACGAGCGCACGGCGAACGCCGCCGCCGTGACCAGGACGCCGATGGCGACCAGCACGACGACGGCGCGGCGGGCTACCCGGGTTCCGGCCATGTCCGCTAGACGTTCGCGTGCAGCTCGGTGTTGAGACCGGTCCAGGACCGGCCGGACCCGCCGCGGTCGACGACCTCGAGCGCGCCGGTCAGGCCGTTGCGCCGGAACAGCAGGTTGTCCTGTCCGGACAGTTCCCGGGCCTTGGCCACCCGGCCGTCCGGCAGGGCCAGCTTCACGCCGGCGGTCACGTACGTCCCGGCTTCGACGATGCAGTCGTCGCCGAGCGAGATCCCGATGCCGGAGTT
>DATBFW010000134.1:0-5259 GCA_036558285.1 Mycobacteriales bacterium | reverse complement strand
GGACGCGAGCGCACCGGGCTGGTACGCGGCGTCGGCCGACCCGATCGTCGGCCCGGCGCTGCGGCTGCTGCACCACGAGCCGGCCAGGGCGTGGACGGTGGCGGCGCTGGCCGCGGAGACCGGCGTGTCCCGGGCGGCGCTTGCGCGGCGGTTCACCGAGCTGGTCGGCGAGCCGCCGATGGCCTTCCTCGCCGGCTGGCGGCTGGCGCTGGCCGCCGACCTGCTGCGCGACCCGCAGGCCACGCTGGCCGCGGTCGCCCGCAAGGTCGGCTACGGCAGCCCGTACGCGCTGAGCACCGCGTTCAAGCGGGTCCGCGGGGTGAGTCCGCGCGAGCACCGGGCGGCGGTCGCGGGCTGAACGTCCTGGCCGGTCCGGCGGCCCGGTGCCGGGGCGTACGCACCGACAGCACCAGCAGCCGCAGGTCGATCAGCACGTGGTAGAGCACCGGCAGCAGCAGGCTGCCGGTGCCGAGGAACAGCACCCCGAAGCCGGCGCCGAGCACGCCGGCGGTGAGCATCCCGGCCACCCCCTGGTACGTGTGCGCGACGGCGAACCCCAGCGCGCTGACCAGCACCAGCCGCCACGGCCCGAGCTCCGGCGCCTCGGCGACCACCACCGCGAGCAGGAAGCCGCGGTAGAGCAGCTCCTCGCAGAACCCCGCGGTCAGCGCCAGCCGGGCGAAGCCGCGCCGCTCGGCCGCCGTCCGCGGCAGCAGCGCGTCCACCTCCGGCACCGCGACGACCCTGGCACCGCGGTCGACCCGGCGGCGCAGCCCGGCCAGCAGCGCCACGCTGAGCACCAGCCCGAGCCCGCCGACCAGGGTGTACGCCGAGGCCCGCGGCCAGTGGAAGCCGAGGTCGCCGAGGTCGAGCCCGGGCGCGGCCAGCACCAGCGCCACCGCGGCGGCGGCCAGCGCCCACTCCAGCACGGTGGTGCGCAGGTAGCGCCGGCGGCGGGCGCCGGGGCGCCGGTCGAGGCGCTGCCGGCGGGCGCTCCACCAGCCCACCACCGGCTGGCCGACCACCAGGTACGCGGCCAGCAGCAAGGCCAGCAGCCGCACGTCGCCGGCCAGCGTGGCGCCCTCCGCGACCGTCTTCACGGCACCCCCGGCCGCCCGGCCGCTACTCGGAGACGAGCGCGAGCGCCCGCGCCAGGTCGTCCGGGTAGGGGCTGGTGAACTCGACCCACTCCCCGGTGGCCGGGTGCTCGAAGCCGAGCCCGGCCGCGTGCAGCCACTGCCGGTGCAGGCCGAGCCGCTCGGCCAGCGTCGGGTCGGCGCCGTAGGTGAGGTCGCCGACCAGCGGGTGGCGGACCGCGGCCAGGTGCACCCGGATCTGGTGGGTGCGGCCGGTCTCCAGCTTGACGTCGAGCAGCGTGGCGGCGCGGAACGCCTCGATCGTGTCGTAATGGGTCACGCTCGGCCGTCCGCCGGCCACGACCGCGAACTTCCAGTCGCTGCCGGGGTGCCGGTCGATCGGCGCGTCGATGGTGCCGCGGGTCGGGTCGGGGTGGCCCTGCACGAGCGCCGCGTACCGCTTGTCGACCGTGCGGTCCCGGAACGCGTCCTTGAGCACCCGGTACGCCCGCTCGCTCTTGGCCAGCACCATCAGCCCGGTGGTGCCGACGTCGAGCCGGTGCACCACGCCCTGCCGCTCGGCCGCGCCCGAGGTCGAGAGCCGGTGCCCCATCGCGGCGACGCCCTGGGTGACGGTCGGGCCGTCCCAGCCCGGCGTGGGGTGCGCCGCGACGCCGACCGGCTTGTCGACGACGACGATGTCGTCGTCCGCGTAGACGACCGTGAGGCCGGGGACCGGCTCGGGCGCCGCGCTCGGCGGGGCCGGCGGCTCGGGCATGTCGACCTCGAGCCAGGCGCCGGCGGTGACCCGGTCGGACCGGTCCCGGGCCCGGCCGTCGACGGTGACGCCGCCGGTGTCGACCAGCGTGGCCGCGGTCGAGCGGGAGAAGCCGAACATCCGGGCCAGCGCCGCGTCGAGCCGCAGGCCGTCCAGCCCGTCCGGCACCGGTACGGTGCGCCGCTCACCCACCGCGGCCTCCGCACTCGGGCGCCGGCCGCCAGCCGCGCCAGGCGTCGGGCTCGGCCGGGCCGGGCGGCGGGACGGCGGGGCCGGGCGGCGGGACGGCCGGGCCGGTGGTCGGCCCGGCGGCGGAGCCGGCGGTCGGTGCGGCGGTCGGTGCGGCGGTCGGTCCGGCCGTCGGTCCGGCCGTCGGTCCGGCCGTCGGTCCGGCGGACGGGACGTAGCCGGTGGCGCCCGGGTCGCGCGGGGTCGGGTCGACCGGGCCGGGCGGCGGGAGCGGCGGAGCCGCGGCCGCCGGGGCCGGCTCGTCCCGGCCGCCGCGGGAGCCGTCCATCTCGACGCCGAGCAGGGCCAGCAGCACGGCCAGGATCCCGCCGCAGACGATCCCGGAGTCGGCCAGGTTGAAGATCGGGAACAGCATCCGCCCGTCCGGCGAGCGCAGGCTGATCCAGTCGACGACCCAGCCGCGCAGCGGGGCGGGCGACCGGAACAGCCGGTCGACCAGGTTGCCGGCGGCCCCGCCGAGCACCAGCCCGAGGCTGATCGCCCACGCGGTCGAGCGCAGCTTGGAGGCGGTCCGCACGATCACGACGATGACGATCGCGGCGACCGCGGTGAACACGACGGTGGCGCCCTCCGCGAAGGAGAACGCCGCCCCGGGGTTGCGCGCGTGCACCAGCCACAGGAAGCCGCCCGGCAGCTTCACCGGCGGCCGGTGCATGAGCTTGGCCACCACCAGCGCCTTCGAGACCAGGTCGAGCCCCAGCACCAGGACCGCGGTGCCGACGAGCACGCCGGTGCGCCGCCGGGCCGGTGCGCCCTCGGCCGGGTCGCCCGGCGAGCCGGGAGATCCCGCGGGCGGGCCGGACCGGGAACGGTGGGAGCTCACCCTCCCATCGTCCCAGGCCTCGCCCACCGCGTCAGCGGCGCTCCTCCCGCTGCTTGCACGTCACGCACAGGGTCGCGCTCGGGAACGCCTGCAGGCGCGCCTTCATGATCGGCTCGTGGCAGCTCTCGCACCGCCCGTACGTCCCCTTGTCCAGCCGCTCCATCGCGCGCTCCATCTGCACCAGCAGGTCGCGGCGGTTGTTGGCGATGGACAGCTCCTGCTCGCGCTCGAAGGTCTTCGAGCCGGCGTCGGCCTGGTCGTCGCCCGCGCCGTCGCCGCTGGCCTGCTGCAGCCGGGTCAGCTCGGCGATCGCGCGGTCGTAGTCGGCGCGCCGCTCGGTGATCTCCCGCTGCAGGTCGTCGCGGACCTCGGCGAGCTCCTCGGCCGTCCAGTCGGTGCCGGCGGGCACCGGCACCCGGTCGGCGACCGCGGTGTGCGCGGGAGCCCGGCCGCGGGTGCTGCGGCTGGTGGTCGACTTGCCGGTGGACCGGGTGGAACGCCCGGTGGCGGCCTTCGCGCCCGCCCCCGTTCCCCGGGCACGGCGTGCCGGTGTCTTGTCCGGCTGGGTCCCCGACTTCGGGGTCGCCGTCGTGCTCGTCTCGGAAATGTGACCGCGAGTGGCCTCGGCCACCTTCGCGGTCGTCGCGTTCTTCGCCACGGTCGTCCACACCGCCTTCAGTCGACTGCCAGCTGGCCTGGCGACCCGGGGAATGGGCCACAGGCCTCGGTCATGGAGCGCTCCCCCTCCTTACAGCTGCTCCTCGCAGAAGAAGCGCCCGTGATCACGGGGATCACGAGGCGGTCCAGAGGATACGTTCGGCGAGACTCCCCGACAACAGCTATCGACGGAGCGTGACGGAAACGACAGGTTGGCGGACCTTACGACCTGGTTTGAGCGGAAACAACGATACGCAACGCCACAATCACTGTCCGTTACTATCTCCGGGTTCCCGCCGGCGCCGCACTCCTGAACCATCCGGCCGGGTCCGGGTCGCCTCCGAGCCGCCTTCCAGCCAACTCGCGAGCCGGCCGGCCCGGCCGACCGCGCGCAGCCGTCGCTCGGCCGCGGCCCGCGCCGGCTGGGTCGTGACGACCAGCAACTGGTCGCCGCGGCGCAGCCGGGTGTCGGGTCCCGGCACCATCCCCTCGCCGTCGCGGACCAGCAGCGAGAGCACCGCCCCGGCCGGCAGCCGAAGCTCGCGTACCAGCACCCCGTGCATCCGCGACGACGGCGGGATCCGCACCTGCAGCAGGTCGGCGTCCAGGTCGTCCAGCGGCGCCGAGTCGACCTCGAGGTCGCGCGGCTCACCGGCCGAGGACAGGCGCAGCAGCCGGGCCAGCGGCGCCAGCGTGGTGCCCTGGACGAGCGTGAACACCAGCACCAGCACGAACACGATGTCGAAGAACCGGCGCGCCTCCGGCACCCCCGCGGTCAGCGGGATCGTCGCCAGCACGATCGGCACCGCCCCGCGCAGCCCGGCCCAGGACACGAACACCTGCTCGGCCAAGCGCACCCGGAACCAGACCGCGGACGCCAGCACCGACAGCGGCCGGGCCACCAGCAGCAGCGCCGCGCCGATGCCGAGCGCCGGCAGCAGCGCCGGGCCGAGCCGGCTCGGGCTGACCAGCAACCCGAGCAGCACGAACAGCCCGATCTGGGCCAGCCAGGCCAGCCCCTCGACGAAGCCGACGGTGGCGTGCCGGTGCGGCAGCGCCACGTTGCCCAGCACCAGCCCGGTCAGGTACGCGGCGAGGAAGCCGGAGGCGTGCAGGAGCGTCGCCAGCGCGTACGAGCCGACGGCGACGGCGAGGATCGAGAGCGGGTAGAGCCCGGCCGCCGGCAGCGCCCCGCGGCGAAGCAGCCAGGCCGCGCCGAACGCGATCCCCAGCCCGATCGCCGCACCGGCCGCCAGCTCGTACCCGACCAGCGCGACGATCTCCACCGGCGAGCCGATCGCACCGCTGGACAGCAGGGTGACCAGGATGATCACCGGGGCGTCGTTGAACCCGGACTCCATCTCCAGCGTCGCGGTCAGCCGGGCCGGCAGACCGAGCACCCGCAGGGTGGAGAACACCGCGGCCGCGTCGGTGGACGAGACGATCGCCCCGAGCAGCAGCCCGGTCCGCCAGCCCGTGTCCAGCAGCACCACCGCCGCGCCGGCGGTGACCGCGACGCTGACCGCGACGCCGACCGTGGACAGCACGACCGCGAGCGGCACGGCCGGGCGGACCGCGCTCCACCGGGTGGTCAGCCCGCCCTCGGTGAGGATCACCACCAGCGCGGCCAGCCCGAGGGTCTGCGAGAGCTCGGCGTTGTCGAACCGCAGACCGAG
>DATBFW010000133.1:0-66702 GCA_036558285.1 Mycobacteriales bacterium | reverse complement strand
AGCGCGACCTCCCACGGCCGCTGCGGCGGCGCGAGCGGCTGCTCGATCCGCCCGACCTGCAAGATGTAGAGCGTGGTCGCGCCGAGCGCTACCGCGCGGCCCACCGGGATGCTGAGCACCAGCCCGCCGTCCAGGTAGGTCTGCCCGTCGAACTGGACCGGCGGCAGCAGGCCGGGCACCGCGCAGGACGCGAGCACGGCCTCGACCAGCGGACCGCGGGAGAACCAGTGCTCGGCCGCCCGCTCCACGTTCGCCGCCACGCACTGGAACGGGACGTGCAGCTCCTCGAACGTACGGGCGGTCAGGTGGGAGTTCAGCGCGTCGCGCAGCGGCTGCTCGGTGTGCAGGGACGTGCGGGTCCGGGCCAGCGTGGAAAGCCGGCCGAACACCGAGCGGCCGAACAGGTCGGAGGAGTCGAGGTCGAGCCAGAGGTCGGCCAGGCGCTGGACCGCACCGGTGGTCGGATCCTCGGCCACCACGACTCCGTTGATCGCCCCGACCGAGGTGCCGACCACCAGGTCCGGCACGATTCCCGCCTCGAGCAGGGCCCGCAGCATCCCCACCTCGTGCGCGCCGAGCAGCCCGCCGCCCCCCAGCACGAACGCCACCGGACCGGCCACCGCGCGAACCTAGCCGAGGGAGGTGCCGGGGCCTTCCTCGGTCTCCTCGCGGGCCCGCTCGACCGAGAGCGGGTCGGCGATGCGCAGGAACCCGGCGCCCTCGCGGAGCGCGGACTCCAGCCGCTCGGCGTCCTCCTCTGGCGGCGGCTCGGCGGCCTCCTCGGAGCCGCGGGCAGCCGGGTCGACGTAGCCCGGCGGCTCCGGCCGGTCGACGCCGCCGTCCTGGCCCTCCGGCAGGGTGATCTCGGCAGCCTCCTGCTCGAGCTCGTGGGGGTCGTTCAGATTGCTCATGGCAGCGCCCCTACCCGTCCGCGGCCCTAAGGTCACCAGTGCGGTGACGTTTGCAGCACGGTTCAGGAGGTTAGCGTGGCGACACAGGTGCGGGGCGTGGTGTCCCGAGGCAAGGGTGAGCCGGTGACGGTGGAGACCGTGCTGGTGCCGGATCCGGGTCCGGGCGAGGCCGTCGTGGATGTGCAGGCCTGCGGGGTGTGTCACACCGACCTGCACTACCGGGAGGGCGGGATCTCCGACGACTACCCGTTCCTGCTCGGGCACGAGGCGGCCGGCACGGTCACCGCGGTGGGCGACGGCGTGACCGACGTCCGGCCGGGCGACTACGTGATCCTCAACTGGCGGGCGGTCTGTGGCGCTTGCCGGGCCTGTTCGCGGGGCCGCCCGTGGTACTGCTTCAACACCCACAACGCGACCCGGCGGATGACGCTCGAGGACGGCACCGAGCTCAGCCCGGCGCTGGGTATCGGCGCGCTGGCGGAGAAGACTCTGGTCGCCGCCGGCCAGTGCACGAAGGTCGACCCGGAGGCACCGGCCACCGCGGCCGGCCTGCTCGGCTGCGGCGTGATGGCCGGGCTCGGCGCGGCGATCAACACCGGCGGGGTCACCCGCGGCGACACCGTGGCCGTGTACGGCTGCGGCGGGGTCGGCGCGGCCGCGATCGCCGGCGCCCGGCTGGCCGGCGCCCGCACGATCATCGGCGTCGACATCGACCGTCGGAAGCTGGGGGCGGCGCGCAGCCTCGGCGCCACGCACGCGGTCAACTCGGCCGAGGAGGACCCGGTCGAGGCGATCAAGCGAGCCACCGACGGCTTCGGCGCCGACGTGGTGATCGAGGCGATCGGCCGGCCGGACACGTACCAGCAGGCGTTCTACTCCCGGGACCTGGCCGGCACGCTGGTCCTGGTCGGCGTGCCGACCCCGGGGATGCGACTGGAGATGCCGCTGCTGGATTTCTTCAGCCACGGCGGCGCGCTCAAGTCGTCCTGGTACGGCGACTGCCTGCCCTCGCGCGACTTCCCGATGCTCATCGACCTCTACCGGCAGGGCCGGCTCGACCTCGACCGGTTCGTGTCGGCGACGATCACCATCGACGAGGTCGAGGACGCGTTCGCCGCGATGCACCGGGGTGACGTGCTCCGCTCAGTCGTCGTGTTCTGAGCATCCGGAGCATTTCGTACGTTCTGCGTATCGCCCGCATCGGGCAGCACCTCGGGCAATGTGGCGAGACGTCATCGGGACGGCTCGCCGCGGTCTTATGGTGTCAAGCGGAGCCTTGGTGGGGTCCGTGCCGTGAGAATGCCGTGGGGGTAGTCATGCGCGTGCGAGCAACGATGCTGCGCGGAATCGCAGCCGGTGGAATCGCGGTCATGCTGGCCGCCACCGCGATGGGAACGGCCAACGCGTCCCCGGCCATCGGGCGGGTGGTGTCGACCAACCCGGTCAACTACACGCCCAACATCAACCAGGGCGCGGTCTTGAAGATGGCCGAGGCGAACGGCATGCTCTACGCGGGCGGCTCGTTCACCACGGTCACCGCGGCCGCCGGGACGACGCCGCAGGGCACGTTCGCCCGGAACAAGATCCTCGCGTTCAACGCGGCCAACGGGAACATCTCGACCGCGTTCGCGCCGAACTTCAACGGCGACGTCTGGGCGATCGTCGCGAGCGGCACCTCGCTGTACGTCGGCGGCAACTTCAGCACGGTCAACGGCGTCGCCCGGCGGGCGCTGGTGAAGATCGACGCGACCACCGGCGCGGTCGACCCGACCTTCAACGCGAAGCTCACCAACAACGTCAGCGAGGCCGCCATCGTCGGCGGCCGGCTGATCGTGTCCGGCATCTTCGGCAAGAAGATCGCCGCGCTCAACCTCACCACCGGCGCTGACACCGGCTACATCACGGTGCCGGTGACCGGCTCGGTCGCGTCCAACGCCGGCCCGGTCGAGGTATACCGGTTCGCGGTCAACCCGGCCGGCACCAAGCTGGTCGGGGTCGGCAACTTCACCACGGTCGGCGGCGCCTCGCACCCCCGGGTGTTCATGCTCGACCTCGGCGCGGCGTCGGCCACGGTGAGCTCCTGGCACTACGCGCCGACCGGTCAGATGTGCGCGGCCGCCTCGCTGCCGGACTACATGCGCGACGTCGACTTCTCCCCCGACGGCTCCTACTTCGTGACCGTGTCGACCGGGTTCGTGCCGCAGAGCGGCCAGGTCGGCATCGCGCTCTGTGACGCCGCGACCCGGTTCGAGACCGCCAACCTGGCGCCGACCCGGCCGACCTGGATCAACTACACCGGCGGCGACACGCTGCACTCGGTCGCGGTCACCGACCTGGCCGTGTACGTGCAGGGGCACCAGCGCTGGCTGAACAACCCGCAAGGCCGGGACAGCGCCGGTCCGGGCGCGGTCAGCCGGCCGGGCATCGGCGCCATCGACCCGACCAGCGGGCTGGCGCTGTCCTGGAACCCGACCAAGGACCGCGGCGTCGGCGGCAAGGACCTGCTGGTCACCGCGCGCGGGCTGTGGGTCGGCAGCGACACGGCACACATCGGCCACGAGACCCGCATGCGGGTGGCCCTGCTGCCCTGAGGTTCGACCTGGCAGTGGCCGGGCGTTGGTGAAACGAAGCGAGGTGGTGACGCCCGGCCTCGCCGGGGACGGTGGACGCTCGGCGTCGGCTTCGTGCTCCAGCGCCGATAACCGGACGAAGGAGCCCGCGCCGCGCCAGTCGGGATCCGGCACGATGACCGCCATGGCGCAACGCAGGAGCAGGCGGTCGGTCGGGATCCTCGAACGGTCGCCGCGCGGGGACGACCGGCCGCTCGAGGTCGCTGACGCCGGCCGGCTCCTGCGGCGGGTCCGCCGAAGGCTGGTCGGGCTGGCTCGAGAGGAGCAGAAGGAGACCCTCGCCGACCTGCTCTGGCAGCACCTCGGCGAGCACGCCGATGCGCTGCCGGTCGTCGCCGCGACCTGGCCCGCATACGAGCACGTCAACGTGCAGGTGGCACTCGACGCCTGGCTGGGTGAGCGGGACTGCCGGGTGATCGGCGTGATCGGCTTCCAGCACCGCGAGTTCGGGCTGGCCGACCTGATGTCCGATACGCCCGACACCTGGGGCCCGCGGCCGGGCAACCTGGCCCGCACAGCCCAGCCGGCTGGTCCGGACGGCGAGGTCGTCGAGTGCCTGCAGTGCGCGGTGGTGCTCGTGACCGAGGGTGCCCGCCGTACCGCGCTGCTGGTCCGCGCGGCCGATCCGACGATGGGGCAGCCGTCGCTGAGCGTGCAGATCGCGAGCACCGACCCGACGTACGGGGCGGCGGTCGGGGCGGAGTTGCGCCGGCTCGCTCTGCTGCACAACGTGTTCCGCGGCCAGGTGCTGTCCTTCGGCGCGGACCTCTTCGGGCACGGCGGGTCGCTGCTGCGCTTCCACCGCCGGCCGGTGCTGGGAGAAGACCGGCTGGTTCTGCCGGCCATGACGCTGGCGGCCATCCGGCGGCAGGTGGTCGACGTGGCCCGGCACAAGGACCGGCTGCTCGCCGCCGGCCAGCACCTCAAGCGTGGTCTGTTGCTCTACGGTCCGCCCGGGGTCGGCAAGACGCACACCGTGCGTCACCTCGTCGCCAGCCTCACCGGGACGACTGTGGTCGAGCTGACCGGGGACGCGCTGCACCTGGTGGCCGAGGGCTGCTCGGTGGCCCGATCGCTGCAGCCGGCGATGGTCGTGATCGAGGACGTCGACCTCATCGCCGCGGACCGGGGCATGCACCCCGGCGAGCACCCGCTGCTGTTCCAGCTGCTCAACGAGATGGACGGGCTGGCCGAGGACGCCGACGTCGTGTTCGTGCTGACGACCAACCGCGCCGACCTGCTGGAGCCGGCGCTGGCGTCCCGGCCGGGCCGGATCGACCAGGCCGTCGAGCTGACGTTGCCGGACCTGGCGGCGCGGCGTGCGCTGTTCGAGCTCTACCGCGGCGCGCTGCCCGTCGACACGAGCCGGCTGGACGACGTGCTGGAGCGGGCCAGCGGGGTGACCGCATCGTTCCTCAAGGAGCTGCTGCGGCGGGCCGCGACGCTGGCCGCGGAGCGGGAGCCGCCCGGGCCGCTGGCGGTGAGCGCCGACGACCTGGACGAGGCGTTGGACGAGCTGCTGGACACCCGCAATGCGATGACCAGGGTTCTGCTCGGCAGCGGTGATCCGGAACAACAGGCGGCGGCTTACCCGCAGCCCGGTCTCGGGCCACGGTACGACGGCTAGCCGCGACTAGCCGACCGGCCAGGCGTGCACCGGCTCGTTGCTGTGCATCTTCTCGATGTACTCCTTGGTCATCCGGCGGAGCACGTCGTGCCGGTCCAGGCTGGTGGAGTCGTAGAGCCGGTGGAAGGTCGCCGCCTGCCAGGCGGCGCCGTTGCGGCCGGTCAGGCAGCGCTGCTCGATGATGCCGAGCAGCCGGTCCCGCACGGCGGGAGCGACCTCCCACCGGTCGAGGCCGTCGGCCGCCAGCGGCAGCAGCCGGCGCAGCACCAGCTCGGCGACCGGCACCTGGCCGGCCCCGGGCCAGTAGACCTCGGCCTCCAGGCCGTACCGGGCGCAGGAGTGGAAGTTCTCCTCGGCCGCGGCGAACGACATCCGGCTCCACAGTGGACGGTCGTCCTCGGCGAGCGCCCGCACGATGCCGTAGTAGAAGGCACCGTTGGCCATGACGTCGGCCACCGTCGGTCCGGCCGGCAGCACCCGGTTCTCCACCCGAAGGTGCGGCTTGCCCCGGACCACCGCGTAGACCGGCCGGTTCCAGCGGTAGATCGTGCCGTTGTGCAGGGTCAGCTCGGGCAGGTGCGGGACGTCGCCGGCCTCGAAGACCGCCACCGGGTCCTCCGGCTCGCACAGCGGCAGCAGCGCCGGGAAGTAGCGCACGTTCTCCTCGAACAGGTCGAAGATCGAGTTGATCCAACGCTCCCCGAACCAGACCCTCGGCCGTACGCCCTGGGCCTCCAGCTCGGCGCTACGGGTGTCGGTCGCCTGCTCGAACAGCGGGATCCGGGTTTCCCGCCACAGCTCCTTGCCGAGGAAGAACGGTGAGTTCGCGCCGAGCGCGACCTGGACGCCGGCGATCGCCTGGGCCGCGTTCCAGTACCGGGGGAACGCGGTCGGGCTGACCTGCAGGTGGAACTGCACGCTGGTGCACGCCGCCTCGGGCGCGATCGTGTCCGCGGTGGTGGCCAGCCGCTGCACGCCGTCGATGGCGATCTCCAGGTCTTCCCCGCGGGCGGCGAAGATCTGCTCGTTCAGCAGCGCGTACCGCGGGTTGGCGGACAGGCTGTCGCCGTGCAGCTCCCGCTCGGTGAGTGTGGGCAGGATGCCGACCATCACCATGTGGCTGCCGGTGGTGTTGGCCTTGCCCTCGGCGTGGTTGAGGGTGTCCCGGATGCTCTGCTCCAGCTCGGTCGCCGACTCGCCGGACAGCAGCCGCGGCTGCACGTTGATCTCGACGTTGAACTGGCCGAGCTCGGTCTGGAAGTCGGCGTGGCTGACCGCGTCGAGCACCGCGGCGTTGCGCAGCGCCGGGTCGCCGGTCTCGTCGACCAGGTTGAGCTCGATCTCCACTCCGGTCAGCGGCCGCTCGAAGTCGAACTGCGACTGGGCCAGCATCCGCTCGAAGACGTCGAGGCAGCTGCGGACCTTCTGCCGGTAGCGGGTGCGGTCTTCCCGGCTGAACTGCGTGGCGGCGACGTCCTTGCCCATGGCGACCTCCCGAGCCGGCTACGGCACCACTACCCAGCGGCGGATTCGAGGAAGCGGGTGAGCTCGCGGCGCAGCGCCACGCCGAGGCGGTCGGCCCGCACGTGCAGCTCGGTGCGCATGTCCAGGGGCAGTCCCGGGATCGTCACGACCGCCTGCAGGGCCAGGTCCTCGGCCAGCACCGCCTCCTCGAACGCCACCTCGCGGGCGACGGTCTCCGGCCCGGGCCGCAGCTCGCCGCCGATGTTGTGCAGCAGCATCTTCGTATAGATGCGGGTGCTCGTGTCGGTCTCCGGCAACGCCAGGAACAGGATCGTCTTCACCGACCCGGCGTCGAGCTCCTCCAGCCGCAGCAGCAGCTGGAACGGCGCGCGGTAGACGTACGTGGCCCGGCGGCGCTGGCGAACCGGGCGGATGCCGGCCTCGACCCCGGGGTCCGCAGGGTTGTCGAACCACTGCACCTGCTCGCTGCGGAACCCGTCGGGCTCGTGCTGCACCTCGGCCGGCTCGACCACCTTGTCCGCCTCGGCGCCGAACGTTCCGATGTGGACGAACGGGAAGTGGGCGACGTCGAGGAAGTTGTCGGCCACGAAGCCGGCGTTCACCTCGGTGCGGGACGGCGGCAGCCAAGCCCCGACGTAGCCGGCGTCCTCGGCGTCCGGGTCGTCGAACAGCTCGGTCCGCGGCGGTTCCGGGGCGAGCCAGACCATGCCCCACCGCTCGGTCAGGCCGGCCGGTTCCGGCGTCGCGACGAGGCCCTCGCCGGTGCGGCGCAGCAGGTACGGCAGGCCGATCACCATCGCCTCGTACGGCTCGGCGCCGACCTCGTCGGACAGCGCGGCCGGGTGCCAGGCGCCGCGCAGCCGCGGGTCGGTGTTGCGCAGCCCGTCGGCCTCGGCGGCGGTCTCCGGCAGGTCGCTCACGCAGGCCCAGAGCCGGCCGTCCTGTTCCTTGGCCCGCGGCGCCGAGGCCAGATGCGCCCGCGGCGGGATGTTCGCCTGCTCGCCGAGCGAGGGCAGCTGCACGCACGTCCCGGTCGCGTCGAACTCCCAGCCGTGGTAGGCGCAGCGCAGCCGGCCGCCGGTCACGCTCGCCGCCGACAGCGGGACCAGCCGGTGCGGGCAGAGCTGGGCGACCAGGCTTGCCGGCGCGTCGTCGGCCAGCCGCACCGCGACGAAGGCCCGGCCGGCGACCTCGACCGGCCGGGGCACGGTCGTGATCTCGGCCGACTCGGCGACCGGCACCCACTGCTCGCTCACGGCACCAAGACTACGGTCCCCCTGGCTCATCCCGGCTTCCTGCGTCAGACGTGCAACTTCGGCACGAGCGCTGCGGGTGGCGGCGGCACCTCGAGCCCGCGGCTGCGCATCCCCTCCTCGACGGCTTCGATCACGGTCTCCACCACCTTCACCCTGGCCCACCGCTTGCTGTCCGCCTCGACCAGCGACCACGGCGCGTACGGCGTGTCGGTGCGGTCGAGCACGTCCTCGACCGCGTCCTCGTAGGCGGGGCGCTTGTCGCGGTTGCGCCAGTCCTCGTCGGTGAGCTTCCACCGCTTGAGCGGGTCGTGCTGCCGCCGCTGGAACCGGCGCAGCTGCTCCTGTTCGGACAGGTGCAGCCAGAACTTGACCAGGATCATCCCGTCGTCGACGAGCGTCCGCTCGAACTCGCAGATCTCCTGGTAGGCCCGGCGCCACTGGTCCTCGGTCGCGAAGCCCTCGACCCGCTCGACCAGCACCCGGCCGTACCAGGACCGGTCGAGCACGGCCATGCCGCCCCAGCCGGGCAGCTGCGGCCAGAACCGCCAGAGGAAGTGGTGCCGCTTCTCGTCGTACGTGGGGGCGGCGAAGGAGGCGACCCGGACGTGCCGCGGGTCGAGCGGGGCGACCAACCGGCGGATGCAGCCGCCCTTGCCGGACGCGTCCCAGCCCTCGAAGACCACGCACAGCGGCGGGCCGAGTCGCGGTGCCGTGCCGACCTGGCCGCCGAGCGAGAGCCGCAACCAGGTCAGCCGGGTCTGTGCCGCGGCCAGCCGCTCGGCCTCCTGCGCCCGGCTCAGCCGAAGGCTCAGGTCGAGCACGTCCAGTCGTCGCCCCATTCGCTCAGCATTCCGTGCCGGTCAGCCCGGCTCAATGCCCGCCCTGACCGCCCTGACCGTGGCGCCCAGCCGAGCCCGGCTGCCGGCGTCCGGGTCGAGCAGGGCGGCGTGCAGGGCCGGGGCCGAGTCGAGCAGGGTGCGGGCCCAGCCGGCCTCGGCGCTGGAGCGGCGCAGCAGCCGCAGCGGCCGGGACCGCAGCCGGAGCTGGGCGAGCGCGCGGTCGGCGTCCCGGGTGGCCTCGACAGTCGGGCCGGCCCGCAGCGCGGCCCCGACCGAGCGCAGCGCCGCGCCGATGCGACGGCGGACCGCGGTCCTGGTACGGACCGGCGCCAGCAGCGCGGCCGGCAGCACCGCGCAGGCACCGCCGACGAGGATCGCCAGCAGCCGCTCGCCCAGCACCGACGCGCCGGCCGGCTCGCCGAGCAACCCGTAGAGCAGGCTCAGCGAGGCGGTCATCGCCGCCGCCCACCAGGCGTAGCCGTACGGGCGCAAGGCCATCCCGGCGCCGAGCGCAGCGAGGATGAGCAGGGTGGCCGGCACCGGGGCTGGCGTCGCCAGCCTGGCCGCCGCGGTCGCCACCACCGTCCCGGCCAGGGCGCCGGCGAGCCGCTCGGCCGTGCTGACGGCGACCTCGCCGCGGGACGTCGCCCGGAGGCTCACCGCGAGCACGGTGATCACCACCCACGGCCAGTGCCGGCCGAACGCCAGCTGCCCGACCGTGAACGCGAGCGCCAGCGCGGCGGTGCTCTGCATCGCCAGCCGGGTGCGGACCGTGGCCCGGACGGCGGCGGACCGCTCGCTGTCGGGGTCGGGCGTGACCTCGACCGGCGGATGCGGCGGCAGGGCGGCGACGGCGGCCCCGGCGGCGGCCAGCGCTCGGGTCGGGTCCTCGCCGGACTCGACGGCATGCGCAGGCAGAGGGCCGCGCCGAGGACGACCAGCGACGCCTCGCCGATGCCGACGGCGTCCAGCACGACGAGCGTGCCGACCGTGCCGGCGAGCGGGACGAAGGCCAACCAGAAGGTACGCACTCTCGTACTATAAGCTACGCGACCGCGTACCAGTTATCGTCCTCGGATGGACCCGTTGGCCGAGGCGGCCTCGCTCCGCGACGGCGTGCTGCGCCTGTCCCGCCGGCTGCAGGGTGAGCGGTCGGCCGCCGGGCTGAGCCTCACCAAGATCAGCATGCTCGGGCACCTGGCCCGGCGCGGCCCACTCACCCCGTCCGCGCTCGCGGCGGCCGACCGGCTGCAGCCGCAGTCGGTGACCAGGGTGCTGGCCGAACTGGTCCGCGACGGGCTGGCGGAGCGCTTCCCGGACCCGACCGACGGCCGGCAGCACCGGCTGCGGATCACCGCCGCCGGCCGGGCCGCGCTGGTGGCGGACATGCGGCAGCGGGACGAGTGGCTGGCCGGCGCGCTGGACCGGGAGCTGACCGACGCGGAACGGACCCTGCTCGCCGACGCCGCCGACCTGCTCGCCCGCCTCGGCGACTCCCCGCCCGCTCGCTAGCGGCGGCAGCGGACGCGCCCGCTCGCTGGCAGCGGCAGCGACCCCGCCCGCTCGCTGGCGGCGGCAGCGGACGCGCCCGCTCGCTGGCGGCGGGTGAGCGAACCCGTCCGGCGGGTCAGCGGCGGCGGGCGATCAGCTCGGCCCGGTTGGTCAGGCCGAGCTTGCTCAGGATGCTGCGGACGTGGCTTTCGACGGTCCGCTCGGAGAGCACCAGCGATTCGGCGATCTCCCGGTTGCTCAGCGCCTGCACGACCAGCTCCGCCACCTCCCGCTCGCGCGCGGTCAGCGGGTCGGCGTTCCGGCGGGCCGAGGCCAGCTCGGCGTCGAGGCGGTCGGCGCGGGCGAGCGGTCCGGGCATGTCCAGCCGGCGGAACTCGGCCGCCGCGACGCGTACCAGGTCGGCGGCCTCGTCCAGGTCGCCGGTCGCCCGCAACGCCACCGCCAGCTCCAGCCGGCACAGCGCCACGTACGGCCGGCCGCGGACCGCCTGGTTCGCGGCGATCGCCCGGCGCAGACAGGCCGCCGCCTCGGCCGGCCGGCCGGCCGTCGCGTGCAGCAGGCCGATCTCGCGCAGCGGCGAACCGGAGAAGTACGCGGTGGACACGCCCACCACGCCCGGGCAGTCGGTCCACTCCGCCAGTGCGCCGATGAGTATCTCGGCGGTGGGCCTGTCGGCGAACGACACGGCCAGGTCGGCCAGCAGCAGCACCATCCCGCCCCAGCGGAAGTCGTACGGCATGTGGTCGAACCGGGTCCGCAGGTCGTCCCACATCTCGAACGCCTCGTCGCGCCGGCCGAACAGCAGCATCACCTGAGCCTGGCTGGCCCGGATCAGCGGCATCGTCGGCACCGCGCGGAACTCGTCGGCCAGCTCGTCGAACTGCGACATGACGTCGCCGGGCAGGTCGCCGCGGTCGCCGCGCAGCAGGGCGAGGTGGCCGGCGTGTGCGTAGAACATGCCGATCGTGGTCGGATCGCCGAGCCCTTCGGCCACGTCCCTGGCCCGCTGGCTGGCGGCCCGGGCGGCGGCGAACCGGCCCTCCAGGGTGGCCCTGGCCGCGGTCGCCCGCTGCTGGTGCCAGCGGGCCAGCGGCTGCCCGGTCCGCTCGGCCACCCGGTCGAGCACCGCGAACGCCTCGTCGACGATGTCGAGGCGGGCCAGCTGGTAGCCGGCGCGCAGCTGCCAGCCGGCGCCGAGCACGGCCGACAGCGGCTGGCCTGTCTCTGCCCCGGTCGCGATCGCGAGCCGGCCCAGCCGCACCCGCTCGTCCACCGAGTCGGCGGTCAGCAGGGTCAGCTCGCGGGCCCGGGCGGCGTCCAGCACGGCGATCGGGTCGCCGTCCTGCTCGGCCAGCCGGAGCGCCTCCGCGGCGAGCCGATCGGCGTCGGCCGGGTCACCGTTCTCCGCGGCCATCGCGGCGAGCTCGGCCAGCAGCCGGGCCCGTACCGCCGTCGGCTGCTCGGTCGCGAGCGCCCGCCGGCACAGTGCCTCCACGACCGGCGCCACGTGCGGGTTGGTGACGCCGCGCAGCACGAGTGCGGCCCGGGCGACGAGGTCCTGCCGGCCGGCGCGGGTGGCCGCGTCGGCCGCCGCCTCCGCCCGGGCCGCGCTGTCCGGGATCCGGCCGGCCACGAACTCGGCGCTGGCCAGCCGGACCAGCACCTCGGCGAGCTCGGTGTCGTCGGCGCCGGCGGCGGCCAGCGAGTCGGTCGCATCCTGCAGCTGCCGGACCGCGTCGTCGAGAGCGAGCGCGCGCCCGGCCTGCTCGGCCGCCCGCATCGCGCAGTCGGCGGCCTCGCGGTGCCGGCCGGCGGCCCGCCAGTGCGCGGCGGCCCGACCTGGGAGCCGCTCGGACAGCGCGCACGCCGCCCGCTCATGGATCGGTACGGCGGCAGCCGGTGGCACCGCCGCCCGCACGCCGTCCTGCAGCAGCGCGTGAGCGAACGGCGTGCCGTCCTCGGTCGGGGCGCCCAGCAGGCCGGCGCGGCGGGCGGCAGCCAGCGCCGGGTCGGGGTCGGTGCCGGCGACCTCGGCCAGCACACCCGGCCCGGCGCCGTCGCCGAGCAGCGCCAGCGCCTCCACCACCGCCCGGTCGGCCGGCGAGAGCCCGGCCAGCATGCCGGCCACCACCACGCGCAGGTCCCCGCCGGCCGCGAGCAGCAGCGGCAGCCCGCCGGTGCGCCGGTACGCGTCCGCCCCCGACCCGCCGACGTACTCGCCGACCTCGGCCTCGGTCAGCGGCGGCAGCGGCACGGCGTCGGTGCCGGGATCGCGGCGGACGTCGGCGATCGCGGCCGCGGCGCGCTCGGGCAGCAGGTCCCGGTGGGTTCCCAGCACGAGCAGGGGGGCGGCCGCGGCCTCGGCGGCGACCCGGCGCAGCAGGTCGAGCGACTCGGCGTCGGCCCAGTGCAGATCCTCCAGCACGAGCACGACCGGCCGCTCGCCGGCCGCCCGCAGCAGCGCGTCGGTGGCCGCGGTCAGCGCCCGGAACCGCTCCGCCACCGCGACCGCGGGCTCCGCCGGCACCGCCCGCTCGGCCGGCAGCGCCGCGGACAACGCAGTTCCGCCGGTGCCGGCCCGGTCGACCGCGCGCAGCGCCCGCGACCACGGCCAGAACGGGGGCGCGCCCGGGTCGTCGGTGCACTGCCCGCGGCCGACCAGCGCGGTTCCGCCGTACCGGGACAGGGCTTCCTCGACGAGCCGGGTCTTGCCGATCCCGGCGGCCCCGGAGACGAGCAGCACGCCGCCGCGGCCCGCGCCGGTCGCGTGCAGCCGGTCGAGCACCAGCCCCAGCTCCGGGCCGCGGCCGACGAACGCGCGGCTGCCGTGCACGGGGTTGAGTATCGCGGTCAGTGCCAGCACTGAGGTCCGAATCGCGGAGCCGGCCGATCGTCGAGGGCGACAGGGAGCCAGCCCAAACCACCGTGAGGAGCCCGCGATGCAGGCCACCGTTCACCTCGTCGACGGCGTACCCGGACCACAGGACAACTCCTGGGTCGATGCCGTGCTCGCCCGTCTCGTCCGCCCGGCGGGCGCGCTCGTCGCCCGGGCCATCGGCTTGGGGCCCGGCGTGCTCGTCGCGTTCGGCACCGCCGCCAGGGCCGGTTTCACCGCCGGACCGGTCAGCGTCCGACCCGGCACCGGGTACGAGATCGTCGACCAGCGGCCCGGGCGCGGCACCGGACCGGCGCGCTACCTGCAGCTGACCACGTTCGTCGGGCGCAGCCCGGAGTGGTGCGCCGCCTTCGACCGCAGCGTCCCGGAGCGCGGCTGGCCGGCCGTCCAGGACGTGCCCGGCTTGGTCGCCGGGCTCGTCGGGTCCACTTCGGACGGTGGTCGGGTCGCGCTGACGCTGGCCGAGTCGGTCGAGACGCTGGAGGCCGGCGCCGTCGCGATCATGTCCACCGAGCTGCTGCCGTGGGAGAAGCCGGAGCACCTGACCGGCCCGGACGACCTGACGATCCTGCGGCTGCTGCACGCCGACCTGCCGGTCGCCGCGCCGAGCACCTGACCCTCCGACTTTCGGCCGAACTGCGAGCCGGAAGCACGACCCCGATTCAGCACAACCGGCGATTCGACGCACCCCCGAGCGGGCGGATCGTCGAATCACCGACGAGACAAGGAGAATTCACGATGACGACCACGACCGGGACCGAGCTGCGCGACGGCACCTGGACGGTTTCGGCCGACTCCAGGGCGACGTTCTCGGCCCGCAACTTCGGCATCCGTACGGTCACCGGCACGCTGGCGATGGACCGCGGCACCGTCACCGTGACCGGTGGCCGACCGGTGGCGGCCGAGGGCGCGCTGCGCGCCGACTCCGTCGAGACCGGGATCGCCCAGCGGGACGGGCACCTGCGCGGGCCGAACTTCTTCCACGCCGAGCGGCACCCGCACATCGGGCTCCGGGCGCTCCGGTTCGAACCGGCCGACGAGGGCTGGGTCGTGCCGGCGATGCTCACAGTCGGCGGGGCGGAGACGCCGGTGACCCTGCACGCGCGCCGGCTGCCGGACCCGGCTCCGGGCGCGATCGCGGTCCTGATCACCGGCGCGTTCGACCGGACCAGCACGCGGATCCGGGCACCGCGGTTCATGGTCGGCCACCGCATCGCGATGGCGGCCGAGCTGAGGTTCACCCGGAGCTGACCACGACGTCCGGTTCGGACGCCGCGGGGGCGAGCAGGCCGAGGAGGGCAAGTCCCTCCTCGGCCACCGCCGTCCGTTCCACACGGGACAGGCCGGGCGCCCGGACGTGCAACACGCCGGCCTTGCGGTCGAGCCGCCAGGACGCCCGCAGCATGCCGTCCACCAGCACCGGCGACCAGTGGTACTGCTCGTCGAACAGCGCCGCCGCACCGGCCGGCACGATCCGGCCGCGGTCGGCGTGGCCGAGCAGCACGTTGTCGTACTGCGGCAGGAACCGCACCGGAGCCGGCACATCCGGCTCCGCTCGGGGTGCGTCCGGCAGGTCGAGCAGCTCCCGCCCGTCCTCGGCCCGGTCGGTACGCAGCCCGGGTCGGAGCCGGTCGACCACCTCGGCCAGCCGGGTCAGGCCCGACCAGTTCTGCACGTCGGCGACCGTCGCCGGGCCGAACGCGGCCAGGTAGCGCAGCACCAGCCGGTCCGGCGCCGGGTCGGCGGCGAACGGCCGGTCGATCCGGTCGGCGGCCAGCCCGTGCAGCGCCCGCCCGCTGCGGCCCCAGACCCCGCGCGGCGGCAGCTGCACCATCGGCACCAGCGCCCGGGCGGTCTGGGCCAGCGCGATCTCCGGCCGCTCCGGCCAGCGCTCGCGCAGCAGCCGGCCCAGCTCGCCGAAGGTCAGCGGCCGCACGGCGACCAGCGCGCTCGCCTGCTCGGCCAGCTCGCCCTGGTCCACCCCGGCCAGCCTGGTGCCGAAGCTCGAACGCGCCATCCGCTCCAGCACGGGCTGCAGCACCGGCCGCAGCCGGGCGCAGTCGGCCGCGCTGACCAGGTGGATGGTCGAGCGTTGCAGCGCGATCCGGACGGCGTCCCCACTCGCCACCGCCCCGGCCAGCTCGGCCGGTTCGAAGCCGGCGATCCGGTCCCAGAGCGCGACGTACGGATCGGCCGGCTCCTGCGCCTGCAGCCCGACCAGGTGCTCGACCACGTCCAGCGCCGGACGGTCGACCCGGTCGAGGAGGAGCTGTCGGCGCAGCAGGGTACGGTTCAGGGCACGGTCCGAGATCACGACCCGACCCTAGGCACTGAAGCGGCCGGATCCTGACCTCAAGGCACCGCGACCCAGCGCGGGAGTGCGACGACGCGCCACCGGGTAAACGTCAGCGGGCCTTGGTAGACATGAGCCACCGTGCCCCGCCTGCCGCACCGCACTCCAGAGGCAGTGATACCAGTGATCAAGTTCGACTCGGTGGTGAAGCGGTATCCGGACGGCACGACGGCAGTCGACGGGCTCGACCTGGTCGCGCCCTCCGGGCAGATCACCGTCCTGGTCGGGCCGTCGGGCTGCGGCAAGACCACCTCGCTGCGGATGGTCAACCGGATGGTCGAGCCGACCTCCGGCACGGTCTGGCTGGACGACCGGAACACCGCCTCGGTGCCCGCGGCGCAGCTGCGCCGCGGCATCGGCTACGTGATCCAGCAGGCTGGCCTGTTCCCGCACCGGACGATCGCCGACAACATCGCGACCGTCCCGCTGCTGCTCGGCTGGGACAAGCGCAAGGCCAGGCAGCGGTCGATGGAGCTGATGGAGCGGGTCGGGCTGCCGACCGAGCTCGCCGGGCGTTACCCGGCCCAGCTCTCCGGCGGGCAGCAGCAGCGGGTCGGCGTCGCCCGCGCGCTGGCCGCGGACCCGCCGGTGATGCTGATGGACGAGCCGTTCAGCGCGGTCGACCCGGTGGTCCGGGCCGAGCTGCAGAACGAGTTCCTCCGGCTGCAGTCCGAGCTCGACAAGACGATCCTGTTCGTCACCCACGACATCGACGAGGCGGTGAAGCTCGGCGACGAGGTCGGCGTGATGCGGGTCGGCGGCAAGCTCGCCCAGCTCGCCACCCCGGCCGAGCTGCTCGCCGCTCCGGTGGACGACTTCGTGGCCGGCTTCGTCGGCCGCGACCGCGGCTACCGGTCACTCGGCTTCCGCGCCGCCGGCGACCTGCCGCTGGTCAAGGAGCCGACGGTCCCGCTCGGCGCCGACCAGGCCGAGGCCGCGCGCGAGGCCAGGGACGGCTGGGTGCTGGCGGTCGACGGCGACGGGCGCCCGCAGGGCTGGGTCGACGTGCGGCAGTTGCGCCGGGGCGCGACCGTCGAGCCGGAGCTGCTGCACCGCGGCGGCACCGTGGCCAAGGAGGACGACTCGCTGCGGGCGGCGCTCGACGCCGCGCTGTCGGCGCCGTCCGGCCGCGGCGTGATCGCCGACGGCGAGGGCCGGCTGCTCGGCACGATCACCGCCCGCGAGGTGGTGGAGCGGATCGACGCGCAGCGCAACACGGACGAGGCGCGGGAGCCGGAGCCTGCCGCCAGGGGCCGCGAATGATCACCTACCTGCAGGACCACTTCCAGCAGACGGTCGAGCGGTTCTACACGCACGCCTGGCTCGCGGTGTTGCCGCTGGTGATCGGGCTGGTGCTGGCGATCCCGCTGGGCTGGCTGGCCAGCCGCTACCGGCGGGTCTACCCCGGCGTGATCAACCTCGCCGGCCTGCTCTACACGCTGCCGTCGGTCGCGCTGTTCGTGATCATGCCGTCGATCATCCACACCAAGATCCTGTCGCCGATCAACGTGGTCGTGGCGCTGACGATCTACACGGTCGCGCTGATGGTCCGGGTGATCGCCGACGCGCTCCTGTCCGTACCGGCCGACGTCCGCTCGGCGGCGGTGGCGATGGGCTTCACCGGCCTCGGCCGGTTCCTCCGCGTCGACCTGCCGATCGCGGTGCCGGTGATCGTCGCCGGTGCGCGGGTCGCCGCGGCGTCCAACGTGGGTCTGGTCTCGGTCGGCGCGCTGATCGGGGTCAACCAGCTCGGCTCGCTGTTCACCGAGGGGTTCACCCTCGACGTCGGCAGCATCGTGCTGCTGGGCATCCTGCTCTGCGTCCTGCTGGCGCTGATCCTGGACACCACGATCGTGCTCACCGGCCGGCGGCTGACGACCTGGCAGCGGGCGGTGTCCTGACATGGGCGTGATCTGGGACTACCTCGGCAACAGCGCGCACTGGTCCGGCCCGGAAGGCGTGCCGGCGCGGGTGCTCGAGCACCTGGAGTACACGTTCCTGGCGCTGGCGTTCGTCTGCCTGATCGCGCTGCCGCTCGGCCTGTTCGTCGGGCACACGGGCCGCGGCTCGGTCGCGATCGCCGGCAGCGCCAACGCGCTGCGCGCGCTGCCCGACTTCGGCCTGCTGGTCTACGTCGTGCTGCTGATCTCCGGCCGGCTGCCGGCCAGCCTCGCCTACCTGCTGCCGTCCATCCTGGTGCTGGTGATCCTCGGCATCCCGGCCGTGCTCTCGGCCACGTACGCGGGGATCCAGGCCGTCGACCCGGCCGCCCGGGACGCCGCCAAGGGGATGGGCATGACCGGCTCCCAGGTGCTGTGGCGGGTCGAGGTGCCGAACGCGATGCCGTTGATCCTGTCCGGCGTCCGCAGCTCGATGCTGCAGATCGTGGCGACCGCAACGATCGCGGCGTACGTCTCCCTCGGCGGGCTCGGCCGGTTCATCCTCGACGGCCAGTCCCAGCGGGACTACTCGCAGATGGCGGCCGGTGCCGTGCTCGTCGGCGTGCTGGCTATCGTGCTCGACCTGCTCGTCGCCGGCATCCAGCGGCTGGTCGTGTCACCCGGTGTGACCGGGCGCTTCCGCACCGCCGGTCCGCGCCGGCGACCGGTCCTGATCTCCTCGTCCCAGGAAGGGTCCGTCGTCCCGACCACTTAGTCAGTGCACATGCCACCGGCCCGCAGGCGGCCGTACCTCAACAGGAGACACCTCGATGAGACGGAACAGAGTCATCCTGGCCAGCGTCGCTACGGTCGCTGCGCTGGCCCTCGCCGCCTGCGGTGGCGGTGGGGACAACAACCCGCTGTCCACCGGGAGCGCCTCCGCCGCGCCGTCCGACACGATCGTCGTGGGCTCGGCCAACTTCCCGGAGAGCACGCTGCTGGCGCAGATCTACGCGGGGGCGCTCACCGCGAAGGGCGTCAAGGTCAGCACCAAGCTCAACATCGGCAGCCGGGAGACCTACATTCCCGGCCTGCAGGACGGCTCGATCGACCTGATCCCGGAGTACAGCGGCGTGCTCCTGCAGTACTTCGACAAGAACGCCACGCAGGTCACCTCCGACGACGTGTACGCGGCGCTGAAGACCAAGGTGCCGGCGAAGCTCACCGTCCTCGACCAGTCGACCGCCGAGGACAAGGACTCGATCACGGTCACCAAGCAGACCGCGGACAAGTACAACCTCAAGTCGATCGCGGACCTGCAGCCGGTCGCCGGCCAGCTCACGCTGGGCGGCCCGCCGGAGTGGAAGACCCGGCAGACCGGCGAGCCCGGCCTGAAGGCCAAGTACAACGTCACGTTCAAGCAGTTCAAGTCGCTCGACGCCGGCGGCCCGCTGACGATCAACGCGCTGAAGAACGGCAGCATCCAGGCGGCCGACGTGTTCACCACCGACCCGAACATCGTCGCCAACGGGTGGGTCGCGCTGGAGGACCCGAAGTTCCTGTTCGCCGCGCAGAACGTGCTGCCGCTGATCAACAAGGCCAAGGCGAGCCAGACCGTCACCGACGCGCTGAACGCGGTGTCGGCGAAGCTCACCACCGAGAACCTGCTCGACCTCGACAAGCAGGTGATCCTCGACAAGAAGGACCCGGAGACGGTGGCCAAGTCCTTCCTGTCCAGCAACGGGCTCGGCTGAGCCCGACCGTCGCGCGGGGCCCGGAACCGTTGATCGGTTCAGGGCCCCGCCGATAGGTTGTGACGCGTCTCACAACTCGTAGCGAGGAGACGACGGCATGACCGACTTCGACCCGCGGGCAGGCACCGGGATTCCGACCGAACCGGTCGGCTCGCTCCCCCGACCGGCCCGGCTCCAGGCGGCGTACGCGGACTACGACGCCGGCAAGATCGGCAAGGACCAGCTCGAGACGGAGCAGGACGCCGCCGTCCGGGACTCGATCGAACGGTTCGAGGCGACCGGCTCACCGATCATCTCCGACGGCGAGCAACGCTGGTCGAGCTTCGCGACGTACCCCGTGACCGACACGCTCGGCGGCACCGGCCTGGCCGACCACCTCGAGCCGACCGGCGGCCAGTTCTTCGCGATCTTCTCCGACGGGCACAACCGGCAGCTGCCGAAGCTGGTCGGCGGCCCGTTCCGGTATAAGAACTTCGCCGCCGACTCGCTGACCCGCTCGATCGGGTACGCGCACCGGCCGATGAAGCAGGCGGTGATCGCACCCTCGATGCTGCTGCTGCTCTACCCGCTCGACGACGAGGTGCCCGACTACCCACGCCAGCAGTTCGAGGACGACCTCGTCGACCAGTGCGAGCAGGACATCCGCCGGGCGTTCGAGGCCGGCGCCGCGCACGTGTCGATGGACTTCACCGAGGGCCGGCTGGCCACCCGCGCCGACCCGCGCAACCCGTGGACCGGCCGGGGCATGCTCGGCCACTTCATCGAGCTGGACAACCGGGTGTTCGACCGGTTCAGCGCCGAGGAACGCCGCAACATCGGGGTGCACACGTGCCCCGGGGGCGACCGGGACTCGGTGCACAGCGCGGACGTGCCGTACAGCGACCTGCTGCCGTCGATGTTCCAGCTGAACGCCGGCTACTTCCTCATGCAGCTGGCCAGCGAGCGGGACCGGGATCCGGTCTACCAGCTGGTGGGCGAGCACAGCCGGGACGACGCCAACGGGGTGCCGCAGATGTGCTACGTCGGCGTGATCTCGCCGGTCATGCCGCGCGCCGAGGGGGCGGATGAGGTCCGCGACCAGCTGGTCCGGGCGGCGAACTTCATCCCGAAGGAGCGGCTCGGCTCGACCGACGACTGCGGGTTCTCGCCGTTCTCGATCGACGAGAAACCGTCGCACGGGTCGCCGGACTACGCCAGGGACGTCGCGTTCCAGAAGATCGCCAACCGGGTGGAGGGGACCCGCGCCGCGGCGGAGAAGCTGGGTCTCTAGGCCTCCGGGAGCAGGAGCCGGCCGGTCGGGTCGCGGGTCAGCGGCTCGACCGCGGTGACGGCCGCGATCGGGATCGGGCCGTAGATATGCGGGAACCCGTCCTCGACCTTGATCTCGGCCGGCACCAGGGCCGGGTCGATGCGCAGCAGGAGCAGCTCGTCGACGTCGGCGTAGAAGGCCGCGGCGACGCCGGCCAGCTGGTCCGGGTACGAGCAGTGCATGAAGCCGACGTCGGCCAGGCTCTGCCCGCGGGTCGACCGCTCGTACGACCCGGTCCGCAGCGCCCGCGCCCACTCCGGTCCCTCGGCCAGATGCCAGAGCTCGGTCACGGCCCCATGATCCCCCGGCCGTTCCGCCCGAACGCGCCGGGCGGCAGAGTGGCGGCATGACTCGGGTGGCGTTGGTGACCGGCGGCGGGCGCGGCATCGGGCGGGCGATCAGCCGGCGGCTGGCCGCCGACGGGTTCGCGGTCGCCGTGAACTACCGGCGCGACCGGGCGGCGGCCGAGGCGACCGCGGCCGAGATCGGCGGCCGGGCCTACCAGGCGTCGGTGGCCGAGCGGGCCGGATGCACCGGGCTGGCCGAGGCCGTGCTCGTCGACTTCGGCCGGGTCGACGTGCTGGTCTGCAACGCCGGCATCGCGAGCCGCGGCAACGTCGTCGTCGAGACCGACCCGGACGAGCTGGACCGGGTGATGCGGACGCTGGCGTACGGGCCGTTCTGGCTGTGCCAGGCGGTGCTGCCGCAGATGCGCCGGCTCGACCGCGGCGACGTGGTGCTGATCTCCAGCGTCAACGCGGCGCGAGTCATGCCCGGCGGCGCGCCGTACATGATGGGCAAGGTGGCGCTGGAGGCGCTCGGCCGGACGCTGGCGGTCGAGGAGCAGCCGCACGGCATCCGCACCAACATCGTCGCGCCCGGGCTCGTCGTCACCGACATGGGCGACCGGCTGGCCCGCGCCGTGGCCGGCGTGACCATGGCGGCCGACCTCGACATCCGCTTCCCGTACGGGCGGGTGTGCCGGCCGGACGACGTCGCGGCTGTGGTCGGCTGGCTGGTCTCGGACGGCGCCTCGTACGTCAACGGCCAGCGCATCGGCGTGGACGGCGGCGGCGGGGCGCTGTAGCTACCGGTCCCGCTCGGCCATCTTGGCCAGCCACCGGTTGTACGCCTCGAGCGCCGCCTCGTCGTCGTCGATGTCGAGCTGCTCCGGCTCGCCGGTGCGCTCGGCCAGCGTCGCCGCCCTGGCCCGCTCGGTCCAGCCCGGCTTCTCCGGCGCCGGCCCGCGGCCGTGCAGCCAGATCAGGCCGACCCCCAGCATGACCAGACCCATGATCCCGGTGCCGGCGATCCACATCGTGGTGCCGGCCGCGGCGGTGTCCGCGGCGGCGGACAGCGCCCAGTCCGGCCGCGGATGGGTGTGCTCGTCCACGCCGATCCCGCCGGCGACCGTGCCGGTCTGCAGCAGCACCACGCCGACGAGCGTGTCGACCGGCGTGACGATCGCGAGCAGCGCCATCCGGGCACCGCCGGACAGCTGCCACGGACCCGGCCGCTGCCCCAGCACGAGCTGGAACAGCAGCATCCCGGCCAGCAGGTAGGCCAGCTCCTCGGCGACGTGGACGCCGTCGTCGGCCATCGCGCGGTCCATCAGGCCGGTGAGGTGCACGCCGATCACGCAGATCGCATAGAACGCCGCCGCGAACGGCGGTGAGGTGAGCCAGCTGACCACCGGCCGCTCCAGGAACGCCCGCCAGCCCGCCGCCGACCGGGGCGGCAGCGCCTCGGCGACCAACTGCAGCGGCGAGCCGATCGCCAGCAGCACCGGCGCCACCATGATCAGCAGCAGGTGCTCGATCATGTGCATCCACTCGAGCACGTGCCCGTACGCCTCGATGCCGCTGCAGGTGGCGATCAGCACGACGACCAGGCCGCCGAGGAACGCGGCGGTGCGGCCGAGCTTCCAGCCCGGCACCCGCCGGGCCGCCACCAGGTAGCCGACCGCGACCAGGACCACCGCGGCGAGCACGCCGGGCCGGACCTGCGCCTGCCCGATCAGCTGCCCGGGCTCCAGCGGCGGAAGGGTCACATCACCACGGTCGCACGCCGGCCGGCGACGGTTCCCACCGGCCGCCGACATCACCGCCGAGGTGAACGGATAGTGTCCTCAAGGTGAACGGCCAGGGTTGGCTCCAGGTCGGCGAGCTTGCCCTCGCGTTCGTGCTGTCGGCGGCGATCGGGCTGGAGCGGCAGCTGCGGCAGAAGTCCGCCGGGCTGCGCACCCACACGATCGTCGGCCTCGGATCCGCGCTGTGGCTTCTGATCAGCAAGTACGGCTTCCAGAACGTCGTGGTGCCCGGTCAGGTCGTCGTCGACCCGTCCCGGGTCGCCGCTCAGATCGTCTCCGGACTCGGGTTCATCGGAGCCGGGCTGATCTTCGTGCAGCGCGGCTCGGTGCGCGGGCTGACCACCGCGGCGACGATCTGGCTCACCGCGGCGATCGGGGCGGCCGCGGCGGCCGGCCTGCCGCTGCTCGCCGTGCTCTGCACCGCCGGCCACTTCACCGTGCTCTACGGGCTGACCCCGCTGGCCCGCCGGCTGGCCGGGCGCCAGCCGGCCAACGCGGTGCTGTCCTGCACGTACGTCGACGGGCAGGGTGTGCTCCGGGGGCTGCTGCGCACCTGCACGGACTCCGGTTGGGCGGTGACCAGGGTGGAGACCCGGCCGGCGGGCGCCCCGGTCGGGGTGGACGGCCCGCCGCTGGTGCGGGTCCGGCTGGAACTGCAGGGCGAGGGCGCGGCGACCGCCCTGATCGCCGCGCTCAACGACGTGGACGGCGTGGTCGAGGTCGGCAGCGAGGAGATCGAGGACTACTGAGCCGGTTGGACCGGCCGGCCGGCACCCCGTCGTACCGGCCGGCCGTCGTCAACCCGCCCGGCGCACGTCGGCCGGGCCGGTCGCGATCTCGAAGCCGTGTTCCGTCCCGGACAGCTCCAGCAGCCGGGCGACCACCGGGCTCGGGTCGCGCAGCACCAGCGCGGCGTGCCGGCCGGCCAGCCGGCGGCGCACCGCGATCAGCGTGGTGAGCGCGTGCGCGTCCATGAACGTCGCTCCGGACAGGTCCACCTCGACCCGGGTCGGGCGGCGGCCGACCACGGTGTCGAGCACCGCCCGCAGCAGCGGGGCCGTCGCGATGTCCACGTCGCCGCGGACCTGCACCAGCTCGGTCGTCCCGGTCCGGCGCGCGTCGACGACGAAGTGCGGCGCAGCGGATGCGGTGGGCGTCACCGGGTCGGCCTCCTCGACAGCGCGGGCAACTGACCTGACCACGATCCCCCGGTCCGACCGGCCTTGCGCCGCCACCGTCTGACAGTTGCCTGACAACCTCTCTGGTCAGGGCGTACGGGTCGCAGCCCTGGTCGAGGATGGGGACACCGTCGGGCGTTCGGTCGCGGTCGGCGTCGCCGTCGGAGGAGCGGGGGGCGACCGGAGGATCTCCGGCTGGTCCTGTGCCTTGACCCCGCACCCGGCAGCCGCGGCGGCGACCAGCCCGGCGGCCAGCAGGCCGACCAGGCCCCGCCGGGTCATCGGCCGGGTCATCCGCCGGCTGATCCGCCGGCCCATCCGCCGGGTAATCCGCCGGGTGATCCGCCGGGTGATCCGCCGGGTGATCCGCCGGGTGATCGGCCGGGTGATCGGCCGGGTGATCGGCCGGCTCATTCGTCGCCGCCCAGCTCGACCACGAACCGGGCGCCGCCACCGGGCCGGTCGGTCACCCAGACCCGGCCGGAGTGCAGCCGCACGTGCTGCGCGACCAGCGCCAGCCCGAGACCGCTGCCGGTGTCCTCGATCCGCCGGTCCCGATCCGACACCCGGGCGAACCGCTCGAAGATCCGGTCCCGGTCGGCCACCGGCACGCCCGGCCCGGCGTCGTCCACCTCCAGCCGGGCCACCCGGTCGGCCTGACAGACCGCAACCCGGACCAGCCCGCGACCGTGTCCCTCGGCGTTGTCCACCAGGTTGGACACCACCTGCTCCAGCCGGCGCCGGTCGCCCAACACCGGCACCGGCCCGGCCGCCTCCACCGGCACCACCCGATCCCCCGTCGACGACCGGGCCACCACATACCGGGCCAGCTCGGCGAGGTCGAGCCGCTCCGCGGACAGCCGGAACGCGCCCTGGTCGACCCGGGAGATCTCCAGCAGGTCGCCGACCAGCCGGCGGAACCGGCGCAGGTCGGCGTCGAGCAGGTCGATCGCATGCCGGGCGGCCGGCGAGACCTCGCCCCGGCGGCGGACCAGCACCTCCATCGCCGCGGCCATCGTGGTCACCGGCGAGCGCAGCTCATGGCTGACGTCGGAAGCGAACCGGGCGTCCCGGGCCACCCGCTCCTGCAGGTCGCCGGCGGTCTCGTTGAACGCCGCCGCGATCGGCCCGAGGTCCTTGTCGTCTCGCTCGGGCAGCCGGGTGGACAGGTCACCGTGCGCGATGCGGGCCGCGGCCGCGGTCAGCTCGGTCAGCGGGCGCAGCACCCTGCGGCTGGCCCACCAGCCGATCGAGCCGCCGAGCAGCCCGCTGACCAGCACACCGCCGAGCAGCATCAGGCTGATGAACCGGAAGATCCGATCAAGGTCGCGCAGCGGGAACACCTCGACGTACGAGGCCTGGGAGTCGGGCAGCTTCATCGCCACCGCGACCAGCGGCGCACCGCCGACCCGCAGCCGCTGCCGGGCGATGTCGCCCCGGTCGGCCGCGGCGATCAGTGCCGGCGGCATGTCGGCGACGTCGATGTTGTCCGTCGCCGTGCCGCCGGCGATCCAGCCGTCCGGCTGCCGGACGAAGATCGCGGCTTCCGGCGAGGACGCCAGGCCGGTCAGCAGCGCGCCGAGGTCGGACGAACCGCTGGTCAGCCGGGTGTCCACCAGCCGCGCGTTGACCAGTGCCTGCCGGCTCACGCTCTGCTCGCGCTGCTGGAGCATGTAGCCGGTGGTGAGGTTCCAGGTGGCGACGGCGACCACGGCCGAGACCGCGACCGAGCCGAGCGCGAAGGCGGCGACCACGCGGTGCCGGACCGGCACCCGCGCCAGCGGTCTCATTCGTCCCGCCCGGCCAGCCGGTAGCCGACGCCGCGGACGGTGAGCACCAGCCGCGGCGCGCTCGGGTCGTCCTCCACCTTCCGACGCAGCCGCCGCACGTGCACGTCCAGCAGCCTGGTGTCGCCGAAGTAGTCGTAGCCCCAGACCCGCTCCAGCAGCTGCTCGCGGGTGACCACCCGGCCGCCGGCCGCGGCCAGCTCGGCCAGCAGCCGCAGTTCGGTCAGGGTGAGGTGCAGGTCGTCGCCGCGGCGGGTGGCGACCCCGCGGTCGGGATGGATCTTGACGTCGCCGGCGGCGAGCACGGTCGGCACCGGCGGCCGGGCCCGGCGCAGCAGCGCCCGCACCCGCGCGGCCAGCTCGCTGGCCACCACCGGCTTGGTCACGTAGTCGTCGGCGCCGGCCTCCAGCCCGCGGATCACGTCCTCCGACCCGGACCGCGCGGTGATCACGATGATCGGCAGGTCGCCCTGCGACCGTACGGTCCGGCAGACGGCGAAGCCGTCCATCCCGGGCAGCATCAGGTCGAGCAGCACGACGTCGAAGTCGTCCTGCTTGATCAGCTTGAGCGCGGCCTCCCCCGAGCCGGCCTCGACCACCTCGTAGCCCTGATCGACCAGGCCGAGGCCGAGCGCGGTGCGGATGCGAGGGTCGTCCTCGACGAGCAGCAGGCGGTCGGGCACCCGCCCATCCTGCTACCGCCCGCTGTGGGCCGTCAGCCTGACGGTCAGTGTCCCGACGTCGTTGCCGAGCTCGAGCACGGTCAGCTCGCCGCCCGCGTCCCGGTAGCGCCCGGTGCCGCCGACGACCGCCATGTGCTTGTCCGGCGCGTCCGTGACCAGGCCCTGGAAGGCGATCTGGCCGGCGGCGAGGCTGACCGTGCCGACGCAGTGGGTCTGGAAGTGGCCACCGTCGAGCAGCGCGGTGATCGTGCAGGTGCCGCCCTGGACGCCGACCTGGCGGCCGTGGTCGAGGATGCGGTCCTGGAAGACGAGCATGTCGCCGATCCCGGCGCCGGGCGTGCCGACGTCGACGAAGTTCTCCTGGAACGGGCGGAACGCGATGTCGTACCGCAGCACGGTGCCCTTCGCGGTGGACTGCGCGGGTGTCGCGGCGGTGGGAGCCGCCGATGCCGAGACCGCGCCGGCGACGACGACCGCGACGACACCCAGCCCGACCACCCAGGTTGACCTGCGCACAGTGACCTCCCCGTAATTTGATTAGACTGACAGTATGAGTGATTGCTGCGGCCGTCAATGAGCCCGCGGCCGTACAACCTGGGTGCCCGCACCGCCGCGGTGGCCGAGACGAGGGAGAAGGTCGTCGGCGCTGCCCGGCCGCTGTTCGCCGAGTCCGGCTTCCACCGGGTCTCGCTGGACGAAATCGCCCGCCGGGCGGACGTGGCCCGCGCGACCGTCTACCACCAGTTCGGCTCCAAGCTCGGCGTGCTGGGGGCGGTGGTCGAGGACTACGAGCAGCGAGCCGGGCTCGCGGCGCTGGCTGAGCTGATCGAGACCGGCCCGGTGACGACGCTGGTCCGGGACGTGGTCACCGCCGGCTGCCGGTACTGGTCGACCGACCCGGCGCTGGCCCGCAGCATCATCGCGTTCGCGGTGACCGATCCGCAGGCGGCGGACCTGCTGGCCGGACACGATGCCGGCCGGCTACGGCTGCTGACCCGGATGGTGGGCCGGCTCGACCTGCCCGACCCGGAGCGCGCGGTGGACGTGCTCTGGCTGCTGACCGGCTTCGCCGCGTACGACGACCTGACCCGCGGTCGCGGGCTGAGCACGGCCAGGACCGCCGCGCTGCTGTCCGGGTTGGCGGAAGAGGCGCTGCGGGCGGCGGCAGACTGAGCGGATGGAGATCGGTCTCGTCGTCCATCCGAGCAACCCCGTCGGCGACTCGATACGGGTGCTCACCGAGTTCGCCCACCGGGAGGGACGAAGGCTGATCGCCCGGGAGGCCGACGCCGAGCGGGTCGGTCCGGCCGTGGCGCTGGTGCCGGAGGACTCGTTCGTCGACCGGGTCGACGCGATCGTCGCGCTCGGTGGCGACGGGACCATGCTCGGCGCGATGCGGCTGGTCGTCGGCCGGCCGGTGCCGGTGCTCGGGGTCAACCACGGCAACGTCGGGTTCCTCGTCGAGGTGACCCCGGCCGAGCTGCCCGACGCGTTGAACCGGCTGGTCGACGGCCGGTTCACGCTCGAGCCGCACAGCTGCCTCGACGCGTTCTGCCCGGAGAGCGGCGAGGCGACCGTCGCGTTCAACGACGTGGTGCTCACTGCGGCCGAGCCGTGGGGCTCGCTCACCGCCGACCTGTTCGTGAACGGCTCGCGGCACGGCTATTACCGCGGGGACGCCGTGATCGCGTGCACGCCGACCGGGTCCACCGCGTACAACTACGCGGCCGGCGGGCCGATCGTGTCGCCGTCCGCGCCGTCGATCACGCTGACCCCGGTCGCGCCCATGGCCGGGATCAGCCGCCCGGTCGTGCTCGGCGGCGCCGACGTGGTCGGCGTAGGCGGCGCCGACATCCCGCTCCGGTACGTCGTCGACGGCGCGATCTCGGGCAGCCTGGCCCCGGGTACGACGCTGACCGTCCGGCTGCACCCGGACGCGGTCAGCGTGGTCCGGCTCGACGCCGACACCCACATCGCCCGCAGCCGGGTCAAGCTCAGCCTGCTCGACCTGCCGCTGAAGCCGGACCAGCTGCTCGAGCTGGTACCGATGCGGCTGCGCGAGGAGCTGCGGACGGTCCGCGAGGCGGCCGGCGACTGACCGCCTCAGCGGAACGCGTCGGCAGCGGACTGGATCTTGGCGAGGTAGCTCTCCCACCACTCGGCATCGCCGATGGCGTCGTGGTCGCGCCCGCCCTGCCCGTCGATGATCTCCCGGACGATCTCGGCGTGCCCGGCGTGCTGGGCGGTCTCGGCCAGCATCCGGGCCAGCAGGTGGCCGAACGTCGTGTGCTGCCGCTCCGCGGGCCACCACTCGACGAACGCCGGCGCATCCAGCGGCAGCTCGGCGATCACCGCGTCGGAGTTGCGCCAGACCTCCCGATAGAGCCCGACGATCTGGTCGCGGGACTCCTCGGGGGTGGCCCACATATCCCCGCTCTCCCAGGCGGTGTCGTCCTCGTTCCACGGGATCGGCACCGGCACGGGCCGGCCGACGCAGTCGCCGAGGTATCCGGCCTCGACCCCGGTCAGATGTTTGACCAGACCGAGCAGGTTGGTGCCGGATGGCATGACCGGCCGGCGGGCGTCGTAGTCGCTGACCCCGTCGAGGGCACGAAGCACCGCGTCCCTGGACTGCTGCAGGTAGTGCCGCAGGTCGTCGTTGATCACGGTCGGACCGTAGCCCCGGCCTCCGACAGATCCGGGGTTCGGCGACACGCGAGGCGGACTGGTGCTTGTCCGTCGTCAAGCCTGTTCAGCGTGTTAGTTTTCGAGAACGTCTGAGGGACTCCGAGAGGAGGACGGGTGCCCCGACCCGTCGATTCCAGGGCGACCTATCTCCCCGGCCTCGACGGGGTACGCGCGGTCGCGGTCGTCGCGGTCCTGGGCTACCACTTCGGCGTTCCACACATGGACGGAGGCCTGCTCGGCGTCAGCGTCTTCTTCACGCTGTCCGGGTTCCTGATCACCGGGATCCTGGTCAAGGCGTGGGAGCGCACCGGCCGGATCCCGTTCGGCCGGTTCTACCTCGGCCGGGCCCGGCGGTTGCTGCCGGCGCTCGCGGTCGTGCTGCTGACCGTGCTCGCCGTCACCGCGCTGGTCGACCGGTCCGCACTGGCCACGCGCTGGGACGAGACCGTCGCCGCCGCCTTCTACGTCAACAACTGGTTCACGATCCGGACCGGCTCGTCGTACTTCGACCTGTTCGCCGCTCCGAGCCCGCTGGAGCACCTGTGGTCGCTCGCGGTCGAGGAGCAGTTCTACCTGATCTGGCCGGTCCTGCTGCTGGCGCTGCTGAAGCTGACCGGCGGCCGCAAGCCGCGGGTCGCACTGATCGCGGTCGGTCTGGCCGCCCTGTCGTTCCTGCTGCTGGCCGTCTTCGCGCATGCCGGCATCGACAACACCCGCGCGTACGAGGGGACCGACACGCGCGCGGGCGAGCTGCTCGTCGGCGCCGCGCTGGCGCTGGTCTACCGGCCGACCCGGATCAAGCGCACCCCGCCGCCTGCCGTCCGGGCGGGCGTCGACCTTGCCGGCCTGGCCGCCCTCGTCGGCATCGTCTGGATGGTCGCCAGCACCTCGGCGTTCTCGCTGTCGCTCTACCGCGGCGGCCTGCTGCTGCTCGCGCTGCTGTCCGCGCTGCTGCTGGTCGCGGTGTCGTACCCGGGCAGCGTGTCCGGCCGGGTGCTCGGCTCGCCGGTGCCGCGCTGGCTCGGCGAGCGATCGTACGGGATCTACCTCTGGCACATGCCGGTGGTCGCGTTCACCCCGCACCACCAGCTCGGCGCCCCGGGCGACTGGTTCTGGCCGGCCACCCTCGACCTGGCGCTGACCCTGGTGCTGGCCTCGCTGTCCTGGACCCTGATCGAGGACCCGGTACGCCGGCACGGGCTGCGCAGCCTGGTCCGCCGGCCGGTCGTGCCGTACCGGCGCGGCAAGCGGCCGCCGCGCCCGGTGATGGCCGGGGCGCTGGCCGTGGTCGCGATCGCGACCACCGCGTTCTCGCCGGCCAGCCTGATCACCGCGAGCTCGAGCGAGGACCAGGTGATCACGGACGGCGGCGTGACCCCGCCGGAACCGCCGCAACCGCCGCCGCCCTCGCCGTCGGCATCGTCGTCGTCCGCCGCCGCGAAACCCACTCCGACGGTCCGGGCGACCACGCCGGCCCGGACGACGCCGGCAGCGACCGGCCCGACCCGTACGACCGCGTGCACCAGCGTGGTGCACGTCGGCGACTCCACCTCGCTCGGGCTGATGGACCCCAACTACCTGCCCAACCCGAAGGACCGGATCGACAGCCAGTACCGCCGGGTCGGGGCGAAGAACGTGCAGACCGACATCCTCGGCGCCCGATCGATCGTCGAGCACTACAAGGGCCAGCCCAACGCCCAGGAGGCGACGGCGAGGCGGATCAACGCCGGGTACGACGGCTGCTGGGTGTTCGCCATGGGCACCAACGAGGCCGCCAACGTCGCGGTCGGCAGCAACGTCGGCCTCGACCAGCGCATCGACCTGCTCATGCAGGAGATCAAAGGCCAGCCGGCGATGTGGCTGACGGTCAAGACGCTGCGCTCGTCCGGGCCGTGGGCCGAGGTCCAGATGCAGAAGTGGAACGCGGCGCTGATGCGGGCGTGCGGGCGCTACCCGAGCATGCGCGTGTACGACTGGGCCGCGCAGGTGAAGAACCCGTGGTTCATCTCGGACGGGATCCACTTCACCACGCCCGGATACCGCGAACGGGCCCGCCGTACCGCCCAGGCGCTGGCGACCGCGTTCCCCGCCGACGGCTCCTCGCCGGCCGGCTGCCTGGTCACTCCCTGAGTACTTTTGCCATGTCTTTCCCACACATCTGGCGGATAGGCGCATAGGCCGGACGGGATAGAGGCTGGCCCCACTCCTGCGTCGGAGAGGGATCTGCCATGAGCTTCCGCCCCCGCCGAGCCGGCGTGCTCGCTGCCGGCCTGCTGACCGCCGCCGCGCTCATCGCGCTCGGCCAACCCGCCTCGGCCGCGACCGGCCGGGCCGCCGGACCGCGGTCCGTCGACGCGGCGGCGGCCCCGAGGGCCGCCAAGGACGCCGACGAGGCGAAGCACCGGGTGCCCAACCCGCTGCTCAAGGAGGTCCTCGGCGAGGAGGACGAGGGCGAGAGCGAGGACGACCCGGCCCTCTCCGCCCTCTGCCAGGAGTTCGTCGGCAAGCCCAACCCGTACCGGAACCCGGCGCCGAACATCGACCAGATCGTCGGCGACACGACCGTGACGGTCGGCAGCCAGGCCGGCTGCAGCAGCGCGCAGAACGAGACGTCGATCGCGGTCAACCCGTTCAACCCGCGCAACATCGTCGCCGGAGCCAACGACTACCGGGTCTTCGTCGACCGGGAGCAGCGCAACGACAGCACCGGCTGGGCGTACACCAGCTTCGACGGCGGCAAGACCTGGAAGAACCAGGTGCTGCCGGGGCTGACGGTCGCGACCGGTGCGACCGGCCCGCTCACCGCGATGGACGCGGCCGGCGACCCGGTCCTCGCCTTCGGCCCGCGCAACACCGTCTACTACGGCAACATCGTGTTCAGCCGGGCCGCGCCCGCCGCCGGCGGCACCGAGGCACCGAGCGGCATCGTCGTGTCGGTCTCCCGGGACGGCGGCGCGCACTGGGCGCTCCCGACGATCATCCAGCTCGACGGCGCCGACGCGACCGGCACGCCGACGCCGACCACCTTCTTCAACGACAAGATCTGGCTGGCCGCCGACAAGACCTCCGGTCGCGTGTACGTGAGCTGGACCCGGTTCGCCGACACCCCGGACGGCGACTACCTCGAGTCGCCGATCGTGGTCTCCGCCTCGACGGACTTCGGCCGCAGCTTCGGCCCCTTCACCCGGGTCGACACCACCCTGGACGCCTTCACCGGCGGGCTCACCCCCTTCTCCCAGGGCTCCAATCCGCAGGTCACCCGGGACGGCACGCTGTACATCGCGTACGAGGGCACCGAGTGCGCGACGCTGGACTGCGACGGTCTCGACGACCGGGACGTGACGGTGGTCGCCCGCTCGACCGACCACGGCCGCACGTTCAGCCACTCGATCGTCGACACCAACTTCGACTTCCCGCTCAACGAGGAGGTCGGCAGCCTGACCCTGACCGGGGAGAACTTCCGGATCAACAGCTACCCGCAGCTCGCGTACGACCCGGTCACCGACCGGCTGGCGCTGAGCTGGAACGACGACCGCAACGGCCGGTACACCGACGACGGCGAGTCGATCCGGACCAACGGCGACACGATCGTGGCCTCCTCCCGCGGCGGCCGGGACTGGACGGTCCGGGTGATCGGGACGCCGCAGGACGAGGTGTTCAGCGCGGTGGCGACGCTCGCCGGCCTGGTGGCGGTCAGCGCGTACACCCGGCACTACGACGCGCGCGGAGTCGGGCTGGACTACGCGTACTGGAAGGGGCTGGGAGTGACCGGGCTGCGGTCGTCGGCGATCCGGCGGATCACCACCCAGACGTCCGACCCGCGGATCCAGTTCGCCGCGGCCAGCCTGGAGGACCCGGACGAGACCCTGCAGGGCGTGTTCATCGGCGACTACTCGGCCATCGCGGTCGGGGCCGACCTGCGGCTGCACCCGTGCTGGACAGACTTCCGCGGCCGGCCCGGCGTGACCACGCCGAACCAGGACGCGTACACGCAGAGCATCTCGTTCCTGAGCTGAGCGGAGGACAGTCGGCGGAATTTACTCCGCGTTCGCCGGTCGCTGGCTACCGTCGCGGCATCGGGGATTGCAGCATGCAGTCGGACCGGAGCCGCAGGGGGTCGACAGTGGTGAATGCACTGCCGCGCGAGGCGGCCACGCGGTGACGGCTGCCGGCGTGGCCGCGCTCGCCGCGGCCGCCGATCCCGCTCCCGGGTTCGGCGCCGACGGCGGCGTCGGGCGGCCGGGGCGGCGGTGGGCCGACCTCGTCCGCACCGGGCTGTCGATCGGCGTCGCGGTCGCGCTGGTCGTGCTGCTGGTCCGGCACCGCGCGATGCTCGACGCCGGCTCGGACAGCGTCGCCGGCGCCGACCTCGCCTGGATCGGGCTGGCCGCCGCCGGCACCGTCCTGCTCTGGACGGCCGGCACGGTCAGCCAGCTCGGTTCGGTGCGGCCGACGCTGCCGCTGTTCCGACTGTTCGCGGTGCAGGTCGCGGCGACGTTCGCGAACCACGTGCTGCCCGGCGGATCCGGCGGCCTCGCGGTCAACGTCCGGTTCCTGCGCCGGTACGGCCTGAGCCGGGGCGAGGCGGTCGGCGCGGTAGCGCTGAACATGATGGCCGGCGGGGTCACGCACACCGCGCTGCTGCTGGTCGCGCTGGTCGCCGCGCCGGACGCGCTGACCGCCGCGCTCGGCCCCGGCGCGCCGCAGCGGCTGGCCGGCCACCAGCGGTCCTGGGAGCTGGTCGCGGTGCTGGCGATCCCGCTGGCGGGTCTCGCGGTCTGGGCGGCCCGGCGGTGGGGCGCCCGCGCGCTCCGGCACGTGCGGGCCCAGTTGGTGGTGCTGACCGCGGTCGTGCGCACCCCGCGCCGGGCGGCTCAGCTGTGGGGTGGCTCGCTCGCGGTGCCGGTGCTGCACTGCCTGACCCTGTACGCGGTGCTGCTCTCGCTCGGCGGCGGCGTGCCGCTCCTGCCGGTGGCGCTGGCCTACCTGGCCGCCTCGTCGCTGTCCGCCCTGGTGCCGTCGCCAGGCGGGTTCGGCGCGCTGGACGTAGCGCTGGTGGCCGGGCTGGTCGCGGTCGGCGTGCCGTCGGCGACCGCCCTCGCCACCGTGCTGGCGTACCGGCTGCTCACGGTCTGGCTGCCGCTCGTGCCGGGCGCCTGCGTCCTGGCCGTCCTGCTCCGGCGCAGGGTGATCTGAGTCCTGGACGCGAGCAGTGCCACCACCGCGACCGCGACGCCGGCGACCACGTCGAGCACGTAGTGGTTGGCGGTGACGACCACCGCGACCCCGGTGAGCACCGGGTAGAGCAGCCAGAGCACCCTGACCCGGTGCCGGGCCAGCAGCAGCATCCCGACCGAGGCCGTCCACACCGCCCAGGCCAGGTGCAGCGACGGCATCGCCGCGTACTGGTCGGCGGGAACCGGACCGGTGTGCGAGGAGCCGAAGCCCGCCGCGTCGACCGCGTCGACGTACCCGCCGCCGGGCAGCAGCCGCGGCGGCATCACCGGGTAGAAGTAGAACACCACCAGCCCGACCACGTTGGTGAGGACCAGCGCGTTGCGGGCACCGCGGTACGCGTCGGGCCGGCGCAGGTAGCACAGGCCCAGCACGGCCAGCGTCACCGTGAGGTGCGCCAGCTGGTACCACCAGCTGGTGATCAGCAGGAGCGTGTGGTGGGCGATCAGCCAGCGGTTGCCGGCCAGCTCCAGGTCGAGATGCAGCCACCGCTCGATCGCCAGCACGTCGTACGCGTTGTGCAGCGCCGGCCGGGCCCTGGCCGCCTCCAACCGCCGGACCTGGTCGTACACCTTGACCAGGACGACGACGACGATCAGCTCGCCGAGCAGGGCCGGCCGGCGTACCCGGCCCGCCAGCTCGACGAACCGGACGCTAGCCGGCCGCACTGAGCACGGCTGACGGGCGGGGACGGGACCGGACGATCTGGTCGGCGGCGGCGTACGCGGCCTCGGTCCGGCGGAGCACGGCCGGCCAGCCGAGGTCGACCGGAACCCTCCGGCTGTGCATGGCCATCCGCTCCCGCTCCGCAGGGTCGCCGGCCAGCCGGACGAGGGCGCCGACCATGTCCCCGTCACTGCCTGCCAGCAGGCCGTCCTGCCCGTCGACGACGAACGCTCCGACCCCGGAGCCCGCGCGGGCCAGGACCGGCAGTCCGCTGCACCGGGCCTCCAGGGCCGCGATGCCGAACGACTCCAGCGTAGCGGGCGCCACGAAGAGGTCGGCCCGCTCGAACACCGCCCTGATGTCGGCGCGGGACAGCCGGCCGGGCAGCTCGACCCACCCGGCCATCCCGTGCCGGTCCAGGTAGCGCTCCATCCGCACCCGCTGCCGGCCGTCGCCGACGATCACCGCGCGCAGGCCGACCTCGGCCGGCAGCCGGTGCCGGGCCGCGCGCAGCATCCGCAGCAGCGGCAGCGGCCGCTTCCGCAGCGCCAGCCGCATCACCGCCGCGACCGTGACCTGGTCCGGCCGGCGCGGGGCTGGGCTGATCCGCCACTCGGCCGGGTCGATCCCGTTCGGCAGCACGAGCACCTCGTGGTCCGGTCCGGCCAGTCGCCGCAGCGGGGCCGCGGCCACCTCGCTCACCGCGGTCAGCTGCACCGGCAGCGACGACCACCCCAGCAGCAGGTCGGCCACCCGGAACCCGGGCTCGTACGAGGTGAGCAGCGAGTGCAGGGTGACCACGGCCGGGATGCCCGCCCGGGTGGCCGCGGCCACGCCGGCCCAGCCGAACGGCGACCAGATCCCCGAGTGCGCGTGCACGACGTCGTACTTGCCCTCCCGCAGCGCCTCGGCAACCAGCCGGGGCGCGGCCGGGTGCAGGGCGCGGGGATACCGCAGCACCTCGGTGACCCGGCGGACCACCGGACGGCCGGCGCCCGGGTCGCTGCCTCCAGGCGTGGCGGTGAGGATCTCGACGGTGTGACCGGCGGCCTGTTGCCGGGTGGCGAGATCGTGCACGTGCATCTCCACCCCGCCGAGCCGAGGCAGGTAGAAGTCGCTGACGTGGGCGATCCTCATCGGGCCGTCCGCCCGGCCGGCGGCAGACTGGGCCGGTGCCGCACACGCTGGTGGTCTTCCACGCGCATCCGGACGACGAGGCGCTGCTCACCGGCGGCACGATGGCCAGCGCCGCCGCCGCTGGGCACCGGGTAGTCGTCGTGTTCGCCACCGACGGCGGCGCCGGGCTGGCCTCGTCCGCGTACGGGTCGCGTGGCGGGATGGGGCCGGTCCGCCGCATCGAGGCGCAGTCCGCCGCTCGCGTCCTGGGCGCGGGCCGGGTCGAGTTCCTCGGCTACTCCGACTCCGGGATGGCCGGCGAGCCGTCCGGGCTGGCCGACCCGTTCTCCGCCGCCGACCCGGACGAGGCGGCCGAGCGGCTGGCCGCGGTGTTGCGGGACGAGCGGGCCGACGTGGTCACCTCGTACGACCCGGCCGGCGGGTACGGCCACCCGGACCACGTGCAGGTGCACCGGGTCGGCGCCCGGGCCGCCGCGCTGGCCGGCACCCCGGTGCTGCTGGAAGCCACCGTCGACCGCACCGCGCTGCGCCGGGTGCTGCGGCTGGTGTCCCGGCTGCCCGGGCTGCCGGCGGGCTTCGACCCGCGGGTCGTCGATCGGGCGTACACGCCGCGCGGCGAGCTGACCCACCGGGTGGACGTGCGGGCGTTCACCGGGCCGAAGCGGGCGGCGATGACGGCGCACGCCAGCCAGGCCACCGCCGACCAGGGCACCCGGACGCTGCAGGTACTGCTGCGGCTGCCGGGACCGGTCTTCGACCTGGTCGTGGGGCACGAGTGGTTCCGCCAGCCGGGCCGGGTGCCGCCCCGCCGCCCGCTCGGCGACGTCTTCGCCGGCCTGTACGGCTGAGCCAGCCGCAGCCACCCGCGCACCCTGCATTCCCGCGGCCCCTCCCGTCGGAGTTCCGACGCCGGTCGCCGTCGGTTCCCGCAGACGTTAAGCGCAGATCACTATCCGCCGGGACCGAAACGCCGCCACTGCCGGCGTCGGTGGCTGCGCGCGGCGGCGTCCACCCGGGGTGACGGCGCCGCCACGGCCGGCGTCGGTGGCTACGCGCGGCGGCGTCCACCCGGGGTGACGGGGCGATCAGGCCGGCTCGGCCAGGTCGTCGAGGCCGAGGTCGGCAGCGGGCTCGCCGGCCGCGTCCGGGCGGTCGTCCGGGGCGGCGAGCATCGGCAGCAGCCGGTCCATCACGGCGGCGGCGTGGTCGGCGGCGAGCTGGTGCCAGCCGTGGCCCTTGTCCCGGTCGGCCAGGTCGGAGATCCCGCGGATGGTCAGCCAGCCCGCCGCCGGCTCGGACCCGATCTCCTCGTAGAACGCCTGGCCGACGCCGCCGGCCTCGGTCTCCACCGCGAGCGTCTTCTCGTTGAACCGGCGCAGGAAGCGGACGATGTCCGAGCTGGTGTCGGTGACGACCGCGCTGCCCGAGCCGATCGGACCGCGGAACACCCGCACCTGCACGCCCCGGCGCACCGCGATCGTCGACCCGTACCGAAGGAAGAACTCGTTGACCCGGTGCCGGAGGGCCGGCGTGGTCGAGTGGCTCTTGCCCCGCCGCCGGGCCGCGGCCACCGTCTCCCGCCGCGCGTCGTAGTAGATGATCTCGTCGCCGATCACGACGTCGCCGACCGCCACATCGGCCCTGATCCCGCCGGCCACCCCGACCAGCAGCACGACGGACGGGTGCAGCGCGTCCCGCAGCCGCCGGTACGCCGCGGCCGCCGACTGCGGTCCCGGCTCCAGCGCCTGGGTGGCGACCACCCGCAGGTCGACGCCGTCCCCGCGCACCGCCGCCTCGTAGAGCTGCGACCCGCCGGGCAGCGGCGCGGACCGGAAGTCCCGGTGCCGGCGCAGCACCTCCACCACCGCCCGCAGCTCCTCGGTGAGCACGGTGAGCACGGCCACGTCCGCCCGCCGCCGCGGCCCGGACCGGTCCGGTTCGGCGGCCACCGTCTGCCGGCCGACCGCCGAGCCGGCGCAGACCACGCCGCCGCCGGTCGCGAGCGCACCGATGTTGACCGTGCCCACCCGCCAGGTGTGACCGTCCATCACTGCCCCCCGTGCTTCCCGGCGGCGCCGCCGAGCACGGTGACCGTGCCACCGTCCAGCGCGACCGCGCCCGCGTTGAGCACGACCCCGCGGTGCCCCGGCCGCCGGCGCCGGATCCACCGGTCGTAGATCCCGACGACCAGCACCGCGACGAATGCCGCGAGCGCCGCCGATCTCCAGACGCTTTCCACCGGCTGTCGCATCCCCCGTGCCTCCTTTCGGAGGTGTCCGTGCGACTAATGCTGAACAGGCACACGCTGTTCCGCATCCGTGCGAAGCGTTATCTTTGGATCAGTAGAGATACGTAGGGCAGCAAGCGGGCGGAAAGCACGTACGTGGAACTACGCAGTCGCGAATGCCGCGCGACCGCGTCGTTGGGAGGCGAACCAGGACAGTTCTCGGCCACCAGACGGGGAGGGGCCATGAACGGCGGCGGCACCATCGATCAGCTGACAGAGCGCGAACGACAGGTCTTCCTGATGGTCGTGGACGGTCTCACGAATTCGGCCATCGCGGACCGGCTGCAGATCTCGCGGCGAACAGTCGAGACGCACATCCGCACGGTGCTCCGCAAGATGGGGGTCACCCGGCGGTCCGAGCTCATCTCCACCTACCTGCGCGAGCAGAACGAACAACCGTCCCGGCGCGGCAAGATGTGGCTCAAGGAGACCCCGCGGACCCATCCCTGGTCCGACCAACTCCAGCGGCTGGTCGAGAGCGGCGACAACGACGCCGCCTTCCAGCTCATCACCGGCCTCGTCGAGGTCGAACACAGCTGGGAGCTCGTGCTCGACATCCTCCGGGTCGGCGAGATCCTCGGCCGGCCGACGGAGGCGCTGCGGTATGCCGCGGTCGTCGAGGACGCGCTCGACGGCCAGCCGGTGAGCTTCGGCGTCGAGCGGGCGATCTGGTTCTACCGGGGCCGGATCCTCTACCACCTCGGCCTCTACCGGTATGCGATGGACTTCTACCGCCGCAACATTCCCGACGGCGAGTCCGGGCTCGGCGACCCGTACCAGCGCTCCAGCCGGCAGGCGCTCGCGCACCTGTTCTTCCGGGTGGAGGCGTTCCGGCGCGCCGAGACCGAGCTCGGCCGGCTCTACGACGAGCTGACCGAGGTGCTCGATCCCGACCTGCGGTTCGTCGCCGACGTCCTGCAATATCGGGCGACGCTGAGCAGCATCTGCCTGGTGCACGACCTGCCGTTCTCGGAGGCGAGCGGGATGCCGCTGGACGTCGACGCCACCGAGCACTTCGCCGCCGAGGCGCTGAGCATCTCGGAGGCGGCCGACGATCGGGAGGGCGTCTCGTGGGCGCACACCGGGCTCGCGTTCGCCGCCGAGGCCCGGCGGAACTGCCGCCGCGCCGAGCAGGAGTACGCGGCGGCGCGGCAGTGCCTGTCGGATCCCAAGACGCGCACCTCGTCCAAGGTGCACATGCTGCTCTACCAGGGCGGTTTCGAGCGTCGCCGCGGGAACTACGCGGAGGCCGAGGACGCGCTGACGGAGGCGATGACGTGGGTGCCGTCGGACCCCTCGCTGCTGCTGCGGCCGCGGGCGCTGGAACAACTCGCCGAGCTGGAACGGGTGCGCACCGATGACGACCGAGCCGGCCGCGACTACCTCGACGAAGCCATGCGGCTCTACGCTCACGAAAGGGAACTCATCCTGTTCAGCGACTGGCCGATCGTGTTGCGCCTCCGGCGCACCTGCCGCAACACCGGGTTGGAATTCGGCTCGTACTTCCAGCTTTCCAACGCCCAGCACGAGTAGCCGACTGTGCACGCTTCGACATTCCCAGCCTGACCGCCCTGATCTGGGATACAGTCCGGCGATCATGACGCGCGGCGTCGCGAGGCGCGGCCGTATCGTGCCCGGAGGTTGCATGGTGCCTGTCGCGCCGGCCGAGCCGACGCGGGGTGGTGGTTGGCTCCGCGTCCGGCGGGTCAGACACAGACACAAATGGGTCGGCTTCGAGGGCATAGTCGCGAGTGGCAAGACAACGCAGGCTCAACTTCTCGCGCGCAGCCTCACATCAACCGCCGAGGTCGTGCCGGAATTCGGCAACCACGAGCTCGGCCGCTATCTCAGCTCTTATGGCTCCCCCGGAATGCGCCTCAGTCCCGAGGGATGCGACACCAGCTACGTCCGGCACCTGCTCGCCCTCTCGTCGCACATGCAGAAGCTGCGGAACACGGCCCGATCGAGAAACACACTGCTCGACGTCGCGACCCTGACCGATGCCGCGTTCGCCCTCGCCGACCTGCCCGAGCCGGCCGCTCGCGAGCTGCGACCGGTCATGAGATCCGCCGTCGACTTCCTCATCGAGCTCGTCCGTCCGCCTGCCCACCGCGGCGTCCTGATCTACCTGGACTGCCCACCCGAGGTCGCCGCCGAGCGACTCGCGCGGCGCAACGGTGCCGAGATCGACCCCGAGCAGGTCGAGTTCCTCGGCCGGATGCACGACGCGTACGAATACCTGTTGACCGGCCGGCAGGATTTCGTCCGGGTGGACGCGAACCGGGACGTCCACGAGGTCGCCTCCGCCGTGCGCGCGCATGTGCGCATGTGATCCCGCCCGACTGGTCGTCATCGTGCCGGCCCACCACGACGCCGGCCGGCACGCCTCGGCGCGGCTCGACCGGCTGCGGCCGCTGGTCGACTGCCTGCGCAGCCTGCAAGCGGCGATCGACCAGTGGCGCGCCGGCACCGGGCTCGCGTTCGACGACGTACGGATCGTGCTCGTCGACGACGGATCACCGGTCGAGCTGGCGACGCTCCTTCCCCCCGGCGTCGTCGCGTCGGTCGAGGTGCTGCGGCTCGACCGCCGGCGCGGCCAAGGCGCCGCCCTGAACGCCGCGCTCACCGGGCACCGCGCCGGCGCGTACGCGTTCACCGACTCGGACTGCGTCGTCGCCCCCGACTGGATCACCACGATCGAGAAGCTCGCCGGCACCGACGACGGCACCGACGGTGCGGCCGGCCCGCCCTGGCCGCACCGCCGGCCGCGGACCCGCAAGGCGGCCTGGCTCACCCGGCAGGAGACCGCCCTCATCCGGCACTGCACCGGCCGCGCGCTGGACCGCGGTGCCGCGGTCCGGCTCGACTGCCGCAACGTCTGGCTGCGGGCCGGCGTCGCCGGGAAGCTCGGCCGCCAGGGCTTCTTCCCGGAGGACGCCGGCGCGGCGCTGAGCGGCATCACCAGCCGGCTGTTGGAATCAGCCGGCGTCCGGCTCGGCTTCGACCACGGCCTCGTCGTCCGGCACGAGCCGGTGACCTCGGTCCGTGCCCTGGCCAGCACGTACTTCCGCCGCGGCGCGACCAGCGACCTCGACCGGCACTACGCCGCGGGCTACCGATCGTTAGCCCGCGCCTTCGTCTCCACGTACGCGCGGCGGCACTTCGTCGAGCCGGTCCGGGCCGGCGTCAGCCCGGGCTACGTGCTGCTCGCGCACGGCGCCTACTGGTGCGGCCTGGCCTGGCGCACCAGCCGGCGGTAGCGCTACGGCCAGGTGATGCGGCGGCGCAGCAGGGCGCGCTCGGCCGGGTTGGCGGTCAGGTCGAGCGCCCGGCGGTCGGCGTCGCGGGCCCGGTCCTGCTGGCCGAGCGCCCGCAGCAGCTCGGCCCGGGTGGCGTGGTAGAGGTGGTGCCCGTCGAGCGGACCGGCCAGCTCGTCCAGCTCGGCCATCGCCGCCCGCGGACCGTCGGTGTACCGCAGCGCGATCGCCGGGTGCAGCCGGGTCACGGGAGACGGCGCGAGGTGCAGGAGCATGTCGTAGAGCAGCACGATCTGCTCGCAGTCGGTGTCCTCCCAGCGCCAGGCCTCGGCATGGCAGGCGACGATCGCCGCCTGCAGCTGGTACGGCCCGGGCCGCTGCTGTCGGGCGGCCCTGGTCAGCAGCCCGGTCGCGGCGGCGATGACCGCCCGGTCCCACTGCGACCGGTCCTGTTCGGCCAGCAGCACGAGGCCGTCCTCGCCGTCGAACCGGGCGGCGACGCGGGCCCGGTGCAGCTGGATCAGCGCGAGCAGCCCGGCCACCTCCGGCTCGGTCGGCATCAGCCGGTGCAGCAGGCCGGCGAGCCACTCGGCGTCGTCGGTGAGGTCGCGCGAGTGCGGCTGCGCCGCGGTGGACAGGTAGCCCTCGTTGAACAGCAGGTAGATCACGGCCAGCACGCCGGCCAGGCGTCCGGCCGCTCGGGGATCCCCTCGACCGGCCAGTGCTCCAGCGCGGCCAGCACTGCGTCCTGCACGAGGTCCTCGGCGGTGGCGAAGTCGCCGGTCACCCGGACGAGCGCCGCGGCGAGCCGGCCCGCGTGGTCCCGCCCGGCGCGAGCCAGCTCGGTGGTCGCCGGGTCCGTCAGATCTCCTCCACCGGTCGGATCTCCACCACCGGGCAGCCGGGCCAGGTCTTCACCATCCGCAGCGCCTCGTCGAGATCCGCCACCTCGATCTCCGAGTAGCCGCTGACGACCTCCTTGCCCTCCACGAACGGCCCGTCGGTGACGACCGGCTCGCCGCCGTCGAGCCGTACGGTGGTGGCCGTCTCCGGCGCCCGCAGCTTGTTGCCGCCGCGGAGCTTGTCGGAGTGGGTGTCGAGCCACTCGTACACCTTCTGGATGGCGCGCCCCCGCGTCTCCGGGCTCATCGCCTCGAACTCGGCCGCGAACTCCGGCGTGTCCACGAACAGCAGCACGTACTTCACCGAGTCGCCCCGAACACCGCCGCGCAGAACTCCAGTGCCTTGTCTCCGCCCCGCACGATCAGGCACGGCGTCACCCGCCGGTAGCTCGCCGGGATCGGGTCAGGCTTGGCTGAGGTCATCCGTCCGAGATTCCTCCTCCGTCCCCTGAGATCCTCCCTCGGACCTCTACCCCTGAGACGATCGGCACCCGGCCGGGTGCGACATCCCGGTCAGGGCGATGCCGGACGGAACAGAAGGTGCCGCAGCGGGCGGCTGAGCTGGCGCAGCAGGGCCGGACCCCAGGGGTGGCGGGTCTCCGGGTGGCGGACGTAGGCGAAGGCGAAGCCGAGCCGCCAGGCCAGCACCCCGTCGGTCGCCAGCTGGTCGCCGACGACCACACCCGGGTGCGGCAGGTGCCGGTACGGCCTGGTCAGCAACGGCTTGCGGGCGGCCGTGATGAAGAAGGCGTCGCCGGCGATCGCGCCGGACAACTTGCGCAAGGAGTTCGTGGCGAAGCCGACCGACTCCAGCGACGGCACCTCGCTGAGCAGCGCGACCGCCTCGTCGACGCCGCGCTTGAGCTCGGCGTCGCCGGTGTCCCACACTGCGACCAGGGGCTCGACGTCGAGAAGCACGGTGCGGGCACCCAGCTCGCCCAGCCAGTCGACGACGGTGGCCAGGTTGGTGACCTCCCGGTACGGGACTCTCACGGGGGAACTACAGCACAGTCCGGGCCGGAAGACGCCAGAAACCCGTCCCTCCAGGTCGCCGCCGGAGCTGGCACCGTTGAGCTGCGCCCGAGCACGCCACCCCGGCAGCCCGGTCAGCAGCTCATTCGGCAGAGCCCGGTAAACAGCCACCGGGGAGGAGGCCGCCGATGGAGCCCACTCCGCCGGCTCGGCACCACCCGCTGCGGGCCCGGCTGGCCGCGATCGCCGCTCTTGCCCTGGTCGTCCTCGCCGCGCTCGCGTTCCTGCTGGTGGCGATCAACCTGCTGGACACGCTGATCGTGCTCGGTTGCCTGTTCCTCGGGACCTACTGCGCCTGGCTGTCGCTGACCCGCCCAGGCCGGCTGCTGCTGCTCACCATTCCGGGCCTGCTGGTGGCGCTGGCCGGGCTGGCGTTCACCGCGTACGAGCACCGGGTCGAGCTGGTCATCTGGATCGCCTGCGTGCTGCTGTTCGGGGTGGCGGCCCGGGCGGCCGTACGGGCCGATCGCGGCGGCGGCCACCTGCCGGCGGTGCCACCGGCCCGGCGCGGGGTGCTGGTCATCAACCCGCACTCCGGCGACGGCAAGGCGGCCCGCGTCGGCCTCGCCGCCGAGGCCACCCGCCGCGGCCTGCAGACCGTCGTGCTCGAACCGGGCGGGAACCTGCGCGAGCTGGTGGAGAAGGCGATCGCGGACGGCGCCGACGTGGTCGGCATGGCCGGCGGGGACGGCTCGCAGGCGGTGGTGGCCGCCGTGGCCAGTGCCCGCGGCGTCGCGCACGTCTGCATACCGTCCGGCACCCGCAACCACTTCGCCCAGGACCTCGGCCTGGACCGGAGCGATCCGGTCGGTGCGCTGGACGCGTTCACCGCGGGGGTGGAGCTGCGGATCGACCTGGCCTCGGTGAACGGCCGGGTGTTCGTCAACAACGCGTCCCTCGGCCTGTACGCGAGCGTCGTCCAGTCGGCGACGTACCGGGAGGCGAAGTTGCGCACCTGGCAGCGCATGCTGCCGGACCTGGTCGGCGGCCGCGCAGCGGTGTCCGAGCTGCGCTTCGACCTGCCCGACGCCGGCCCGCAGACCGGCGCGACGCTGCTGATGATCTCGAACAACCCGTACGACCTGCAGCGCCCGCGGGTGGCCGGCAGCCGGCCGCGGCTCGACACCGGCATGCTCGGCATCCTGTCGGCGAGCCTGCAGGACGCCGACGAGGTCGCCCGGTTCGTCACGCTGATGACCATCGGGCAGGAGTGGCGGATGGAGGACATCCGGCAGTGGTCGGCGGCGACGTTCGCGGTCGACTCGACCGGACCGGTCGCGCTGGGCATCGACGGCGAGGCGGTCCGGATGACCCCGCCGCTGCGGTTCGAGTCCCGGCCCGGCGCCCTGCGGGTGCGGCTGCCGGCGACCGCCCGCGGCCTGTCCCCGTCCGCCCTGGCGGTCGGCATGTCCGGCCGGGACCTGCGCCGGCTCGTCGCGATCGCGGTCGGCCGGTGACGGGCCAGCAGGACCGAAGCCGGCCGGTGACGGGCCGGCGGGACCGCCGCGGGCTGGCCGGCCCGATGGCCGCGGTCGCCCTCGTCGGCCTCGCGCTGACCGTCCTCTCCTCCCTCGCCGCCCGGGACGGCACCGTCTCCGCGCCCGAGCGCTCGGTGTTCGAGGCGATCAACGGCCTGCCCGACTGGCTGGAACGGCCGATGTGGGCGTTCCAGCTGCTCGGCGTCCTGGTCACCCCGGTGGTGATCGCCGTGGTGCTGCTGGTGCTGCGCCGGTGGCGTCCGGCGCTCGCCCTGCTGCTGCTGGTCCCGCTCAAGCTCGTCGCCGAGCGGCAGGTGCTCAAGCAGCTGGTCGAACGCCAGCGCCCCGGCCAGACCGAGACCGACCCGATCCTCCGCGACGTGCCACCGGCCGGCCTGTCGTTCCCGTCCGGCCACGCGATCGTCGCCGCGGCCACGCTGGTCATCCTCTGGCCGTACCTCGGCCGCACCGGGCGGATCGTCGCGACGCTGCTGGCCGTCGGTGTCGGTGTCGCCCGCATCTACCTCGGCGCGCACAACCCGCTCGACGTCGTCGCCGGCGCCGGGCTCGGCCTGATCCTCGGCGCGCTGCTCACCCTCGTCGTCGGCGTGCACCGCCGCTGACGCGCTCAGAGGTCGAGCACCACGTCGCCGTCGGGCTGGGAGCAGCAGACGAGCACCTCGCCCGGTCCGGGCGGCTCCAGCGGGTCGGGCGCGTAGCTGACGGCGCCGGAGAGGATCGGCGTGACGCAGGTGTGGCAGACCCCGGTCCGGCAGGACCACCGGGTCGGCACGTCGCACGCGTCGGCCAGCTCCAGCAGCGACGGGTCCCGGCCGGACCAGCGCACGATCAAGCCGCTGCGGGCGAAGGTGATCTGCGGCCCCGTCCCCGGCGGCCCCGGCGGCTGGTGCGGGGCCGGCCGGTCGGTGTCGGTGAGCCCGGGGTTGCTCGCCGGCAGCGCGCCGAACAGCTCGATGTGCACGTCGTCCGGCTCGACGCCGAGGGCGACGAGCGAGTCCCGGACGTCGGTCATGAACGCCGCCGGCCCGCAGACGTACGCGGTGGCGCCCGCCGGCAGGTCGAGGCCACCGAGCGCGGCCAGGGTCGGCCGCCCCCGGATGACCGGGCTCCCGGGCGGCACCTCGGCATCGGCCGCGGTGTAGAAGATGTGCTCGTGCGCGTTCGGCAGTGACTGCAGCAGCCGGTGCGCCTCGGGCCCGAACGCGTGCTGGGACGCGTCCCGGGCCGCATGGATCCACCAGACGTCCCGGGTGCTGGCGGCCGCGGCGAGCTGGTAGAGCATGGCCAGGACGGGCGTGACGCCGACACCGGCCGAGACGAGCAGCACCGGGCCGGTGCCGTCGGTGAGCACGAACTCGCCCCGCGGCGCGGCGACATCGACGAGCGTGCCGGGCCGCAGCCGGGTGTTGACGAACGTGCTCACCACGCCGTGCGGTTCGCGCTTGACGCTGATCCGGTACGTCGTCGAGCCGGGGCTGGACGAGAGCGAGTAGCTGCGTACCGGCGCCGGATCGCCGGCCCCGGCGGCGCGCAGGGTGATGTACTGCCCGGCCAGCGCCGCCGGCAGCGTGCCGCCGTCGTCCGCAGCCAGGTAGACCGAGGTCACCGTCGCGGTCTCGGGCACGAGCTCGGCGACGCGCAGCCGGCGGAACCCGGGCCAGCCGGGCTCGACCCCGACGGCCGGCGCGGCGGCCGGCGTTCCGTTCTCGGCGCTGTCGAGCAGCTCGCGGAACGACTGCTGCCAGCCCGGGCTCAGCGCGGGGATGTCGACGGCCGCGCGCAGCCGCTCGATGTCGCGGTCGGGCAGGTAGAGCAGGGCGTCGACGTCGGCGACGCTGAGCTCGTGCCGGCCGACCCTGGTCCGCACGATCTCGTCGCCGGCCTGGACCTGTCCTTCGGCGATCACCCGCAGGTAGAAGCCCGGGCGGTGGTGGGCGACGAGCAGGGCCGGCATCTGCGGCTCGCCGAGCCGGATGCCGACCCGGTAGCAGGTCACCCGCGGCTGGGTGACCTCGAACTCGGCCGCTCCGATGCGATACCGGTCGCCGATGCAGACCTCGTCGTCGCCGAGGCCCTCGATGGTGAAGTTCTCACCGAACTCGCCGTACACGAAGTCGTCCCGGCCGAAGTGCTCCTGCCAGTGCCGGTACGACTCGATCTGGTAGACCATCACCGCCCGCTGCTCGCCGCCGTGGCCCTTCAGGTCGCCCTGACCATCGCCGTCGATGTTGAGCCGGCGCACCATCTGCGGCCCGTCGACGGACTGCTTCCAGATGCCGGTGTGCACCGTGTGCCCCTGCCACGGGACGTCCTTGGGCAAGCCGACGTTGACCGACAGCAACCTCGCCACCGCACCGTCCTCCCTGCCGCCTCGCCTTCCCGGTCAGCCTCGCACGCGGTCATCCCGCAGGGGCTACGGACCGTTTGCCGCCGGTGCGGGTGCGGCGGCCGAGGTCGGCTGCCGGGTCGGGATCCGGCGAGCGGAGAACAACCCGAGGAACGCGATCAGCGCGAGGATGAACAGGGCGGCGCGCAGGCCGTCGACCCGGGCCTGGGCGTTGACGTCGACGACGGCGTCGGCGGCCTCGCCGGTGACCCCCGCCTTGCCGAGGGCAGTCTCCAGGTCCGCGTCGGACAGGAACGGAACGCCCGCGGCGAGCTCCACGCTCGCCTGCGACTTCACCGCGGCCGGCACATCCGGGTTCTCCTGGATGCCGCCCAGGAACGAGGTGGTCAGCGCCGCGATGAGGATCGAGCCGGCCAGCGCCGTGCCGATCGATGCGCCGAGGTTCGTCGACGTGTTCTGCAGGCCGCCGACCTCGGGGCTCTGCTCGTCCGGGACGGCGGAGACCGTGACGGCGCCGAGCTGCGAGGCCAGCGCGCCGATGCCGAGGCCGGTGAGCAGCAGCGGGACGGTGACGATCGCCGCCGACGCACTCGTGTCCAGGCTCGCCAGCAGCGAGACGATCCCGGCGAACATCGCCAGCAGGCCGAGCCGGACGACCCGCCGCGGCGACACGTCCGGCAGGAACCGCGGGATGCCCGCCGCAGCGATGAGCAGCGTGATCGACAGCGGCAGGATCCGGGCCCCGGTCTCCAGCGCGGACAGGCCGAGCGAGACCGACAGGAACAGCGGGATCGTGAAGAACAGCCCCATCTGCACCAGGTACTGGATGAAGAACATCACCAGGCCGCCGGCCAGCTGCCGGTTGCCCAGCATCGACGGGCGGATCAGCGGTTCGGCGCCGCGACTCTCCAGCCGGCGCTCCCAGCCGAGGAACAGCCAGATCACCAGCAGGCCGCCGACGATCAGCCAGACGACCGGCGACAGGCCGGCCATCGACGGCGCACCCGGCTTGGGGTTGACCCAGCCCCACGTGCCCGCGCGCAGGACGCCGTACACGGCAAGGCCGAGGCCGGCCGCCGACAGCCCGGCCCCGACCAGGTCGAGCCGCCCGCGCTGGTCCGGCACCGAGTCGGCGATCCGCCGGGCGAGCGCGAGGATCCCGATGACGATGACCACCTCGCCGGCGAACACCCAGCGCCAGGAGAAGTACGTCGTGCACACCCCGCCGATCAGTGGCCCGACGGCGATGGCGATCGCCCCCGCCGCCATGACAAGCCCGTACGCCCGGGGCCTCCCCTCGGGCGGGAAGTTGCTGGCGACCAGCGCGACGATCGCCGGCAGGATCAGCGCCGCGCCGATCCCCTCCAGCACCGACCAGCCGAGAATGAGCACCGTGAGGTTCGGCGCGAGCGCGGTCGTGAGCGAGCCCGCGCCGTAGATGACCGACCCGATGGCGAACGCCCGCCGCCGGCCGATCATCGTGCCGATCTTCCCCCCTGTGACCATCAACATGGCCATGACCAGCGTGTACAGCGTGATCGCGGTCTGCACTCCGGTGATGTCCGTGCCGAGGTCCTTGGCCACGGTCGCGATGGACACGTTCATGACCGAGCTGTCGAGGGTCATCAGGAACTGGCCCGACGCCAGGGTCAGCAGGACAAGACCGCTGCCGGCCTGCGCGGCGACCGTGGCCGATCGAGCCGTCATCGCGGCCTCCTTCCGAGACGGGGCTCCCACACGGTGCGGCCGTCACCCGGCCGGCGGATCGTCCGGGCGGGACGAGATCGCCGCCGGAGAACGGACCTGCCATCCTGGCCGTCATGGAGCAGGCCCGACGACTCGTCCTGATCCGGCACGCCAAGGCCGCCGAGGGGAACGTCGACCGGGAGCGGCCGCTGGCCACCCGCGGGATGCGGGAGGCGCCGGAGATCGGACGCTGGCTGGCCGAGCGGCAGCTCGTCCCCGACCGGATCGTCGTCTCCCCCGCCCGCCGGGCGCGGCAGACCTGGGAGCGTGCCGCCACCGCCTTCGACGGCGGCCCCGACCCGGTGCAGGACGAGCGGATCTACGACAACTCCCGCGAGGCGCTGCTGGCCGTGGTCCGGGATACCCCGGACAGCGTCCGCACGCTCGCGCTCGTCGGCCACAACCCGGGCATGCAGGAGTTCGCGATCAGCTTCGACGACGGCACCGGCGACGAGGCGGCCCGCGAGGACGTCACCGGCAAATACCCGACCGGCGGCCTGGCGGTCTTCACCGTCGACGGTCCCTGGTCCGGGGTGACCGCCGGCACCCTCACCGCCTTCGCCGCTCCGCGCCCCTAACCGGCCGGCACGAGCTCGACCGCGTGCCAGCCCCACGGCTCGAGCGACACGAACAACCCGGGATCGACCATCTCGGCGCCGGCCCGGTCGAACGTCTCGCCGGCGAGCACCGGCGCCAGCTGCCAGGACCGGCCCCGCAGCTCCGGCCACGGCAGCCGGACGCGCGCCTGGGCCGGCGCCGCGGCCAGGTTGACGACGACCAGGTGCCGCCGGTCGCCGTCCCGCCAGGACCAGGCGACGACCTGCCGGTACGACGGGTTGTCCGGCCAGCCGGTGCAGTCCAGCGCCTGCCACTGCCCCGCTCGCATCCCGGACGCCGCGACCGCGGCGACGAGGTCCAGGTGGAAGCGGCGCAGGTCCGCGGACAGCGGCTCGGCCGGGCGGCGGCCGAGGAACACCGGCAGCCGGACCGTCCGTCCGTCGAACTGGCCCTCGTGCCAGAGCGTCGCGCCGGGCAGGGTGGCGATCACCAGCGCGGCCGCCCGCTCGCGCTCGACCGGGGCCAGCGTGGCCGCCGCCCGCGGCTCGTCGTGGTTCTCCAGGAACCGGACCAGCCGCCGCTGGTAGTCCACGCCGGCGGCGAGATGCGCCCGCACCGAGGCGGCGTCCTCGCCGGCGAGCCGGTCGTAGAGACGCTTGTCATAGCAGTGGTCGAAGCCCTGCTGTTGCAGCGCCCACTCCAGGTCCCAGTACGCCTCGGCGACGAACAGCATCTCCGGGTGCCGGTCCCGTACCCGGCCGAGGATCTCGGGCCAGAACTCGGTCTCCGGCGGCGGCCCGACCCGGTCGCCCCAGGTCTTCGCGAACACGTCGGTGAGCAGCAGCATGGCCATGTCGCAGCGCACCCCGTCGCACTGGTCGCCGATGTCGGCGAGCGTCTCGACGGTCGCGTCCCGCATCCGCGAGCTGAACGCGTCCAGCTGCACGACATCCGGCCAGGGCGGGAAGTAAGGATCCCGCCCGCGGGCCAGCACCTGCCCGTCCACCTCGACGAACGCGTCCGGCTCGCGGGCCAGGTCGCCCTCGCTGCCGCGCACGAAGACCTCGGGCCGCTCGCGCACCCAGGGGTGGTCCGGAGCGACGTGGTTGGGCACGTAGTCGAGCAGCAGCCGCACGCGGCGCCGGGCGAGCTCGGCCCGGGCGGCGGCCAGCCCGGCCGGACCGCCCAGCCGGTCGTCCACCACGTACCGGCGGATGCAGTACGGCGAGCCGACGACGTCGGCGGGCGCGAGATCCGGCAGCGCCCGTGCGAAGGAGGCGGTCAACTCCTCGTCGTGCAGCGCGATGTCCAGCCCGGCCGGGCTCCGCTCCCAGACGCCCATCAGCCAGACCGCGTCCACGCCGGGCAACGCGAGCGCGTCCCACGCCTCGGCCGGAACGGTGCCGAGCGTCCGGTCCGGGCCGAGCTCCGCCAGCCACACCCAGGTGTCCACCTCGTAGACGACAGGCTGCGCCGGCCACCCGGTCACCGCCGCACCGCCGCTCCCGGCCGGCGGAACGCCGCCTCGAGACCGTCGGCGAGCAGGCCCTCGGCGGCCATGCTGTGCACCAGCGTGGCGGTGAGCGCGACCAGCCCGGTCCACCCGGTCTGGTGGCTGGCGCCGATTCCGGCCCCGTTGTCGCCGTGGAAGTACTCGTGGAACATCAGCAGGTTCCGCCAGTGCGGGTCGGTCTGGAACTTCTCCATCCCGCCGTACACCGGGCGCCGGCCGTCGGCGTCGGGCAGGTAGATCCGGGTCAGCCGGTTCGCGATCTCCTCCGCCACCTGGTAGAGCGTCATCTGCTGCCCCGACCCGGTCGGGCACTCCACGGTGAACTCGTCGCCGTAGAAGACGTACAGGTTGAGCAGCGCCCGGATCAGCAACGCGTTCACCGGGAACCAGACCGGGCCGCGCCAGTTCGAGTTCCCGCCGAACATGCCCGTGTCGGACTCGGCCGGCAGGTAGGACACCCGGTAGTCCTGACCGCCGACGTCGAACGTGTACGGGTGGTCGAGGTGGTAGCGGGACACCGACCGGATGCCGTGCGGTCCGAGGAACTCGCCCTCGTCCAGCATCCGGGCCAGCACCCGCCGCAGCCGCTTCTCGCCGAACAGCGCGAACAGCCGCCGGCCGTGCAGGCCCTGCAGCCTGGCCCCGGTGACGCCGGCCAGCGCCCCCGGATGCCGGGCGACGAACTCCCGCGCTCCGGCGACGAGGCTGGGGAACCGCTCGTCCACGTCGTTGGAGATCACGGTGGCGGCGGCGAGCGGCAGCAGCCCGACCATCGAGCGCACCTTCAGCGGCACGGCCGCGCCGTCCGGCAGCCGCAGCACGTCGTAGAAGAAGCCGTCCTGCTCGTCCCAGAGCCCGGCCCGCGGCGAGTCGGGGCGGTTCATCGCCGCGGCGATCCAGGCGAAGTGCTCGAAGAAGGTCTCGGCCTGCTCCAGGTAGACCGGGTCGCCGGCGGTGGACAGTTCGAGCGCGATCGTGAGCATCACCTGGGCGTACAGGGCCATCCATGCGGTTCCGTCGGCCTGTTCGAGGTGGCCGCCGGTGGGCAGCGGCGCGCTGCGGTCGAACACGCCGATGTTGTCCAGGCCGAGGAAGCCGCCCTCGAACACGTTGCGTCCCTCGGGGTCCTTGCGGTTGACCCACCAGGTGAAGTTCTTCACCAGCTTCTGGAACGCGGCCTCGAGCCACTCCAGGTCGCCCTTGCCGGTGTGCCCCTTCTCCAACTGGTAGACGAAGTACGTGGCCCAGGCGTGCACCGGCGGGTTCACGTCGGTGAAGTTCCACTCGTACGCCGGCAGCTGCCCGTTCGGATGCTGGTAGAGCCGGCGCAGCAGCACGTCGATCTGCTGCTTGGCGAAGCCGACGTCGACCATGGCCAGCGGGATCGTGTGGAAGGCAAGGTCCCAGGCCGCGAACCACGGGTATTCCCACTTGTCCGGCATGGACAGCACGTCGTCCGCGACGAGGTGGAACCAGTCGGCGTTGCGGATCCCCGAGTCCGGGTCCATCGGGTCGCGGCCGTGCTCGATCAGCCAGCGCTCCACGTCGTACGCGTAGAACTGCTTGCTCCACAGCATCCCGGCCAGCGCCTGCCGGACGACCCGGCGCTCTTCCTCGCTCATCCCCGGCGCGGCCAGGCCGGCGTAGAACTCGTCGGCCTCTGCCCTGCGCCGGTCGATCAGCTCGTCGAAGCCGGCGTCGACGGCCTGCTCGCCATCGGTCAGCCGCAGCCGGACGGTCGCGCTGTCGCCGGCCGGGACGTCGAGGACGTAGTGGGCGGACGCCTTGGTGCCCTCCCGGTCCGGGTTCACCGCTGCGGTCTCGCCGCCGACGACGTACCGGCCGATCCCGTCCTTGACGTACGGGGACTCGGCGGGCCGCCCGTACAGCCGCTCGGTGTTGGTCTCGTTCTCGGTGAACAGGAGCGGGACGTCGGCGTCGCAGTAGAGCCGCCGGACGCCGAGATCCGGGTGGTCGGCGGCGATGCCCGGCCGGTCGGCTAATGCCCGCAAGCCGGGCTTCGCTCCGCCGAGGCCCCACGACCAGGTGTTGCGGAACAGCAGGGTCGGCAGCAGGTGCAACGTCGCCGGCTCCGGCCCTCGATTGTGGACGGTCACCCGGACCAGCAGGTCTTCGGCCGACGCTTTCGCGTACTCGACCGCCACGTCGAAGTAGCGATCGTCGTCGAACACCCCGGTGTCGAGCAGCTCGTACTCGTAGTCCGTCTTGGTCCGGGCCCGGTTCGTCGCGACCAGGTCGTCGTACGGGTATTCCGCCTGCGGGTACTTGTAGAGGAAGCTCAGGTATGAGTGGGTCGGGGTGCTGTCGAGGTAGAAGTAGTACTCCTTGACGTCCTCGCCGTGGTTTCCCTCGGAGTTGGTGAGGCCGAACATCCGCTCCTTGAGGATCGGGTCGCGGCCGTTCCACATGGCGAGGGAGAAGCAGAGCCGCTGCTTGTCGTCGCTGACGCCGGCTATCCCGTCCTCGCCCCACCGGTATGCCCGGGACCGCGCGTGGTCGTGCGGGAAGGAGGACCAGGCGTCCCCGTTCGCGCTGTAGTCCTCGCGGACCGTGCCCCACTGCCGCTCGCTGAGGTAGGGCCCCCAGCGCCGCCAGGGCACCCCCGACCGATCCGCTTCCTCGAGCCGCCCCACCTCGGCGCCACCCGCCATGCCGCCACCTCCCCCGGGGGCCCGTCCCCCGGGCCAGCCTGTGCCGGCACCGGCCGTCGCCACCTCATCCCTGGGGAGTGACCACTCGGGATCACCACATGTGGGGACGCCGGGTCACCACACCGCTTCCTACCTTCCGGCTAGTCCCGCTCCCGGGGCGAACCGCAAGACAGGAGGGGACCGCCATGACCACCACCGCCGCCCACGACGCCCGCGCCCAGGACGCCGCCCCCCGCCGCCAGATGGACCCGGCGCGGAAGGTCGCGCTGGCCGGCGGCATCGCCTACCTGGTCACGTTCGTCGCCTCGATCCCGCAGCTGAAGCTGTTCGCCGGCGTGATCGACGACCCGGCCGGCTACATCAGCGGCCGGCACAGCAACACCACCCTGCTGTGGGGCTCGTGGCTCGAGGTCGTCACCGCCGTCGCCTGCGTCGGCACCGCCGTCGCGCTGTACCCCGTGACGAGGCGGGTCAGCCGGACCGCCGCCATCGGGTTCGTCACGTCCCGGGTCGTCGAGGCCACCCTGATCATGGTCGGCGTGATGAGCCTGCTGTCGCTCGTGACCCTGCAGGGTGACTTCGCCGGCGCGACCGGAACGCAGGCCGAGGCGCTCGGCGTCACCGGTGCGGCGCTGGTGGCGATGCGCCAGTGGACCTTCCTGCTCGGCCCCGGCCTGATCCCCGGTTTCAACGCGCTGTTCCTCGGCACCGCCCTGTACCGCGGACGGCTAGTGCCCCGGATCATCCCGGCCATCGGCCTCGTCGGTGCCCCGATCATCCTCGTGTCCGCCACCGCGACGATCTTCGGTGGCTGGGACCAGGCTTCCGCCGTCGGCGCGCTCTGCGCCCTGCCGATCGCGGTCTGGGAGTTCTCGCTCGGCGTGTGGCTGACCGTCAAGGGCTTCTCGCGCACGCCGGCCGTCGACTGATCCTCCGTACCGCCCAGGCGGTCCACCGGTGCGACCACCGGTGGGCCGCCTCCGCGTCGTGCTAGCGCCGTCCGGGCAGCAGGTGGAGCGCTTGCCCTCGCTGTACGGCGGCGCGGCGGTTGGTGACGCCGAGCTTGGTGTAGATGCGCTTGGTGTGGGTCCGCAGCGTGTTCAGGCTGACGACCAGCTCCCGCGCGATGTCGGGCCCGTCGAGGTCGCTGGCCAGCAGCCGGAGCACGTCCAGCTCGCGCTCGCTGAGCGGGTCGACCAGCGGCTGCCCGGACGCCGCGGTGTCCGGCCGGCCGGTGCTGGCGGCCAGCAGCCGCCGCACGTAGCCACGCGGCGCGCGATCGTCCTTGGCGAGCAGGCGGAGCAGCGCGGCCATCGGCGGCCCCTCGTCGGCGAACAGGCGCACGTAACCCTCCGGCTCGGCCCGCGTCACCGCACGCGCCAGCGCGTCGAGGGCGGCGGCCTGGTCCCCACCGGCCCGCAGGGCCAGTGCCCGGAGCAGCTGCACCTCGATTGCCGTGCCACCACGCTGCCCCTCCTCCGCGGCGGACAGCAGCCGGTCCAGCAACCCGACGGAGTCGTCGAGATCCTCCCGAGCGAGCAGCAGGCGAGCGAGCGTCACGTGCTCGTACTCGCGCAGGTAGCTGAGCTCGTCCTCGACGGACAGCTGCCGCTCGCGGACCCAGGCGTTCGCGGGCCCGAGCTCGCCCCGGCGCAGCCGCAGCCGGGCGCGGACCGCCGGGACGGGCCGAACGTTCGGGGAGTAGTCGCCGTTGTAGACGCGGTCCGCCTCGTCGACCAGCTCGAGCGCCGCGTCGAGGTCGCCCTCGGCCTCCCGGAGCCGGGCCAGCGCCAGCCGCTCCCGGTAGGGGTTCTGCGGCAGGCCCTTGTGCTCGCCCAGCCTCCGGCTGGTCGCCAGGTGCTCGGCCGCGGCAGCGAGTTCGTCGCGTTCGAGCAGGACCGTCGCGATGCCGACGTGCATGTCGGCGGTTCCCCGCAGCGGAGCGCCCGCCTCCGTCTCGGCCAGGTCGAGGGCCTGCCGGTACGTACGCAGGGCATCACCGAGCCGGCCCTGGGTGCTGCGGATGTCCCCGAGCGTGATGCTGCAGCCGAGGACGTCCGCGACGAAGCCGACGCTGGCCAGTCCCGCGACGGACTCGGTGTAGGCCGCGTGCGCGCCGGCCAGGTCGCCGGTCGCCCAGGAGGCGAGCCCACCGAGCGCGCCGGCGGCAGCCCGGATGAGGTCGTCACCCGGCGGGGCCAGCGACAGCGCCGCCCTGGCGTGGGCGACGGTCGCGTCGAGCTCGTGGTGCCAAAGGGCGAGCGCGGCCCGGTACATCTCGACCTGCCCGGGGATCGAGCGGGAGCCGTCCTCGTCGGCCACGACGAGTCCCGGGGGCAGCCGCTCCGGCCAGGGGCCGCCGTCCGGGCGCAGCGAACGCTCGATATCGGACAGTCGCTTGTCGACGGTGGCGAAGTCGGACACCTGCGCGAGCGCGCCGACGAACGCGAGGGCGAGCATCGGGCGGACCTGCACCACCTCGTCGGGCACCTCGCGTACCCACCGGGCGAGCTCGGGTTCCCGCCGCTCGCGCTGCATCAGCGGCATCGTCAGCTCGATGAGGTCCGCGGCCCGCTCGTAGTCCTCGCCGGCCAGCGCGTGGCCGATGGCCGCGACCGGATCACCCTGCTGCTGGAACCATGCGCTCGCCCGCCGGTGCAGCTCGCCGATCAGACCCGGCTGCTGCCCGAGCAGCTGCACGCGGAGCACGTCGGCGAACAGGTGGTGGTACCGGTACCACTGCCGCTGGTCGTCGAGCGGCACGAGGAACAGGTTGGACCGATCGAGCGCGACCAACCGCGCCGCCCCGCCGCCCTGGCCGGTGACCGCGTCGCAGAGCGGACCGGTGAACCGGTCGAGTACGGCGGTCTGCAGCAGGAAGTCGCGCACGTCGGCCGGCTGGCGCGCCAGCACCTCCTCGGCGAGGTAGTCCACGACGAACCGGTCGTCTCCGGCGAACTTGGCGACGACCGCGCTCGGATCCTCCCGGTCCCGCAGCGACAACCCGGCCAGCTGCAGCGCGGCCGCCCAGCCCTCGGTCCGCTCGGCCAGCGTGGCGACGTCGTTCCTGGACAGGGCAAGGCCCATCGGCCCGGCGAGGAACGCATCGGCCTCGTCCTGGGTGAACCGCAGGTCGCGGGCGCGCACCTCGACCAGCTCGCCGCGGGCCCGCAGCCGCGCCAGCGGCAACGGCGGGTCGACCCGGGTGGCGAGCACGAGATGCATGCCGGCCGGGGCGTGCTCGAGGAGAAACGCCATCCCTTCGTGGATCTCGGCCGCCTCGACGAGGTGGTAGTCGTCCAGCACCAGCACGACCTCGCCCGGCACCGCATCCAGCTCGTTCACGAGACTGACCAGCACCGACTCGATCGGCGCGCCCGGCGAGGCCAGCAGCCCGAGCGCCTCGGCCCCCACCCCGTCGACCGCGCCGTGCAGGGCGGTGAGCACGTACGTCCAGAAGGTCCGCGGCTCGTTGTCCCGCTCGTCCAGCGACACCCACGCCACCGCGGCAGGTGCGGCCTCCGCCAGCCACTCGGTGACCAGCGTCGTCTTGCCGAACCCGGCCGGCGCCGACACCACTGTCAGCCGCGAGCCGGTCCCCACCCGCCCGACCAGGCGCGGCCGCGGCACGGTCTCCCGCCGCCGCCCGGGCACCCGCAGCTTGGACGCCAGCACCGGAGCTACCACGCCCGCCACCCTGTTCGCCTCATAGCCCATCCACGATCTCACCTAGCCCGCCGGGCAGGATCCTCACCGAGCGTGTACCGATCCGTAGATCTCCGACACCGCCGCGGCGACCCGCGGCCACGAGTACCACCGCCGCGCATACTCGCTGGCCGCCCGTCCGCGGGCCACCCTGCCGGGCGCATCGGTCAGCGCCTCGACGATCGCAGCGACGATCGCGTCCTCGTCGTCGGGCGGCACCAGCCAGCCCACCGGCGCGTCCCCGTCGACGTTGACGAACGTGGCGGGGCCTCCGGTACGGGTCGCGAGCACCGGCAGCCCGGCGGCCATGGCCTCCAGGTAGACCGTGCCGAACGCCTCGCCCACCGACGGTGCCACCAGCAGGTCGGCGCAGGCGAAGCCGGCGGGCAGCTCGTCGTGACCCCGCCAGCCGACGAAGAAGACGCCGCCCTTCGCCGCCGGGCCGGCCAGGCAGGCCGGATGCGGCCCCTCCCACTCGCCCGGGTGGCCACCCCATACGAGCAGCGGCGCCACGGCACCGAGTCGCGCCCGCACCCGGGCGTACGCCCGCAGCAGCAACGGCAGCCGCTTGACGGCGGTGAACCGACCGACGAACAGCAGCACCGGCCGCGGCCGGTCACCGTCGACGAACGCCGACAGATCCGCGAGCGTGTAGCGGATGCTGCCCGCACGGCCGCTGGCATCCCAGCCCTGCGGGTCGTCGACGAGCCACCGGCGGAGCAGGGCCAGCCGCTCGGCCGTGCCGAGCCGAATCGGGTGGAACCGGTCTGTGTCGACCCCGTTCGGCACGACGCTCACCCGGTCGTCCGGTACCCCGAGGACCGCCCGGGCGCGCTCGGCGTGGTCGGCGGACAGGGTGACGACGTGATCGCTGCGGCCGGCGGTCCCGCGCAGCCGGCGCAGCCAGTAGTCCGCATGCGACCACGAGGACGGCACGTTCCCGGCGACGATCCTCTCCAGCATCAACAGCTCGGTGCCGTGCAGGTGCGTGACGACAGGCGTACCCGGGAACCGTCCGGTGGCCGCTTCGTGCAGGGGGGTGAGGTGGTGCAGGTGCAGCACCGCCGGCGCCCGCGGCCGGCCCCGCTCCAGCACCCGCTGCCAGCTGCGGACCTGGTGCTCGGCGAGCGCGGGCGAGAGCGAGGCGAAGACCCGGTCCGGCGCATCCGGGCGATCCTCGTACGACGGGTGCATCGGCACCGGCTGGGTCATCGGGTCGCGTCCCCGGCGCCAAGCGGCGACCGCGGGCCCGAAGTCGGCCGCCACGACGGGCAGCCCGCTGAAGAACGTTGCCGCGTGGCCGATGTCCCCGTGGCGGCCCAGCGATCCCGAGACGATCCACGGACGCCAACCCAGCTGCTGCTGGGCAGCGGCGAGATATCGCACTACCTGCGCAGAGCCGCCGCGCGGATAGAAGGACAGGCTGTGGATGATCTCACCGGATGCCATCCTGTGAGCATCGCAGCAGCGTAGTGGGGCCGATGCGAGGAGAAAGCGCATGCCCGAACCCGGCACCGACGTCGGTCCGGCCGTGCTCGTGACCGGAGCCTTCGGCGACATCGGGCGACAGACGGTGGCCGTCCTCGCGGCCCGCGGCGCGCGGGTGATCGCGATGGACCGACGTCCGCTCCCGGGCGACGTCGCCGCCGTCGTGTGCCACGAGATCACCGTCGACCTGACCGACGACGCGGACGTCGCTCGGCGCCTGGACGCGGCGGACCTGCCGGGGGTGCGCCACGTCATCGCGATCGCCGGCGGAGGCGACGTCGACGAGCTCTCGCAGCCGGATCCGGCCACCGAAAGCCTCGACATCTTCAGCCGGGTGGTCGAGAACAACCTGCACCTGGCCTTCGTGACGGTGCGGAATGCGGTGCCGCTGCTGCGCCGCCAGTCCGGCGACCGGTCGATCACGCTCGTCGGGTCGATCAACGCGTACGGCGGCTACGGCGCGCCGGGCTACTCCGCCGCGAAGGCGGGCCTGCACGGTCTGGTGGCTGCGCTGGCCGTGCCGCTCGGTGCCGAGGGAGTGCGGATCAACTGCCTCGCGCTGGGCACGGTCGACACCGAGAACCTCCGGTATCTCGCCGAGGTCCGCGGCCGGCGACACGACCTGGCTGCCGTCGCGGAGAGGGCCCCGCTCCGCCGCGTGCTGACACCGGACGACGTCGCGCACTCGCTGACCGCGATGGCGCTCGACATGCCAGGACTGACCGGTACGACGGTCGTCCTCGACAACGGGCAGACGTTGATCCGATGAGCTCGCGCGCTCGCATCCGACTGCGGAACGCGGTGCAGCACGGCATCGCGGTGGTCCGAGGCTCGTCGACGAACCTGCTGCTCGGCATGATCGTCGTCGGACTGCTCGTGCTGATCACGTTCGGCGTGCTGTCGCCGAGCGCGAGCAAGGAAACGACCGGGCTGCTCCCGCTGCTGCAGGCGCAGGCCATCAGTGCGGTGTCCGTGGCGCTGCTCGCACTGGCCGCCTGGCTCGGCTTCCGGCTGCGCTTCAGCGCGGCGAAGAGCCGCTACCTTGCCCGCTACCGGTCGATGCCCGACGCACCGGAGCCGGCCACGCCGTCCCACCGGTTCGTGCAGAGCGTGGTGACCCAGCTCATGACCGCGAGGCCACCGCGCCCGCTGCTGGTCGTGACCGATGCCGGCGCGCTCTCGCCGGAGCTGGAGCGGATGCTGCCGGCGTGGATGGTCCGGGCCGGGCTGATGCCGATAGTCATCGACGTATCCGACTGCGACGCGGGCAGTTCCGTCCCGGCGCTGAGCCGGACGACGTTCGTCTCGCGGCTGGCCGGCGCGAGCGGGGACGACGCCCGGGCGGAACGGCTCTTCCTGCGGGAGGCCGACCGCGCCAGGGTCGTGGTCCTCATCCTCGGCCTGGACAAGGTCGTCGAGGGCAAGCCCCGGTCGGCCCGCCGCGCCACGGTGCAGGCGCTGATCCGGTCCTGCCTCGACGAGCGGCTGCCGTTCGTCGGCTCGGTCTCCGAGGAGTTGGCGCCCACGTTCAGCGAGGTCGCTGTCATCCGGGTGGCCGGTCAGCCGGAGCAGGACCTCGGCGCGCACCTGGAGAAGGCGCTCGCGCGGAGGGGAACCGATGCCGGCCCGGAGACGACCGAGTTCGCGGCGGCGGTGGTCAGCGACGGCGAGCATGTCGGCGACCCGTGGTTCGTCGACATCGCGGCCGACATCGTCGCCGACCGCGTCCGGGCCGGTGCCGAGTCCGACCACGCCGTACGGGGCGTGTTCGGGTCCCGGTGCGTCGCCGACCACGAGCTCGCCTGGCTGTACGAGAAGGCCACCGGCAATGACCCCTGCCGGGCGGACGCCGCTGACTCCCGGGTCGCTCGCACGCTCGGCCTGGTGGGCGTGCAGGCCCACTACCGGCAGGACCTCACGATCCTGTGGCGCGACGTGACCCGGGAGCTCAGCGCCGCCGAAGAGCTGCAGTTCGCCAGCGGCGTCTCCCAGCTGAGCCGGCGCGGGGTCCTCGACATCACCGGCGATGCCGTCGACCCGTGCCTGCAGTTCACCCATCCGCGCTGGCTGGCATTGGCCGGCGCGGTCGGCTTCGGGCTCGACAGCGAGCGGTGGGCGGACCTGCTCACGCCCGGCGTCCCGCAGCCGACCGTCGACGCGCTCACCGCCGCGCTGCTGCTGGCCGCCGCGGGCGGCGAGCATCCGGACCGCTCGTTCCTCACCGTCCTGCAGCGGCTGAAGAAGGGCAGCGTAGGCGATCTCTCGCTCGACATGATCTCGGCGGTGCTGCGAGCCCAGCAGACCGACGGTCGTTCGATCATCGTCGGCGACGAGGAACTGGCGGCGCTGCGCCGGACCTGGCAACCGGCGACAGATGAAGCCCGGCTGCTGTTCGTCGACGTCGTCGACGCCCAGCCCGACATCGCCCGGTTCCTCTGGGAGCAGGTCGTGCCGCCGCGCTTCGAGTCGCACTCCTACCGACTGCGCCGGGCGATCAGCGCGAAGCTGGCGGCGATGGGGGCGGTCGCCTGGGCGGAGCTGGCGGCATCGTGGACGGACCTGGTGAAGGAGGCCGAGGACGCCGACCTGAGTGCCCGCGCGCGCCTGACCAAGCCCTACTGGATCCAGTGCGGGCTGCCGGTCGCGTCGCTGTCCTGGGTGCTGCCCTCACTGGTCGACCAACTGACCGGCCCGGCGCGCGCCGATGCACTGAGGCTGCTGCAGGAACTCGGCCGGATCCTGACCGCAGCCGACGGCAGCCCGGAGACGCTGCCCGACCCCGGTCTGGAGATCTCGCTCGCCGAGGGCTACAAGCTGGCCAGCGTGGCGGCCCTCAGCCGGCCGCCCGGCAACGATCCGCCCTGGCTGGCCGAAGCCGTGCTCGTGCTCGGCCGGGCACGCTCCTGGGTCAGCGAGCAGGCGCTGCGGCAAGCCGTTGCCCTTGCCTCACCGGCCGGTTCGGCTCCGGCCGGCTCGGCCGTCCGGCATCCGTTCGTCCGCGAGGCGATCGCCCTGTCCCGGCGCGCGGCCGATGCCGGCGCCCGAGCCGGCGACGCCACCGCCCGTGAGCGGCGCGCCGTGGCCGCTCGCGACATCTGGTTCGACGACGTCCAGGCGCTCGTGGACGGCGGCTTCTCGCTGTCGGCGGAGGCCCATCGGCTGCTCGGCCTGTCCACGCTCCTGATCAACCTCGCGGAGGGCGAACACGCGCGGGCGGTGCAGGAGCACCAGGGGAAGCCCAGCGCACCGCTGACCGAGCAGGACGCGCGTCGAGTGGACGCCCGCGTGCTTGCGCTGACCTCGCACAAGCTGCCGCGCTGCTTCGTCTCGCCCGCGCACACGGTGACGATGCTGGACGTCGACTGCGCCTGCGAGTTCCGGTTGTGCGGGCCGAAGGGGCAGCAGACGATCGGTCATCGGCAGATCTCCCGCGCATTCGCCCAGCACGCCGAGAACACCGCGGCCGTGCGGCCGGTCGCCCGCGACAGCGTGCTGTTCACCCGCCGCCGGTTCGCCGAGGTGTGGCGCCGACCTGAGATCACCCGCCGGACGACCGACTGAGGGTCGGGCCGTCACGCGTGCCCGTCGGCCCAGTAGACACCGATCGACCGGTACCGCCGCCAGCACCGCACACCGGGCAACTGCTCGAGGACGGTCTCGTGGTCCCAGACCTCCAGGTGCACCTCGTGCTCGTTCCCGTAGTGCACTCCCTGCGGATACTCGACGATCGGGATCGAGAGGACGACGTGCCTGGCGTGCGCCCGCACCGCCGCCCAGGCCGCGAGCGCGTCCGACAGAACCATGTGTTCGAGGACGTCGCCCAGGATCACCACGTCGAAATTGCCGGGCCAGGAGAAGCGCCTGATGTCCGCCACGTACACGTGGTCGTACTTGCTGTGCAGGTCGAACATCTCGACGTACGGCGCGAAGATCTCGACGCAGCTCCAGGACGCTCCCGGCGTGCAGCCGCGCAACAGATCGGAATAGGTGCCCTGGCCGGGGCCGACGTCGAGAACGGTCGCCGGCCGCAGCCGCGCCACCAGGTGCGAGATCCATGCCTTGCCCTCGACAAGGCTCCTCGGCACGCGGCCAACATACTGCTACGGCCGCCGGGACCCCGGCTCCGAGATGGCCTGTCGGACGACGTACCCGGTCGCGGCACGGGTCCGTCGAGGAATAGCTAGCATCGAATGACGCCGGAAAGCCGCTTCCCAGCACGGCGCCGCCCGGTCATAGCCGCAGGCGGTTCGCGGATTCAGGAGCGGACGTCGCCTGCCGAGTAGCGGAAAGGCAACCCCGATGAGCTCAGCACCGCAGGCGCGGCCCACGGTCGCGATCGGGATCCTCGGTCTCGGGGAGGCGGGGTCCGCGATCGCCGCCGACCTCGTCGCGGCCGGCGCGGACGTCCGCGGGTTCGACCCGCTGGTCCCGGCGCCGCCGACCGTGCCGGCCCGTACGGACGAGGCCGACGCCGTCCGGGACGCCGACGTCGTCCTGAGCGTGAACAGCGCCCGCGACGCTCGCGAGGCCCTCGACAACGCCCTGCCGGTGCTGCGGCCGGGGACGCTGTGGGCCGAGATGAACACCACGTCGCCGGAGCTCAAGCGGCAACTGGCGGAGATCGGGTCTGCCCGCGGCGTCGAGGTGGTCGACGTGGCGCTGATGGCGACCGTGCTCGGCAGCGGACTCCGGACGCCGATGGCCGCCGCCGGCCCGGCCGCCGCCCGTTTCGCCGGGATAGTGCGCTCGTTCGGCGCGTCGGTCGAGGTGGTCGACGGCCCGGTGGGTACGGCGATCTCGCGGAAGCTGCTGCGCAGCGTCTTCTACAAGGGTGTCGCCGCGGCGGTCGTGGAGGCGCTCGACGGCGCCGAGGCAGCCGGGTGCGTGGACTGGCTCCAGCAGAACATCGCCGGCGAGATGGCCGGCTTCGACGAGCGCACGCTGGACCGGCTGGTCAGCGGCAGCCGGAAGCACGCCCGCCGTCGCGCCGAGGAGATGGCCGCGTCCGCCGAGCAGCTGCGGGAGCTCGGGGTATCGCCCCGGATCGCCAGCGCCGCCGAGGACCAGCTCCGGGAGCTCGCGGTAGAACACAGGCGTGACTGACGCGTCTCCCGCCCACGGCACCCACGACCACGCCGACGACCCGCGCAACGCGCAGATCCTGATCAACGTCAACGGTCGGCTCGTGCCGCGGTCAGAGGCGGTGGTGAGCGTCTTCGACGCGGGCTTCGTCCTCGGCGACGGCGTGTGGGAGGGGCTGCGCGTCAGCGCCGGGCATCCCGCGTTCGTCGAGCAGCACCTGGACCGGCTGTGGGAGGGCGCCGCCGCCATCGCGCTCGACATCGGCCGCAGCCGGGACGAGCTGACCGCCGAGATCTACCGGACGCTGCAGGCGAACAGCATGGACGGCGACGGCGTCCACGTCCGGCTGATGGTGACCCGCGGACCGAAGTCGACGCCGTACCAGGACCCGCGCATGTCGGCCGGCCCGGCCACGCTCGTGATCATCGCGGAGCACAAGGACCCGCTGCCGGCGACCGTCGAGCGCGGCCTGTCGCTGTTCACCGTCCACGTACGCCGGGCCCAGCCGGACACGCTCGACCCGAAGCTCAACTCGCACAGCAAGCTCAACGACATCACGGCCTGCATCCAGGCCTACACCGCCGGCGCGGACGAGGCGTTGATGCTCGACCCGCAGGGCTTCGTCGCCACCTGCAACTCGACGCACTTCTTCATCGTGCGCGGCGGGGAGGTGTGGACCTCGACCGGCATGTACTGCCTCGGCGGCATCACCCGCGCCAACGTCCTGCGGATCTGTGCCCGCGCGGGCATCCCGGCCCGGGAGCGCAGTTTCAGCCTCACCGAGGTCTACAGCGCCGACGAGGCCTTCGTCACCGGTACGTTCGCCGGCCTGGTGCCCGTACACACCGTGGACGGCCGCCGCATCGGCTCCGGTGGTCGCGGGCCGATGGTCGAACGACTGCAGGGCCTCTACCGCGCCCTCGTCCGCGAGGACGTCGCCGGGCGGCGCGCGCCGTGACCGACGGGGTGCGCCTGGCGATGTGGTCGGGTCCGCGCAACATCTCCACCGCCCTGCTGCGGTCGTGGGAGAACCGACCCGACACCCGCGTCGTCGACGAGCCGCTCTACGCCTACTACCTCAGCGAGACGGGCCTGAACCACCCCGCCCGCGACGAGGTGATCGCCGCCGGCGAGACCTCCTGGCGGGCCGTCGTCGCCGACCTGACCGCCCCGGTCGAGAGCGGCGTCTACTACCAGAAGCACATGACCCACCACCTCATCCCCCAGCTGCCCCGCGACTGGATCCCGTCGCTGACGAACGTGCTGCTGATCCGCGACCCCGCGGAGGTCGTCGCCTCCTACGTCCGCTCCCGAGCCGACGTCGTCGCCGAGGACATCGGCCTCGTCCAGCAGACCGAGCTCTACGACCAACTGGGCGCGGACGTCCCGGTCATCGACGCCGCGGACTTCCTGCGCAAGCCGGAGGCGTACCTCCGCTGGCTCTGCGACCACGTCGGCGTCGACTTCACCGACCGCATGCTGCACTGGGCCCCCGGCGGCCGCGCGTCCGACGGCATCTGGGCCCCCCACTGGTACGACGCCGTCCTCGCCTCCACCGGCTTCCAGCCGTACCGCCCGCGCCAGGTCAACCTGGCCGGCAGCGCCCTCGCGGCCGCCCAGCGCAGCCGCCCCCACTACGAGCGACTTCACGAGGCCCGCCTCCGGCTCTAGCCCGTGGATTCTCTAGTAATCCCCAAGATTAGGGAAACAAAGTCCCTCACCTTGGTCTACCTCGTCATCCTAAGTAGCTGCATGGTGCATTAGTACCGATGTTCCCTCGAGGAAGGGATTATCCCGATGCGTGCACCGCAGTTGTTACCCGGATCGCGGCGCAGGGCCCTCGCCGGCCTCGTCGCTGCGATCACGGTCGTGACCAGCTTCTTCGTGGGCAGCACACCTTCGGCCGGATCCGGATCCGGATCACCACCCCGACCACCGGCCACTACGTGATCACCCACCCGTACGGGGTCGACGCGTTCGACGTGACCGACACGGCCACCCGGAACATCAACTTCACCGAGGACATCGGCATCGGCGAGCCCGGCAACTTCACCGGCGCGCTGGGTTCGCGGGTGAACCCGTTCCTGCGTTGGGACACCGGTCTCGTCAAGGGCCCGGACGGCGCCTCGTACCTCGGTGACCCGAACACGCCGCACGCGGTCACCGGTTCGGACCTGGGCACCAACTTCTTCCGGATCGACGGGCCGGACATCGGCGGTCCTGGCGTGAACACCATCCAGACCACCCTGTTCTCCGTGCAGGGCCGGGTGGCCACCAACGCCGGCGTCGCTCCGACCCAGGTGACCTACACCCGGTCCACGACCAGCGGCGGGTTCGTCGACGCGTTCGCGACCTCGCAGGCCGACCAGGCCATCCAGGTCTCCGGCACCGGCATCAGCACCACCAAGCTGAAGGCCGACGCCACAGGCAACTACTTCGGCCGGGTCGCGTTCACCGGCGCCAACCCGCTGGCCTCGATTCAGGTCACGAACGTCTCGGACCGTCCACAGACGACCGTGAACGTCACGCTGACCGACCAGGTGCTCGTGACGAAGGCCGCGTACAACTCCGACACCGGCACGCTGGTCGTCAACGCCACCTCCAGTGACACCGCGGCACCGCCGACGCTGACCGCGCAGGGCTTCGGCGCGCTCACCTCCGGCGCGGCGACGTTCACCCTCGGCCCCGACCAGCTCCCG
>DATBFW010000132.1:0-5776 GCA_036558285.1 Mycobacteriales bacterium | reverse complement strand
CGGTTCCGCCCGGGCCGGTTCCGCCCGGGCCGGTTCCGCCCGGGCCGGTTCCGCCCGGGCCGGTTCCGCCCGGGCCGGTTCCGCCCGGGCCGGCTCCGCCCGGGCCGGTTCCGCCCGCGCCGGTCTCCGTCGCACCGGCTGCGCCGCTCGCATCTGCGCCGCTCGCATCTGCGCCGGGCGCACCGGCCCCGCTCGTGCTGGTGCCGGGCGTGCTGGTGCCGGGCGTGCCGGTGCCGGGCGTGCCGGTCGCAGTTGTGCCGGTCTCGGCGGCTGCCTCAGTCGCGGTTTCCCTGATGGCTCCTGCGCCGGCGGTGTCCGGGCCGGCGGTGTCCGGGCCGGCGGTGTCGGGGCCGGCGGTGTCCGGGCCGGGGGAGGCTTCAGCTCCCGTGCCGGTTCCGGTCGGCCCGGCACCCGGGGTACCTGGGCCGTTTGCGGTTGGTGCGTCGGCGGACGTGCCGTCGGCGGACGGTCCGCCGGCGCCTGGCGCACGGGGCGGACGGTCGGTGGCCGCGGCCCAAGGGTCGTCGAAACTCTCGCCCCGGCCGGGGCTGGCCGGGTCAGCCCAGGGGGCCGACTCGGCCTCGGCCGGGCCGGCCGGGCGTCCGGTGGGCGCGGCTGTGGGATCGCTCGGGGAGCGGGCTGCGTCGGGGGAGAGGTGCACGCGCAGCGCCTCGCCGAACTCCTCGAAGGTGCGGCTCACCTCATGCCACAAGTCGCGCTGATCCCGGGGCGTCTCGCTCATCGTTCCTCCTCGACCGGATCGACCGACGTGGCTCCCGCTTCGATCTACCCAACGGACGACGCCCCACCGCCCGTTTCCGAGTTCGACAAAGTCGTCAGTCGCCGGGCGGCCCGAGCAGGACGACCGGCAGCTCGGTGAGCGCGACTCCGGTCACCGCGCCGCCGTCCGCCGCCGGCGCCCCGTCGGGGAGCGGCCGGGCCCGGTCGAGCACTCGCTGGACTGCCAGCGCCCTCAGCTCCCGGCGGTCCAACCCGTCGCCGGCCCGGGCGAGAGCGCTGATCTCGGCGGCGATCGCGCCGCTCACCGCGGGCGCGGCGAACGACGTCCCGTTCCACCGGGCCCAGCCTGCGAAGGGTGCGGGCGGCTGCTCCGACGGCTCGGCGCCGTCAGCAGGCTCGTCGGTGTGTCCGTCGGTGTGCTGATCGGTGTGCCCGTCCGCCTGCCCCTCCGCCGAGGCGTCGGCGTGGTCGTCGGCGTGGTCGCCGGCGTGGTCGTCGGCGTGGTCCTCGTCGTGGTCCTCGTCGTGCTCGTGATCGCCCGGCTGCGCGAGCGACACCGGCCCGCCGTGGTGCACGAACGAGCTGAGCACGTCCACACCCGGCGCCCAGATCGTCACCGGCTTGACCCCGCTGAACCAGGCCGGCTGCCCGCTGAGGTCGAGCGCACCCACGATCAGGCTCAGCTGCCCGGGCGGCGCCAGCCGCTCGCCCGGCAGCTCTTCGTTGATGTCGCCAGCTGCCGACACGACCACGGTGCCGCACTCGCTCTGCAGATCGGCCAGCGCCGCCATGGTGTGCGCGACGCCCTCGTCGGTCTCGCCCTTCCGGTCGGCCGGCGTCGGGCCGAGCGAGAGGTTGACCACGTCGGGGTTCTTCGGGATCAGGCTGCGGACAACGGCGGCGAGCTCCTCGTCGAACGCGTCGCCGTGCATGTCGATGACCCGCCGTGGCAGCAGCTTCGCCCTCGGCGCGTACTGGAGGATGACGCCGCAGACGAACGTGCCGTGGCCGACCTGGCGCGGCAGCACGTCGCTGGAGAGGTCCCAGAGCTCCCGGGCGGCGTCCGGCAGCGGATCCTCGACGAAGCTGCCGAGCAGCCACGGGTGTTCGCCGGCCCCGCTGTCGAGCACCGCGACCGTGGTGCCGGCGCCCTGCGGGAGGCTGGGCTTCGGCCGCAGGCGGGGTCGCTCGCCCCACCGGGGCGGGTCGTACGGCAGCCCGTGGATGTGGTTGAGCAGATGGAACCGACGGCCTCGTCCCCGCAGCATCGCGCGCCCCTCTCGTCCGGGCCGAACGCCTCACGGCATCCTGCTCCTAGGGAGGGAGCATCAACCAGAGGCGCTGATACATGGGGAGTGCCATCGTGACGAGCGGGTCCGGCAGGGGATCTGAGCTGTCCCGCGCCCGCGAGGCGCTGGGGCTGGCCGATACGGACCCGGCCCGGGCCCGGCTGCTGGCCGGCGCTGTGCTGCGGAACACCCACGACGGCCTTCCCGCGGCGGAGGCCGAGCGGGCGCTGGGCATGGCGGCCCGGCACGACCAGGACATGGGCGCCGCCGTCACGCACCTGACCCGGGCGATCCGCCTGGCAGAGCGGGCCGGTGCCGCCGAGGTCGCCGCCGACGTGCGGATCAGCCTGGCTCTCGCGCTGACGTACCAGGGCAGGATCAGGGCGGCGCTGGCGGAGCTCGACCGGGCCGCGTCGGCCCTGTCGGGCGGGCGGTTGGCCCGGGTCGAGCTGCAGCGGGCCGCCGTCTGGCAGATGCAGGGCCGGCTCGACGCAGCGATGGCCGCGTATGACGCGGCGCTGCCTCTGCTGGCGCAGGCCCGCGACACGATGGCGCTCGCGGTGCTGCACAACAACCGCGGCCTGGTGCGGTCCCGGCGCGGCCTGCTCGCCGGTGCGGAGGCCGACCTGTCCCGCGCCGAGCAGCTCTACCGCCAGCTCGGCCAGGACATGGACGCCGCCGAGGCGGCGACGAACACGGGCCTGGTCGCGGCCCGGCGCGGCGACGTGGTTGCCGCGCTCGCCGCCTTCGACGACGCCGACCGGCTGGCGCCGGGCTCCCGCGGCACCGACGCGGTCGGCCTGCTGGACCGGACCGAGGCGCTGGCCACCGCCCGGCTGCTGCGCGAGGCACGGGCCACCGGGGAGCGGGCGCTCGCCGAGCTGACCTCGCGGCACGTGCACGCCTACCTGGCCGAGATCCGGCTGATCCTCGCCCAGATCGCGCTGCTCGACGGGCGCCCGGCCGAGGCGCGGACGCTGGCGGAGACCGCGGCGGCGACGTTCGGCCGGCAGCGGCGGCCGGTCTACCGGGACTGGGCCAGCGGCACCGCGGTCCGGGCGGCGTGGGAGGCGGACGGCGCGAGCCCGCGGCTGCTGTCCACGGCGGTCCGGCTGGTGCCGCGGCTGGAGGCGGCCGGCTGGACGATGGCCGCGCTGGACGCCCGGCTGCTGGCCGGCCAGATCGCGCTGGCCCTCGGCCGTACGGACCAGGTCCGCCGCCAGCTCACGCCGCTGGCCGAGCGCCGGGCGCCGGACCCGGCGGAGGTCCGGTCCCGGATCTTCCACGCCCGTGCCCTGCTGCGGCTGGCCGACGGCGACCCGCGCCGCGCCGAAGCCGCGCTGCGGGCCGGGATGGCGGCGATCGAGCGGCACCGGGCCGCGCTCGGTGGCACCGAGCTGCGGGTCGGGGCGTCGGCGCTGGCCGCCGACCTGGCCCGGCTCGGTCTGGAGCTGGCCGTCTCGGCCGGCGATCCGGGGCGGGTGCTGCGCTGGGCGGAGCGCTGGCGGGCCGGCACGCTGGCGCTGCGCCCGGTGCGCCCGCCGGCCGAGGAGGAGATCGCGACCGCGCTGACCGAGCTGCGCCAGGTCGTGCTCGCCCAGCAGGCCGAGGGCGTCGCGTCGGAGCGGCTGCTGCGCCGGCAGGCCGCGGTGGAGCGGACGGTGCAGCGGCTGGCCCGGCAGGGCCGGGTCACCGACCCGTACCAGGCTGTCCGGCCGACCGCGGCGCGGCTGCGGGCGGCGCTCGGCGACCGGGCGCTGGTCGAGTACGTCGAGTCCGGTGGCCAGCTCTATGCGGTGGTGGTCGCGCAGGGCCGGCAGAGCCTGCACCCGCTCGGACCGATCGAGCCGGTGACCCAGTCGGCCACGATGCTGCGGTTCTGGCTGCGCCGCCTGCTGCTGCGGTTCGGCTCCCGCGACCGGTCCGAACGGCAGCTGCTGGCCGAGGCGGAGCGGCTCGACCGGGTGGTGCTCGCCCCGCTCGGGCAGCGGCTGGGCACCGCGGCGGAGCTGGTGCTCGGGCCGACCACGGTGCTGCACTCGGTGCCCTGGTCGCTGCTGCCGACGGTGGCCGGCCGGCCGGTCAGCGTGGTGCCGTCGGCGGCGTGGTGGGCCCGCGCGGCCGAGCGGACCCGGGATCCGGCGTCGCAGCGGGTGACGCTGGTCGCCGGTCCGGGCGTGCCGGCGGGCGAGGCCGAGGTGCGCGAGCTGGCCGACGGCTACCCGGGCCCGGCGGTGCTGACCGGCCCGGCCGCGACGGTGGACGCCGTCACCGCCGCCCTGGACGGGGCCGGGCTGGCGCACATCGCCGCCCACGGCAACTTCCGCGCCGACCAGCCGCTGCTGTCCTCGCTCCGGCTCGCCGACGGGCCGCTGACCGGGTACGACCTGGAGCGGCTCACCCGCGCCCCGCGGCTGATCATGCTGGCCTCGTGCAGCACGGCGATGGCCGAGGTCAGGCCGGGTGACGAGCTGATGGGATTCGCCGCGGCGCTGCTGGCCCAGGGCACCGGCGCGGTGGTGGCGCCACTGCTGCCGGTGCCGGACGAGGCGACCCGGCTGGCGGCGCATGCCGTGCACCGCGCGCTGCGGACCGGGGCCGGCCCAGCGGCGGCGCTGGCCGCGGCGGCTGCGACCGACCGGTACACCACGGCCGCGTTCCTCTGCCTGGGCGCCGGCTAGCCTGCCGTTGCACCATGGAGGCGTGATCCCGATCCCGCTCGCCCGCCGGCTGATCGCGGCCGGGCTGGTCTGGCAGCCGGCCCCGGGCGACCGGTTCTGCATCCCGGACCGCGGCATGGACGACGACGTGTTCGTGCTGTCCACGATGACCATCGAGGTGCACGACCTGCCCGGCCGTACGGTGATCGGCTTCAACGGCACCACCGAGTGGGCCCTGGACGACGTGGACAAGGACGCCGCGCTCTGGCTGCCGCGCGAGGACCAGCTGCGGGCGGCGCTCGGCGACGCTTTCCGCCGGCTGGAGCGGGCCGGGGACCGCTGGCGGGTGGTGGCGACGATCTGGGGCGAGACGGTCGAGTTCACCGCCGCCGACCCGGAGGCCGCGTACGCCGAGGCGCTGCTGCACCTGCTCGCGGCGGGCCCGGACATCCCGGGCTGGCCGAAATGATCCGGACCGAGTTGGCTGTTCGGCGTGGACATGGAGCAGGGCAACGGCGAGCGCAACGCGCCGCCCTCGGCGCTGGTGATCTTCGGTGCTTCCGGTGACCTGACCCGGCGCAAGCTCGTGCCGGCGCTGGAGAGCCTGGCCAGGGACGCGCGGCTGCCGGCGCAGTTCGCGGTGGTCGGAGTGGGCCGGACGCCGATGAGCGACGGCGAGTTCCGCACCAAGGTCCTCGACGGCGGCGCCTCGGTGCGGCCGGAGCTGACCGGGGGCTACCGCTACCTGCCCGGCGCGTACGACGACCAGGACACCTACCGGCAGCTGTCCGAGCTGCTGGACCGGCTCGACGCCGACCGCGGCACCGCCGGCAACCGGGTCTTCTACCTGTCCACCCCTCCGGAGGCGTTCGAGCCGATCGTCACCGGGCTCGGCGCGGGCGGGCTCAGCTATGGCCCGTGCCGGGTGGTGATCGAGAAGCCGTACGGGACCGACGAGCGGACCGCCGAGCAGCTCGACGCGACCGTGCACGCGCACTTCGACGAGCCGAAGGTGTTCCGGATCGACCACTACCTCGGCAAGGACACCGTGCAGAACGTGCTGGCGCTGCGGTTCGCCAACGCGGT
>DATBFW010000131.1:0-50093 GCA_036558285.1 Mycobacteriales bacterium | reverse complement strand
GAGGTCATGACCCACCAGTCGTCGGCGACGCCGCGGCGGGCGTACTCGTAGGGCATCCAGCCGTAGCCGTTCTCACCCCAGGTGCGGCTCCAGGAGTTGCGGATGCGGAACGCGCCGGTCTGCTTGTTGCCGTCGATCGGGTTCGTGACGATGCGGTCGTCGTCGTAGCCGGCGACCACGACGGCGTGCCCGCCGAGGACGCCCTCGCCCATGCTCGGGTAGGGGATCTCGCCGGGCGAGTCGGGGTTGCGGATGCTGCTGTAGACGGTGAAGCCGAACATCGCCGGCAGCCCGGCGGCCAGGTGCGTCTTGATGTCGGTCACGAGCTGGTCGCCGGAGGTGCCGGGCTGGTCCAGCCGGAAGTAGGTGACCGCCTTGAACGACTGGCCGAAGGCGTAGTCGAAGGCCGGCGGCTCGTCGTCGAACTTGGTGATGTCGTACGGCCAGTAGCGCTCCGGGGGCATCCCGAACAGCGCCAGCGCGCCGATCGTCGAGCGCAGGTAGGCGCCGGTGTCGCCGGTCAGGCTCAGGTATTCCCGGGTGACCTTGTAGAGGAACAGCCGGGACATGTCCACGTAGGTGTTGAACGACCGGCGCTGGTAGTACTCGACGATCCCGCAGGCCGCGTTGGCCGTGCAGGAACCGAGCTCGCCCTGGTCCTCGACCGGCGAGAAGTACGACCGCAGGTCGACGGCGGACGGGGCCGCGGCCGGCCCGTCGCCGGCGGTCAGCCGGGCCAGCGCGGTCGAACCGCTGTCCGCGAGCAGCTTGCGCACTTGCGGGGCGTCCGCGGGATAGTCGCGGACATCGGGATGGTCGCGCAGCCACCCCATACCCTTCGTGCCGTTCGGCAAGGTGATCGTCGTCATGGCTCCTCCAGCCTGCTGCGACGGATACCGGTACTGGAACTGAGCCGCGTACGGACGCTCGGATACACGCCGGGACCGGGTCTGGACCGGTCGGGCAGTTTCCCGGCCGGCGCGTACGGTCGCCGGCTGTGTTCATGGGTCGCGCTGGCCGAGCCCGGCTGAGGTTGCGACGTGGCCGGGCGTCGCTGCGGCCGGAGCTGCAGCACGGCGACGGAGGACAGCACGACGAGTCCGCCGACGAGCTGCACCGGCGTCAGGAACTCGTTCAGGGTCAGCGCCGCGAGTGCGGTGGTGACGACGGGTTCGAAGGTCGACAGGATGGCGGCGGTCGACGGGCCGGTCCGGCGCAGGCCGGCGAAGAAGGCGAGCATCGCCAGGACGGTGGACACGACGGCGATGCAGGCGATCCAGACCCACCCGGCCGACCCGAAGCCGAGCTCGATCCCGCCGGTCGCGACCGCCCGGACGGCGAGCGCGGCCGACGCCCCGGTCATCACGAGCGCCGCGAGCACCACCGGGGACAGCCGGTGCACCACCGTGTCGGCGACAAGGATGTAGACGGTGTAGGTGACGGCGGCGGCGAAGGCCAGGCCGACCCCGATCCGGTCGACGCTGAACCCGCCCGCGCCGAGCAGGACGAGCAGCGTCCCGCCGGACGCGACGACCAACGCGGCCGAGCGTCCCGCGGTCAGCCGCTCCCGGCCGAGCGCGGCGGCGGCCACGGTGACCAGCGCCGGGTACGTGTAGAGCACCAGCGCGACCAGCGACGCGTCGACCCGCCGCAGGGCGGAGAAGTAGAGGGTCGCCTGCGTCGCGTACCCGAGCGCGCCCAGCCCGAGCGCCGTGACCAGCAGCCGGACCCGGCCCGTGCCGGCGGGACGCTCGGCGCCAGGGCGGGCAGTCCGGAGCCCGGGCCGCAGCGCCAGCAGCAGGCCGAGCAGCACGGCTGCGACGGTGAACCGCAGCAGGAGCAACGCGCCGGGCGACACTCCGGCCGCGTAGGCGAGCTTGCCGAAGATCGCCATCGCGCCGAAGCACGCGGCCGAGAACAGGCACAGTGCGGGACCCACACCGCCAGCCTCGCTGTGAGCTTTCGTCAGGTCCAGTGACGGTTACTGGATCGGTCTCGTTAGAGTCTCTACATGGTTGTGTTCGACCTGCGGCGGCTCCGGATGCTCCACGAGCTGGAGGAGCGAGGCACCCTGGCCGCCGTCGCGGCCGCGCTCGGCTACACCCCGTCCGCGATCTCCCAACAACTCAGCGTCCTGGAGAAAGAGGTCGGGGTGCGGTTGCTCGACCGGGCCGGCCGCGGCGTCCGGCTGACCGACGCCGGCCGGCTGCTGTCCGGACACGCCGGCATGCTGCTCGCCGAGGCGGACGCCGCCCGCGCCGACCTGGCCGCACTGACCGGTGAGATCCGCGGCACCGTGCGCGCCGGCGGCCTGCAGTCCGCGACCCGGCGCCTCCTCATCCCGGCCGTGGCCCGGATGCGGGCCGACCACCCGCAGGTACGGCTGGAGATCTCCGAGCTCGAGCTCGAACAGGCGCTGCCCGAGCTCCGCCTCGGCGCGCTGGACCTGGTCGTCAGCGACGAGTACGACGGCCACCCACGGCCCCGGCCGGCCGGCCTCACGTTCGAGCGGCTGCACGAGGAGCCGCTCAGGCTCGTGCTGCCGGCAGCGCATCCGTGCGCCGAGCACGGCGGACCCGTCGCTCTGGCCGCGCTGCGCGAGGACGTCTGGGTGGCCTCGGCGACCGGCACCGGCCATCACGCCCTGGTCGTCGGCACCTGCCGCTCCCTCGGCGGCTACGAACCCGACCTGCGGCACCGCTCCAACGACGCCGACGTCCAGCTCGAGCTCGTCCGCACCACCGGAGCCGTCGCCCTCATGCCGGCGCTCGCCCTGCCGGCGACCGACCCGGCCATCGCCGTCCGCGACATCACCGAGGCAGCCGTCACCCGCCGGCTCATGATCATCACCCGGGACGGCCGCACGGCGCCCGCACTCGACACCTTCCTGATCGCCGTCCGCGAGCAGGCCGGCAGGATCGGCTAGCTACGACTGCCTCGCCTGCACCGACAGCTCGCCGACGATCAGCGGGACCGTCGCGGTGGCGCCGAGCGCGACGAGACGGACATACCGGGCGGGTTGGCCGTCGCCGGGCACCACGTCGCTCAGGGTGGGCGACGAGACCGTGGCGACGGTGCGCCAGGTGGCGCCGTCGGTGGAGGCCTCCACCCGCTCACCCGCGCTGCGGGTCGGCATCGTGACCCCCTTGCCGCCGGTCGTCGAGGCGAAGGTGGTGACCGGCGAGCGGGTGACGGTCACGGTCCCGAGCGGCACCGCCGTCCCGAGGTCGACCCGGATGCTGGCGTCGGCGGTCGGCCCGATCCACTGGGTGATGTCCGTCCCATCGGCCGCGGCCTCGGCCGGTTCGGCGGTCGCCGGGTCGGCCAGCGTCGGCTTGCACCGCGCCACGTCGGTGGTCGGGGTGAGGTCGGGCCGGCGGGTCGGGAGCACCACCGGCGCTCCCGGGGCGACAGTCTTCGCACCGGACGGGGTGTCCACCGAGACCGCGCCGCCGGACACCAACGAGACCTCTGTCTGATGTGGACCGACCTCGATGTGCAGCACGCGACCCCGCCAGTGCAGCGCCGAGACCGTGACGCCGCTCAGCTGCGGCGGCAGGCTCGGGTCGAGCCGGAGGCCGTCGCCGCGCCACCGGAAGCCGGTGTAGCCGTACAGGAACTCCTGCAGGAACCCGCCCGCCCCGGTGGTGAAGGTGAACGCACCGCCGGTGCGAGCCTCGGAGAACTGGTCGTACGGCGGGCGCATGAACGGGTCGACGCTGCGCCGGGTGAACGTGAACGCGGGGCAGCCGGGCAGGTCGAGCTGCGAGCTGAGCACCGAGTGGATCGCGTCGGTCATCGACGGTCCGCCCGGGTCGGTACGCGGGACGTAGTAGTCGAGGTCGGCCTTCGTGACGGCCGCCGGCTGCGGGTTCTCCCACGGATAGGACAGCAGGGTCACATCAGCCTGCTTCACCGCGTCGCCCGGGTAGCCCTGGTATTCAGGGTGGATGCCGAGGGTGTTGTCGAACAGCACCCGCAGCTTGTCGCCCACCGCGGCCCACTGCGGCGAGGCCGGCCGACCCAGCAGGCTTGCCGCCTGGGTGGCGAACCGCAGGGCGTCCCGCGCGGCGACGTTGGTGTAGACGCTGTCGTCGACCTGCTCGACGTACTCGTCCGGCGGGATGACCGTGTTGATGCTGTAGCTGCCGTCGGAGTTGCGGGTGGCCCGGCTGACCCAGAAGTCGGCGATGCCCTTGAGCACCGGCCAGCCCTTGGTCGCCAACCACCTGCGGTCGCCGGTGGCCAGCCAGTACTGCCACATGCCCAGCGACACGTCCGCGCTGACGTGGATCTCGTACAGGCCGGTGTTGGCCCACGTCGGGGTGTCCTCGCCGCCGGAGAACGCGCTCTCCCACGGATACCGGGCGCCGGACCAGCCGGTGTCGGCCGCGTACCGGTACGCCGCCTGCAGCCGGTCCACCCGGTACTGCAGGCTCTGCGCCGCGATCGCGGGCTCGGTGGCGAGCAGCGACGGGTACATCCAGGTCTCGGAGTCCCAGAAGACGTGCCCGTTGTAGCCGTCCGAGGACAGGCCACCGGGTGAGGGTGCCCACGGCGTGTCGTCCCGCACGCTGGCGAGCAGGGCGAAGAAGGCGGAGCGCACCTGCCGCTGCAGCCGCGCGTCGCCGGACACCACGATGTCGGACCGCCAGAGCGCCGCCCACGCCGCGTCGGAGCCCGTGCGCATGCGGTCGTAGCCGAGCCGCGCCTCGGCCTTCGACGCGGCGACCGCGGTCGAGAACGGGTTGGTGGAGTCGGCGTTCACCGCCACGCCGACCGCCTTGGCGACGGTGTAGCTCTGGCCGGACTTCACCCGGAAACTGACCTCCTGCCCGGCGCTGACGGAGTCGGTCGTCGGCGCCGGCTTGACCGAGGCACCCTTCGGCGGCACCACGGTCGAGGCGACGGTGGCGGTCATGCCGAGGCCGACCGAGGAGAGCCTGACCCACTGGGTGGTCTTCTGGTGCCCGGTCCCCTTGCTGGTGACCATCTCGGCCGCCTGCCCGTCCAGCAGGTCGGTGACGGTGACCGGTCCGGTGAAGTGCGGCACCAGTCGCAGCCGCACCATCGCCGCGTGCCGGTGCACCCGGTCGGGCGTGACGTCGTAGCGGAGGTCGACCGTACGGCCCGCGGCGGAGGTCCAGGTGACCTCGGTGGTGAGCGTGCCGGTCCGGACGTCGAGGCTCTGCCGGTAGGCGTCGACATGCCCTGAGCTCAGTGAGTAGCGCCCGCTGCCGTCGTCGTAGGACAGCGTCGACCAGGCGGGCAGCGCGGCCCGTCGCTCGATCGGCGTCGACGGGGTCAGGCCCGGCGGGGTGGGCGGGACCGACTTCGCGTAGAAGCCGTGCACCTGTGACTGGGTGGGCAGTGTCTGGTCGGGCAGCTGCACCTCGGCGAAGCCCTGGCCCTCGGCCGGCTGCCGGCCGGCCAGGTAGCCGTTGCCGACGAACGCGGGCGCGAAGCCAGGGCCGCCGGGCTGGGTCGTCGTCAGCACGAAGCCGGGGTCCGTCGGGCCGCCGGCCGCCGGCGCGCTGCCGGCCGCCGGCGCGGCCTGGACGCCCGGTGCGGCGAGCAGGGACAGGCCGGCACTGCCGGCGGCGAGCAGGACGAGCAGCCGGGTGCGCATCGAGTACGCCTCCTCGCCGGAGAGACGGGATGACCGCGCCCTTCCCCCGCTCAGGCGGAGTGAAACGTCCGATACGCGGCCGCACCGATCAGGTCGAGCGGACCTGGCGCATCCGCAGGTACTGCGTGACGCCGGCGAGCCTGCCCTCGATGAAGCGCACCACCGGCGGCGCCGGCCGCAGCTCGGGATCGGTGACCAGCTCGGGATCAGTGAGCTGGACGACCCGTCCCCGCGTCTGGATCGAGCAGGAGCCGGCGGCAAGGATGTTCTTCACCCAGTGCACATCCGACCCGTACGTCAGGAAGAACAGGTAGGTCTCGCCCCGGCGGAAGACGTTGACCGGCGTCCGGTAGACGCGTCCCGACGTGCGGCCGCGATGGATCACGACGCCGAAGGCCGGCAGCCTGCCCGCGAGCGGGCGCAGGACCGGATCGACGTACCTGGTGGCGAGCCGCCGAAACCGCCACGCCCTCGTACGGTCCATGCGGCGCACCCTAGTCCGAGGCCGGCGCGGCGGCACCGGTGCTACGGTCGGCATCGTGCTCCAGCCAATCGCCGACCTGCCCGACGGGGTCGTCGGGTTCGAGGGCGTGGGTCGGATCGAGGCGTCCGACTACACCGACGTCCTGATGCCGGCCATCGACGGGTTGATCAAGCAGGGCCGGGACATCCGCATCGTGCTGGTGTTCGAGCGCTTCGACGGGATGTCGGCCAGCGGCGCCTGGCAGGACCTGAAGCTCGGCGTCGAGCAGCTGACGAAGTGGAAGCGGATCGCGCTCGTCACCGACCTTGACTGGATGATCACGGTGGCGTCGCTGTTCGGCTGGATGACGCCGGGCGAGCTGAGACGCTTCCCACTGGCCGACCGCGCGCGGGCCATCGCCTGGGCGGCCGAGAGCTGACCCCGTCCGGCCAGCGAGCCTCCCGGCAGCGCGGGCCGGGTCAGCAGCCGGTACGCCAGGCCCGACCGCCGTGACATCGAGGTCGCGATGCCGCCAGGATGGGTGCGTGGACAGCGCAGACCGATCCGACCGGCGCCGCGGCGTCCGCGAGCTCCGGCTCGCCGTCACCGCCGCGGACTGGGACGCCGCCGTCGCGTTCTACCGCGACGAGCTCGGCCTGCCGCAACTCGCGGACTTCTCCTCCGACCGCGGGCGGGTGGTCCTGCTCGACGCCGGCCGGGCCACCCTCGAGCTCGTCGACGCCGACCAGGCCGCGTACATCGACGAGGTCGAGGTGGGTCGCCGCGTCGCCGGACCGATCCGGGTCGCGTTCGAGGTCGACGACGTCGACGGCACCACGCACACCCTCGCCGACGCCGGCGCCGAGGTCGTCGCCGAGGTCACCCGCACGCCGTGGAACTCCCGCAACGCCAGGCTGCAGGCCCCGGCCGGACTTCAGCTCACCCTCTTCGAGGAGCCCACCCAGACCTGACCGCAGGCGCAGCATGGAGCCGGTGGCGGTCGGCGGGTCCTACGAGGTCGTGGTCGGCGGGGGCCAGCCCGGGCCGGCGATGAGCCGGCACCTGTCCGACCGCGGTGTCGAGCACGTCGTGCTGGGACGCGGCCGGGTGGGCGGCCGCCGACGCCGCCTGCGCCGAGTTCCTCGGGACCGCCGACGAGTACGCCGCCCGCCACGGCCCTGACCGACCCGCTCCCCCGACCGGACCGCGGGTTGATTTCCGTACCTGGGTACGGGTTTATGGTCGGCCGCGTGAGAGTCGGAGAAGTCGCCCAGCGGGCGGGCGTGAACGTCGAGACGCTCCGCTACTACGAGCGGCGGGGACTGCTGCCGGCGCCGGAGCGGACGCCGAGCGGGCATCGCCGCTACGACGAGGAGACGGTGCGGTTCCTCGGCGCGATCAAGGAGGCACAGGCCATCGGCTTCACGCTGGCGGAGATCGCCGAATACCTGCGGGCGGCGAGCCGGTCGGGTGCACCGCCGTCGGAGACGCTGCGGGTGCGGATGGCGTCGAAGATCGACCAGATCGACGGGCGGATCGCGGCGCTGCAGCGGATGCGGGACGAGCTCGCGCGCGTCGTCGGCTGCGCCTGCACCTCACTCGACCACTGCACCTGCGGCGCCGCCTACCTCGCCCGCCGCGGCGGGGCGCCGCGGTCGCGTCCGTCGCTCCTGCACGTCACCAACGGCGAGAGTGCCGGCAACACGTTGCGGCAGACCACGCTCGGCGGCGCCGTGTCGTCCTGGCAGGACGTCCTGCACGAGGGCCCGGTGCCGGCGCTGCCGCGGCCGGAGCTGCTGCGGACGCGCGCCCGCTTCCTCGCCGACTGCGGCTGGGGCAGTCAGCAGGCGCTGCTCTCCTCGCTGGAGCGGCGCGACCGGCAGCTGCTGGACGCCCTGCGCGACGGCGTCCAGGTGGTGCTCTGGTTCGAGCACGACCTCTACGACCAGCTCCAGCTCATCGACATCCTGGACCTCGTCCACACCGAGCAGGTCGCGCCGGAGCTGATCGTCGTCGGCTCCTTTCCCGGCAAGCCGTCGTTCGCCGGCCTCGGCGAGCTGACCGCGACCGAGCTGGAAACCCTCTGGCCCTCGCGCCGGCCGGCAACGCCGGCCGCACTCGACGCGGCCGTCGGTGCCTGGGCCGCCGTCCGCGCGCCGGAGCCGACCGGACTCGCCGACCGGGCGACGCGGGACACCGCGGAGCTGCCGTTCCTCGGGGCCGCGCTGCGGCGGTTGCTGGCGGAGCTGCCCGCGCCCGCGGACGGCCTGTCCGGGACGGAGCGGCGAGCACTGCACGCGCTCGCCGCCGGCGCGGACACTCCGCCCGGCGCCTTCGTCGCCGTACAACGACTGGAGGAGGCGCCTTTCCTCGGCGACGCGTGGTTCTACCGATCCCTGGCGGCGCTCGGGCGGGGCGAGGCGAGGCTCGTCGAGACCGAGGACGGCACGCCGGTCCCGCAGCCTCCTCCGCTCAGTGACAGCCAGCAGTTCGCCCGCCTCCGGCTGCGGCTGACCGCGACCGGAGAGAGCACGCTGCGCGGCGAGTCCGACCGGGTCGAGCTCCTCGGCATCGACCGCTGGGTCGGCGGCACGCACGTCACACCCGACAACACCTGGCGATGGGACCCGGTCGAGCTCGGCCTCGTAGCGCCCGCTCGCTGATCGTGACCGCCGGCCGCCGGTCCACAGTGGACTCCGGCGGCCGGCGGGTGGCGTCGGTCACGGACGGACCTCGATGATCCGGTTGATCGGAGACTCGACCGCGCGGCGGAACCGGCTGAACCCGCCCTGCGTGGTGATCGACCGCAGCTGCTCGTCGGTCGCCTGCGCGCCGAGCGCCCAGCCGCCCGGCTGCGACCGTGCCGACGGCGTGCACACCAGCGTCGAGGCGGAGTAGAACAGCCGCCCGACCGGGTTGAGGTTCGCCGCGACGGAGTCACCGGCCATCGGCTCGACCAGCAGCCAGGTGCCGTCCGCCGCCAGCGACGACCGGATGTGCCGGGCCGCTCCGACCGGGTCACCCATGTCGTGCAGCGCGTCGAAGATGCACACCAGCGCATAGTCCGCGCCGGGGTAGTCCTGCGCGGCGGCGACCTCGAACCGGACCCGGTCGGCCACGCCGGCCTTCTCGGCGGCCACTCGTGCCGCCTCGATCGACGGCGCGTGGCTGTCGAACCCGACGATCGTCGAGTTCGGGTATGCCTGCGCCAGCAGGATGGTCGACGCGCCGTGCCCGCAGCCGACGTCGGCGACGGTCACGCCCTCGCGGAGTTTCGCCTCCACGCCGTCGAGTGCCGGGATCCAGCTCGACACGAGGTTCGCCGCATAGCCCGGGCGGAAGAACCGCTCGACCCCGACATAGAGGTCGTGGTGGTGCTCGCCCCACCCGAAGCCGGCGCCGGTCCGGATCGCCTCGGTCAGCCGCTGTTCGTCCTTGAACAGCGCCGCCGCCAGGAACACGCCCGCCGTGAGGAACGTCGGCGAGTCCTCGTCGGCCAGGCACGCCCGCTGCGCCGGCGTGAGGTGATACCGGCCGGTCTCCGGGTCGTACTCGCAGTAGGCCGACGCGGCCTGCGCGTTCAGCCACTCCGTCGTGTAGCGCTCGTCGCAGCCGGCGGCCGCGGCGATGTCGCGCGCCGTCGCCGGCCCGACCTCGGCGACGGCCCGGTACAGGCCGAGCCGGTCGCCGACGGCCACGGTGACGGCGTGATGGGTCGCTCCGAGGTCGGTGATGAACCGGTGGACGAACTCGCCCAGTTCGGCCTCGTCCAGCTCGTTCGGGACGGTCGTGGTCATGTGGATCTCCTTCAGGGACGGACGGGTTGGGTCGCCGTACGCAGCCGGGTGCGACGGACGCGTGGGGTCGCGGCGGACCGCCGCTCGTTGCGGCGGGCGCGGCGTAGCTGGAGGGCGAGGCGCTGCTCCTCGGCGGCGGCGAGAAGTTCGGCATGCCGGGCGGCGACGACGTCGCCGGTCATCAGGGTGGTGAGCATCGGAGGCTCCTTTCGTTGCCGTCGAGACTCGCTGCCGCGGCGGGCGCTGCCATCCGTGCCGACCACGGGTTCGCCACGGAGTGAGCACTGACTTCCGCCCGGGTCGCGCGAACACCGGCTCGCGGACGGCAAGATGGGCGCGTGAGCCAGGCGGTGGCCCGGGTGTCCGAGCGCGAGGCGGAGGTGCTCGCTGCGCTCGGCGAGCACCTGTCCAACGCGCAGATCGCCGCCCGGCTGCACCTGTCCGGACGGACCGTCGAGACGCACGTGTCGTCGTTGCTGCGCAAGCTGGACGTGCCCGACCGGCGGGCGTTGGCGGCGCTGGCGCCGACCCTGGTGGCCGCCGAGGCCAGAGGTGGTGCGGCCGGTGTGGTGCGTGGCCTACCCGCCAGCTGGACGCCGTTCGTCGGGCGCACGCGGGAACGGGCCGAGCTGATCGCCGCACTGGAGGCGTCCCGGCTGGTCACGCTGCTCGGCCCCGGCGGCGTGGGCAAGACCCGGCTGGCGGCGGAGGTGGCGCGCGAGCTGGCGCCGACGCTGCCGTTGGGCGCGACGTTCGTAGAGCTCGTCAGCACGCGTCCGGGCTTCTTCATCCAGACCGTGGCGTCGGTGCTCGGCGTGACCGAGCGGTCCGGGCAGGCGCTGCGCGACGCTGTCGTCGCCCGGCTGCGCCCGGGCCGGTCGCTGCTGGTGCTGGACAACTGCGAGCACCTGGTGGACGACACCGCGGATTTCCTGACGACGCTGCTCGGGGAGACGACCGAGCTGCTGGTGCTGGCGACGAGCCGGGAGCGCATCGGGGTGCCCGGGGAACGGGTGATACCGCTGTCCGGGCTCTCCCTCGTCGCGCAGTCGACCGGCGGCTCCGCGGAGTCCGAGGCGGTGGCGCTGTTCTTCGACCGGGCCCGGCTGCTGGACGCACAGTTCGACGCCGACCCCGCTGCGGTCGGCGAGCTGTGCGCCCAACTGGACGGGATGCCGCTCGCGATCGAGCTCGCCACCGCCCGCAGCGCGACGCTCGGCCTGACCGGGCTTCGTGCCGGGCTCACCGATCGGCTCCGGCTGCTCAGCGGCGGCCGCAGCGGTGACGAGCGGCACCGCTCGCTGCGGGCGGTGCTCGACTGGAGCCACGAGCTGCTCGACGACGAGGAACGCGTCGCGCTGCGCCGGCTGGGCCGGTTCGCCGGCGCGGTCGACATCGCCGCAGCGAGCGCGGTGACCGGGCAGCCGCCCGCCGCGATGGCCGATCTGGTCGGGCGGCTGTCCGACAAGAGCCTGCTCGTGCGCCGGAACGGCGGCGAGCGGTGGTCGCTGCTCGAGACGGTGCGGGCATACGCGGTGGACAAGCTGATCGAGGCCGGCGAGCTCGACGAGGTGACCGGCCACTACCTGCGCTGGGCCGTCGACCTGTCCGCCGATCTCGAGGACCGGCTGGAACGCGGCGAGCCGTGGCGGGCGGCGTTCGACGCGGTGGCCGACGACCTGCGGGCCGCGCTCGGCCTCGCCGATGGTGCGGTCGCGGCGGCGCTGGCCCGCTCGCTCGGGCACCTGATGTTCGCGCGGCGCTTCCTCGCCGAGTCGCGGCGGCACTACCTGCGCGCGGCGGAGAGCGCGGCCGACGACGCCGGCGCCGCGCGCGATCTCTGGTCGGCCGCCGGCGTCGCGCAGGTGGAGAGCAAGGGGCAGCTGCGGTACGAGTACGCCGTCGCGGCGGCCGAGCGGGCGGCCGCTGCCGGCGACCACGGCACGCGGGCCGCGGTGCTGGCCGAGGCGGTGTCGGTGGCGACCCGTTTCCCGGCGATCTTCGACCGCGACATCGGCCTGGCCGAGCTGCAGCAGATGCTGGACGTCGCGCACCGCGTCGCCCCGCCCGGTGACGTCGTCGCGGTCGCGCAGCTCACCGCCGCGGACGCGTGGACCGAGACCCGGATCGTCGACGTGCCGGACCCCGCGCCGTTCCGGGCCGCGCTCGCCGCCGCAGAGCGCGCGGACGACCCCGTGCTCATCAGCGCGGCCCTGGACGCGCTCGGCTCGATGCAGGTGATGAACGGCCACTTCGTGCGGACGCAGGAGCTCGCCGCGCGGCGGCTGGCCCTGATGTCGCGGCTGCCCGCGCACCATCCGCGGGCGGGCTCGGAGATCCACGACATCCTGCACATGGCCGTGGAGAACGCGATCACGGCCGGCGAGGTGTCGTTGGCCCTCGAGGCGGCCGTGCGCTTCGGTGACGACCGGCTCGTGGCGGCCGCGCCGCACATGGTGGAGAGCAAGCCGATGGTGGCGCTGATGTTGCTCGGCCGGTTCGACGAGGTGATCCCGCTCGGCGAGCGGGCCCGGGAGATGTGGGCGGACGCGGGCCGGCCCGCGGCGCGCTGGCTCGCCCCGCACCTGTACTCGCTCGTGCTGTGTCATTCCCTGCGCGGCGACGACGCGCTCGCCGCCGAATGGCGGTCGTTCGCGGGGGTCGAGCTGGCCGGCGACCAGACGCGCAACATCCACTTCCAGGTCGCCGGCATGGCGGCGTTCGTCGAGGAGCGGCTGGCGCTCCACTTCGGACGGTGGGACGCGGCCGAGCGGCTGCTCGCCCCGCTGCCGACCGGGAAGGACGCCTGGTGGCAGGTGCGGCACTGGTACTTCGACGCATACCCGTGGGCCGTCGCCGCCGATCTCGCCGCCGCCGCCGGGCTGCCGGACGCTGCCGCCCGCGTCGCGGCGGCCGAACCGGCGGCGCAGGAGAACCGTTGGGCGGCGGCGTGCGTCGCCCGGGCCCGCGGCCGCCTCACCGGCGACCCGGCCGACCTCGCCGCGGCGGTCACGGCGTGGGAGCAGGTCGGCGCCCGCTACGAGCGCGCCTGCACGCTCGCCCTCATCCCCTCCCGCCGCACCGAAGCCGCCACCGAGCTGGCCGCCCTCGGAATCCCCCTGCCGAGCAACGCGTGACCGCGGTCGGGGAGGACGTGCGTCGCCGGCGGTTCAGTCGCGTCCGCGGAGCACGGCCACGCCGTCGCCGCTGAGGTCCTCCAGCGCGACCTTCCGTCCCGTCATGGCCATCACCAGCGCCAGGATCGGCCCGGATGCCAGCGGGCCGTCGCCGTGCTGCCAGTCGGTGTCGGTCGCGCGCAGGGTTACGCCGGCGATCCGTCTCTTCGAGCCGATGAGCAGGTTGCTCTTCCTGTAGAAGTCCGCGACCGCCACCACGTGGTCGACCGGGTGCTGGTGATATCCGCCGAGTGCCCGGAAGATGTCCTCGCCGTGCACGATCGTCTCGCCCAGCCAGGACGTCGCCGGTCCCGGCGGTGCCTTGCGGGCCGAGATCAGCGAGCGCATCGTCGCCACCAGATCGGCATCGGTCCGGCCCGCCGTGACCCGCTCGATCTCCTTGCCGGTCATCCGCTCGAAGCTGAAGCCACTGCCGGCGAGCTTCGCGAAGAACTGGGGCGGCGTCATCGACGCAGTGGCGATCAGGTGACCGACCACGTCCCGCACGCTCCGTCCCGCGCACAGCGACGGCCGGCTCCAGTCCGGCGCCGGAAGCGCAGCAAGCCCGTCCACCAACGACCTGCGTTCCGCTTCGATCATTGGCCAGGTGTCCACTGTCGTCCCCCTCGGAGAGCCACACTGGTGGCGGACCATACCGCCGTTGCACAGCCGCAAAGGAGTGGAGCAGCAATGGCAGAACCCACGCCCGGCATCGACGTCGCCAACCTCCCCGCTCCGACGGAAGGCTTCCTGGTCACGCTCTTCCTCACCGTCCGGAAGGTCGCGAGGTCCCGGGACTTCTATTCGCGCGTCCTCGGCGGCACGGTCGTCCTCGACGAGAACCCCTGCATCGTCCGGCTGTCCAACTCCTGGATCATCATGAATCCCGGCGGCCCGCCTACCCCCGACAAGCCGGACATCTCCGTGGTCGACTACGAGCCCGGCGGCACCACGTCGATCTTCCTGAACCTGCGGGTGGCCGACATCCAGGCCTGCTACGAGGAGTGGAAGGCGAAGGGGGCGGAGTTCGTCACACCGCCGATCGACCGCGGCGCCGAGATCCGCTGCTACATGCGGGACCCGGACGGATACCTCATCGAGGTCGGCCAGTCCACCGGCCTGCTGCACGGACAACTCGCCGCCAAGCGGCCGGAGGACCTCCCCGGCTAGGCCCGCCTCCCCCACTGCTGGTGCACTGCCGTCCGCCTGGGGAAAGGCGGCATGGACGGCGGCGCGCCCGGGGACGGAGACTGCGAAAGGTCAATCGCAGAACCCGGGAGGCGGCCCATGGCCGGCGAGATCCACCTCGGCGCGCTCGTCGAGTCGGCGTACGAGCGGCGCGGCGACGAGGAGACGCTCGTCTACGAGGGCCGTCGCATCGCGGCGTCCGAGCGGCTCGACGCGCTCCGCCGGATGACCGGAGGCCTGGTCGAACTGGGCGTGCGGCCGGGCGACCGGGTCGTCGTCTGCATGGCCAACGGCCCCGAGGTGGAGGTCGCGTACGGGGCGATCTGGCGGGCGGGAGCGGTCGTCACCCCGGTGGTGTTCCTGCTCAGCGAGGCCGAGCTGCGGCACGTCCTGGTCGACTCCGGCGCGGTCGCCGTGATCACCTCCCCCGAGCTGCTGCCCCGGGTGTCGGCCGCGGCCGCCGACGCCGCGGAAGTACGGCACATCATCGTGGCCGGGGACGCCCAGGGCGCGCTGCCGTACGCGGACCTCGTCGCGGCCGACCCGCACCCCCTCGTGCCGCGCGACGCCGACGACCTCGGCGCGCTGATGTACACCGGCGGCACCACCGGCCGGGCGAAGGGCGTCATGCTCAGCCACGGCAACCTCTGGTGGTGCGGGCGCTGCGCGTACGAGCGCGGCCGGGACACCTACGACGGCAAGCCGAGCCTGACCGCGCTGCCGCTGTCGCACGCGTTCGGGATGATCGTGACGATCGTCGGGACGTTCATCGAGGAGCAGCGCGGCCCATCGGTGCTGATGCGGTGGTTCGAGCCGGCCGGCTGGCTGCGGCTCGCGGCCGAGCACAAGGTCGGCGCCGGCCAGCTGGTCCCGTCGATGCTCGCGCTGCTGCTGCAGCAGCCGGTGGAGGACCACGACCTGTCCGAGCTGACGTACCTCAGCGTCGGCGCGGCGCCGCTGCCGGCCGCGGTCCGCGCGGAGTGGGAGCGGCGGGTGCCCGGCGCGGCGCTGCTGGAGGGCTACGGCTGCACCGAGTCGGGAGCGGTCATCTCCAGCTCGACGCTCGACGACCGGCGCAGCGGGTCGGTGGGCCGGCCGCTGCCCCGCTACCAGGTGCGGGTGGTCGACGCGGCCGGCCGGGACGTCCCGGCCGGGACCGACGGCGAGATCTGGGTCCGCGGGCCCGGCGTGATGACCGGCTACTGGCACGACCCGGAGACCACCGCCGACACCCTCGCCGAAGGCTGGCTGCATACCGGCGACGTGGGCCACCTCGACGCCGACGGCTACCTCTGGCTGGTCGACCGGAAGAAGGACCTCATCATCCGCAGCGGCGTCAACGTCTTCCCCCGCGACGTCGAGGAGGTGCTGCTCGAGCATCCGGGCATCGCCGCGGCCGCGGTGGTCGGCCGGCCGGACCCGGTCCGCGGCGAGGAGGTGGTCGCGTTCGTCGCGCCCCGCCCCGACGCGACCCTGGACCCCACCGAGGTCGAGGCCTTCGCGGCGGGCCGGCTGTCCGGCATCCACCGCCCGCACGACGTCCGGGTGGTCGACGCCATCCCGGTCACCAGCGTGGGCAAGACCGACCGCAAGGCCCTGCGGGCGCTGCTGGTCGCGCCCTGACCACTGTGGACAGCGCCGCCGCCGACCGCCACGATCGGCGCATGTCCTGGCAGGCGGATGTCCTCGGCGCGGGGTACCAGCAGCAGGTCCTGCAACTCGGCCCGGACCCGGACGGCGAGGGTGCGGCCGTCGCGGTGCTGGTCCGCCGGACGCCGCCGGAGACCGCCGGCGCCGTCGTGCTCTACGTGCACGGCTTCTCCGACTACTTCTTCCAGACCGAGCTGGCCGACTTCTTCGCCGAGCGGGGTCTCGCCTTCTACGCCCTCGACCTGCGCAAGTCCGGCCGCGCCCGGCGCGCCGACCAGACCGCGCACTACGTCTCCGACCTCGCCCTGTACGACGTCGAGCTGGAGCGCGCGCTCGCCGTCGTGACGGCCGAGCACCCTGGGCTGCCGGTGGTCGCCGTCGCCCACTCCACCGGCGGGCTGGTCCTGCCGCTCTGGCTGGACCGCCGCCGCGCCCGCGGCGAGGTCGCGCCGGTGGCCGCGCTGGTGCTCAACAGCCCGTGGTTCGACCTGCAGGGCACGCCGGTGCAGCGCGGGCCGGTCACCCAGGTGCTGCGGGTGCTGGCCAGGGTGCGGCCGATGCGCACCCTGCCGCCGCTGCCGACCACGTACGGCGAGAGCATCCACGTCAGCGCCGCCGGCGAGTGGGAGTTCGACCTGGCCTGGAAGCCGCTGGCCGGCTTCCCGGTGACCGTCGGCTGGCTCAACGCGATCCGCCGCGCGCACGCCCGGCTGCACCACGGCCTGGACGTCGGCGTCCCGTCGCTGATCCTGCGCTCGGAGCGGACCCACTTCGCCAAGACCTACTCGGCCGAGGACGCCCGGGCCGACACGGTCCTCGACGTACGCCAGATCGCCCGCTGGGCCGGCTGCCTCGGCGGCGAGACGACGATCGTCCCGATCCACGAGGCCCGGCACGACGTCTTCCTGTCCCTGCCGGAGGTGCGCAAGCAGGCGTACGACCGGCTCGACGCCTGGCTTCGCGACCACGCACTGCCCGGCTGAGGCCGCGCGGATCAGCGGGCTCGTCAGCGGCGGCGGAGGAGCAGCGTTGAGGTGACGACGCCGGCCGCCGGCGGCAGGAGCGCGAGGACGCCCCACACCGCCGGAAAGATCTGCGCGCCGTACTCGGTGGTCGCGAGCAGGAGCGCGGCGAGCGCGCCCGTGGCGACCACGGTGGTGACGGCGAGGACCGACGCCGACCGCCAGCGTGCCCGCGCGGCGCGGAACACCAGCAGCGACAGGACCGCGTCGACCACCGCGACGGTGTAGACGAGGCCGTAGAGCAGGTTCGGATCGGCGTCCTTGCCGTGCGGCGCGTACACCGCGGCGGCGTGGTCGACGAGGCTCTGACCGCCGGCCTGGTCGACGACCGCCGCGACCAGCAGGACGGCCGAGAGCAGGACCGACGACATCGCGGCGCCGGCCGCCCCGTGCCGGCCGCGGGTCGTCGGCATGGGCGGACTGGATAGTGACAGTGACTCTCTCATGCGAGCGACTGTACGAACGGCGGAAACAGAGAGTCAAGTGCTTTAGACAGTGACTTGCAGAACAGCGGCGTCGGCCGTACCGTCGGCGCGTGGGCACCGGGCTTCGGGAACGCAAGCGGCTGTCCGCCATGCGCACGATCCAGGAGCGGGCGCTCGACCTGTTCGACGAGCGCGGCTTCGACGCGGTGACGATCGAGGAGATCGCTGCCGCGGCGGAGGTGTCGCCGTCGTCGGTGTACCGCTGGTTCGGCACCAAGGAAGGCCTCATCGTCGCCGACGAGTTCGACAGCATGAGCCAGGAGGCGGTCCGGGAGATCCTCGATGTGAACGATCCCGTCGGCAGCCTGATCCAGATCGTGGTCAGGTACGAGTCGGCACCGCAGCAGGACGCGCGGGACTCGAAGGGCCCGTGGCGCCGGGTGCGGTACTTCTTCCAGGAGCCCTCGGTGCGCACGGCCGCGCTCGCCGAACTCGACCGGGCCGGTTCCCGGATCGCGCCGCTGCTGGCGGGCAGCAACGGGATGACCGGGACGCAGGCCCGAGTGGTCGCGAACGCGCTCGTGTTCGGCTACTTCGCCGCGCTCGAGCAGTGGTACCTGGACGGCGGCGCCGACCCGATCGCCACGTACGTGCAGAAGGGCCTGCAGCCGCTGCGCGGGATCTGGCCGCCGCCCGGACCGACGACCTGAGGTCAGAACACCGCGGTCCAGCCCTCCCGGTGCGCCTGGTCCGAGGTGTAGGAGACGCCGTGCACCTTGAGACCGGCCGGGTCGAGCAGCGTGATCGCGCCGCCGTCGTTGCCGAGCTGCATGCCGTCGGTCGCGGTGACCGCGAGCGTGGCGCCGGCCGCGATCGGGCCCGCCGGCACCGGGCACGAGCGCTTCAGCCGATCGGCGAGGCGCCAGCCGGTCAGGTCGACCGGAGCCGGCGAGGCGTTGATGACCGTGACGATCTCCCGCTCCGGAGCCGGACCGACCGGGTTGACCAGCGCCGCGACGATCCGCATCACCGCCGCGCCGTCCGGCTGCGGGAGCGGGTCGGTGCCCTCGATCGCGTGGCCGTCGACGTCGTCGGTGTGCCATGCCTGGCTCTGGAACGCGAGGAAGATCGCGACCCACTGCGACGCGCCCGGGAAGTGGAACAGCAGGCCGCCGTCCTGCCACACCCCGTCGTCGCGGCGGAAGGCCGCGCTGTTCCCCTGGTTCATGTGCACGTCGTGGACGCCGTTGCCGGGCGCGAACCCGAAGATCTTGTCGCTGATGTGCTCGGGCCCCCACCGCTGGCCGAACACGTGCAGCACCGCCTGCGGATCGCTCATCGCCCGCTGGACGTAGTGGTCGAGGAGATCGGCGAGGTCGTTGTCCGGGCCGTCGGCGTCCGGCGGCAGCGGCCGCATCGCGGCCGGGTCGAGGACGTTGCCCCTGATGTAGTCGAGGTTGGCACGGCCGGGACCAGGCGGCAGCGGCGTCCACCCCGAGGGCACGGCCGAAAGCAGGTCGACGACCGGATGCCGGAAGTCCTCGACGACGAGGTAGAGCAACTCGGACGGCGACTCCTGGGACTTCACGTTGACCGCGGCCCGGTAGCGCGTACCGCCCTCGTCGGCCAGCTCGATCTGGAAGTGCGGGCTGTCCTCGTGGTCCTCGCGGCGCCGGTCCACCACCCGGGCCGTCAGGACCCCGTACGAACTCAACGGCATCGATGCTCATCTCCCCCGTGTCGGCGCAACCGGCGCGCCCTCTGTCCGTCATGCAGAGCCGCGGGAGCGCAGGCGAGATACATGCGGCGCGGCTCCGCTGGGATCCCGGGGTCGCCGCGGGTACGGTGACGGGCGAGGGGCTTCGATGTTCGACGACGTGTCGCTGGCCGACCCGCACACCGTGCCGACCCGGTTCTGGCACCGGCTCGACGACGGTCGGGTGCAGTGCGACGTGTGCCCGCGAGCCTGCCGGCTGCACGAGGGACAGCGCGGGCTGTGCTTCGTCCGGGCCCGCACCGGCGACCAGATCGTGCTCACCTCATACGGGCGGTCGAGCGGGTTCTGCGTCGACCCGGTGGAGAAGAAGCCGCTCAACCACTTCCTGCCTGGGTCGGCCGTGCTGTCCTTCGGCACCGCGGGCTGCAACCTGGCCTGCAAGTTCTGCCAGAACTGGGACATCAGCAAGTCCCGGGAGATCGACACGCTCGCCGACGCCGCGGATCCGGAGGCGCTCGCGCTGGCGGCCGAGGCGAGCGGAGCCCGCAGCGTCGCGTTCACGTACAACGATCCGACGATCTTCCTGGAGTACGCCGCGGACGCCGCCGACGCCTGCCGCGAGCGGGGCATCCGGTCGATCGCGGTCTCCGCCGGCTACATCTGCCCGGAGCCGCGACAGGAGCTGTACGGGCACCTCGACGCCGCGAACATCGACCTCAAGGCGTTCACCGACGACTTCTACCACCGGGTCTGCGCCGCGCGACTGGCTCCCGTGCTGGAGACGCTGGACTATCTGGTGCACGAGACGGCGGTGTGGGTCGAGATCACCACGCTGCTCATCCCCGGCCGCAACGACTCGGACGCGGAGATCGACGCCGAGACGCGGTGGATCGCCGAACACCTCGGTCCGGACGTGCCGCTGCACTTCACCGCGTTCCACCCGGACTACAAGATGCGCGACGTGCCGCCGACGCCGCCGGCGACCCTGCGTCGGGCCAGGCGGATCGGGCTGCGCAACGGCCTGCGGTACGTCTACACCGGCAACGTCCACGACGAGGACGGCGGCACGACCCGGTGCCCGTCCTGCGGGACCGCCGTCGTCGTGCGGGACTGGTACGACATCCGCGGCTACCGGCTCACCGACGACGGCCGGTGCGCGTCCTGCGGGGCGGCGGTGGCCGGTGTCTACAGTGGACCATGTGGCAGCTGGGGACGGCGCCGGCTGCCGGTGTCGTTGAACCGCCGGTGAGCGCCGTCCACAGTGGACTTTCCGGGAGCCGCCGGCCCGCGGTGGCCGGCAGGTTCTACCCCGCCGACCCGGCCCGGCTGGCCGCCGAAGTCGACGCCCTCCTGTCTGCCGCACCGGCGTTCCAGTGCGGCCGGCTGCCGGCGCTGATCGTCCCGCACGCCGGCTACCGCTACTCCGGACCGGTGGCCGCGATGGCGTACGCGCTGGCGCGGAGGTGGTCGCCGGACCGGGCGGTCCTGCTCGGGCCGGCGCACTTCGTCCCGCTGACCGGGTCCGCGGTGCCGCGTGCGGCGCAGTGGTCGACACCGCTCGGTCCGGTACCGGTGGACGCGGCCGCGCGGAAACGGGCCACGGTCGTGCCGGGCGTGCGCGCGGCGGACGAGCCGCATGCGGGCGAGCACTCGCTGGAGGTGCAGGTGCCGTTCCTGCAACGGGCGCTCGACCCGCGGTTGCCCGTGCTGCCCGTCGTCACCGCGGCTCCCCCGGAGGACGTCGCTGACCTGCTGGACGCGGTCGTCGGCCCGGACACGCTGGTCGTCGCGAGCACGGACCTGAGCCACCACCGTCCGGACGCGCAGGCGCGCCGCCGGGACGCCCGCACGCTCGACGCGGTGCTGGCGCTCGACCCGGACGGCATCGGGCGCGGGTCGGCCTGCGGCGCCGACGCGCTGCGCGGCCTGCTGACCTGGGCCGGCCGAACGGGTCGTGCCCCGACGCTGATGTGCTACCGCACCTCCGCCGACGCGACCGGCGACCGGAGCCGGGTGGTCGGCTACGCCGCGCTGTCCCTGGCCTGAGGCCGTCTGGTGTCGATCCGTGGACGGGTCGTTCGTGGTGAGGGAAAGGACGAGCTCACCGACGAAAAGGGTGATCCAGATGGAAGCCAAGAACCTCGCCGACCTGTACGAACTCCCGCTGGTCGAGTGGAATCGGGTGGAAGCCCGGCTGAGCCGGGGTGCGGAAGCACTCGCCGGCGGCGGCGGTGCCGACAACCGGAGCTGGCTGGCCACCACGAATGCCGACGGCAGCCCGCACCTGACCGGGCTCGGCCCGCTGTACGTGTCCGGCCTGTTCTACTTCACCACCGGGGCGACGACCCGCAAGGCGCGCAACCTCGCCCGGGATCCCCGGTGCACGCTCGGCATCTCCACCGACGAGTTCGACCTCGCCGTGGAGGGAGACGCCGCCCGCGTGGACGACCCCGATGTCGTCGCGGACCTGGTCGAACGGTGGGTCGCCGGTGGCTGGCCGGCGCGCGTCGACGCCACCGGCACCGCGCTGACGGCCGAGTACAGCGCGCCGTCCGCCGGGCCGCCGCCGTGGCAGGTCTACCGGATCACGCCGCGGCAGGCGACCGTGGTCCTCGCCGCCGGACCAGGCGGCGCAACCCGCTGGCGGTTCTGACCGAGCAGCAGGACGACGCCCCCTTTGCCGTCTACGCGACCACGCTGACCGATCCGTGAACCTCGCGGCACGGCGTGCTGGCAAGCTACCGGCATGGAGCGTGTGCTTGGCGTCGGTGGGTATTTCCTGCGGTCGTCCGACCCGGCGGCCCTGGGCGCGTGGTATCGCGACTGCCTCGGCCTGGACGCCGACGAGAACGGCCTGTGGCGTCAGCAACCCGGACCGACGGTGTTCGCCACGTTCGCGTCCGACACCGACTACTTCGGGTCCCCCGCCCAGCAGACCATGCTCAACTTCCGGGTCCGCGACCTGGACGCGATGCTCGCGCAACTGCGCGCCAAGGGTGCTGACGTGGCCGCCGAGACGCAGGACATGGCGGGTGTCGGCCGGTTCGGCTGGGTCACCGATCCCGAGGGCAACAGGATCGAGCTGTGGCAGCCCGCCTGACCGCCGCCCGGTGAGGATGCCCGCGGGTCAGGTGGGGATGCCGGTGTAGAAGGCGGTGGTGCGGTCGGCGGCGGCGCGGGCTTCGGTCCGGTCGGTGCCGGCGGCCATGCTCGCCTCGCACCAGGCGTCGCTGGACGCGGTCAGGAACCGGCGGCCCTCGTCGGACGCGGACCACTCGGCCATTTCGGCCGGGTCGACCGGCTGCCCGGTGGTCAGGTGCAGGTGCAGGCCGGCCAGGGCGCCGTCCCAGCCGACGCCGACCGCGCCGGGGCCGAACTGCGTCCACCGCTCGTCGTCCACGTGCGCGATGTGGTGCAGCTGGAAGAGGGTCCGGCCGTAGCCCTCGTCGGTCAGCCGCAGCTCGACCCAGCTCGTGTCACCGCCCATCTCCCAGGTCGCGTCGAAGCCGCCCGGCGGATCGCAGCGGGTCACGGTGCCGCCCGCGTTGCCCTCCAGCTGGTACCGCCCGCCTTCGGTCAGCTCCCCGCTCACCGGCAGGAACCAGCGCGGGATGCGGTCAGGGTTGGTGCAGGCGTCCCAGACGTCGGCGATCGAGGCCGGGTAGCTGCGAGACACCGTGATCACCCGGGCCTCACCGGCCTCCAGCACCCGGCCGCCCACCTCCCGGCGGACCGCGCTGATCTGTTCGGTGACGTCGATCATGGTCGCTTCCTCCGCTCGTACTTGCCTCGCGCCAGCTCGGTGGCCAGCGCGTCCAGGTGCGGTGTCCAGAACCGGCGGAACGGGTCGAGCCAGTCGTCGACCGCGCGCAGTGGTTCGTGCGCGACCGCGTAGAGGCGGCGCGGGCCGTCCGGCCGTACGGTGGCGAAGCCGTTGTCGCGCAGCACCTTCAAGTGCTGGGAGACGGCCGGCTGGGAGATGCCGAACTCGCGCCGGATCACCGCGCAGACCGCACCGGAGGTCAGCTCCCCGTCCCGGAGCAGCTCCAGGATCCGGCGGCGCACCGGATCGCCCAGTACGTCGAACGCGTGCACGACGGCATGATATGAGCTGCTACTTATATAAGTAAAGGCTTAGAGATTGACGGCGGCGCGGCAGTGGTGCCGCGGACGACGAGCCGGGGGCGACGATCAGCTCCCGCCGGCCGGCCGTCGTCAGGTCGAGCCGGTCGACCGCGCGGGTGACGGCGAGCGTGGTGAGCTGCTCGACGTCCTGGGCAATGGTGCATCCCGTCGTCGTCGGCGGTACGGACGACGTCGAGCGCCCGGTGGCGGGCGGCGCGGGCGACGACGATCACCGGGAGGCGGGCCGCGAGCCGACGCCCTCGTCGAGCCCGGCTGGCGCGAGCGCGGCCTGCTGGACACCGCCGTGGTCACAGTGCGGTTCGACAACCGCGCCGTCGGCGTCGCCGAGGCCTGCTTCGAGGCCGCCTACGGCTACGACGTACGCGCCGAGGTGTTCGGCTCGGGCGGGCATGGCCGGCCTCCTGCGGATGAACCTCGACCTCCACCACGCCCAGATCGGCGAGGGGAACCTCGTCCGGCTGGTCGAGCGCGCGCTGCCGTGCGTCGGCGAGATCCAGGTGGCCGACGTGCCCGGCCGGTGCGAACCGGGCACCGGCGAGATCCACTACCCCGCCGTCGCCGCCGCCCTCGACCGCCTCGGCTACACCGGCGTCGTCGGGCTCGAAGGCTGGGCCTCCGCGGACCCGGCCACCGCGCTCGAACGCTTCCGCGCGGCCTTCTCCCCGGCCGCCGGCTGACGGCGAGCCGGCTCAGGGGGTGGCGGCCCCGAACCATCTGGGCAGGTGGGCGAGCAGGTCCTGCTGGTCCGCACCGAGCCAGGCCACGTGGCCGTCCGGCCGCAGCAGCACGGCGGGCATGTCCAGCTCCTCGCTGACGTCGACGACGTGGTCGACCCGATCCGCCCAGCCCGCGACCGAGAGCCGGCCGGTCTGGTCGAGCAGCAGCCCGCGACCGCCGTGCATCAGCCCGTAGAGACGCCCCTGCTTCAGGGCCACGTCGCGCATCCGCCGGCCGAGCAGCTCGTCGCCCGGGCCGAAGTCGTAGCGGACCCCGATCCCGGTGATCTTCTCGATCAGGTGACGGTTCACGTCCTCGAAGTCCATCAGCTCGGCCACCAGCCGGCGCACCGCCTGCGGACCCGGCTCGGTGGACAGCAGCTCCATCTGCGCGCGGCTGGTGTTGAGGACGTCGTCGGCCACCGGGTGCCGTTCGGTGTGGTAGCTGTCCAGCAGATCCTCCGGTGCCCAGCCGTCGAGCTGGCCGGCCAGCTTCCAGCCGAGGTTGAACGCGTCCTGGATGCCGAGGTTGAGGCCCTGCCCGCCGGTCGGCGGGTGGACGTGCGCGGCGTCCCCGGCCAGCAGCACGCGGCCGGCCCGGTAGCGCTCGACCAGCCGGGTCGCGTCGCCGAAGCGGGACAGCCACCGCGGCGAGTGCACGCCGAAGTCAGTGCCGGCGTACGCGCGCAGCTGTTGCCGGAACTCCTCGAGGGTCGGCGGTGCCGCGCGGTCCTCGGCCAGCCCCTCGGCTGGCACGACGACGCGGTACGCCCCGCCGCCGACGGGTCCGAGGCCGAACCGCTTCTGGGTGGTGCGGATCTCGGTCACCACGGCGGCCACCTCCTCCGGTGGCATGGTCACCTCCATCTCGCCCAGCAGCGTGTCGACCCGGCTCGGCTCGCCGGGGAAGGCGACGCCGAGCAGCTTGCGTGCGGTGCTGCGGCCGCCGTCGCAGCCGACCAGGTACCCCGACCGCAGCCGGGTGCCGTCGGCCAGCTCGACGGTCACCCCGTCGTCGTCCTGGCTGAGCCCGACCAGCTCGCAGCCGCGCCGGATCTCGGCGCCGACCTCGGCGGCGTGCTCGGCCAGCAGGCGATCGGTGACGGGTTGCGGGATGCCGAGGGTGTAGCCGTGCGCGGTGTCCAGCCGGTCCGGCAGGTTCTTCGCCAGCTTGTCGATGCCGGCGAAGAAGTTGCCGAGCGGATACCGGGTGCCGTGCTCGAGGAACCGGTCCAGCATCCCGCGCTGGTCCATCACCTCGATGCTGCGGACGTGCAGCCCGAGCGAGCGCACGAACGGGGCGGGCTTGTCCTCCTTCTCCACCACGAGCACCTGCACCCCGTGCAGGCGCAGCTCGGCGGCCAGCATCATGCCGGTCGGTCCCCCTCCGGCGATGATCACGTCGGTCATGAATCCCCGCTCTGACGAATGGACTTTCTGTCAGACCCTCCGCGTGGGCCTGCGACCGACGAATTCTGCGGCACGAACGGGGCCTTGCCGCAAGGCCCCCCGTGCGCTATATGTTGAAGGTGGCAGGGAGTATCGATACTTCCTGCCTTTTTCGTCCTCTGTGGACGGACGAGACGCGGCGGTAGGATCCGGTGAAGGGTCAGCCCGCGTGACGATGCGGAGGAAAGCCGATGGCCGACGAGGCCGCTCCCGCTGCCGGCGAGACACTGGACGCGCTGTTCGGGGGTGGTCAGCCGGCGCATGCGGCGTTCGTCGTTCCCGACGACGGGCAGGTGCTGAGCTACGCGGAGATGGCCGACCGGATCGACACGCTGGCCGGGCGGCTGGCGGCGGCGGGGGTCCGGCGCGGTGACCGGGTGGCGCTGACGCTGCCCAACAGCCCCGACTTCGTCCAGTTGCTGCTCGCGATTACCCTCCTCGGCGCGGCAGCGGCACCGCTCAACCCGGCGTACACCGAGCCGGAATACACGTTCTACTTGGAGGACGTGGCTCCCCGGCTGCTGCTGATGCCGGCCGGCATGCCCCCGGCCGCGGCGGCAGCTGCCGCCGCCACCGGCACCGCGGTGCTGGGCGTCGCCGGCGTCGCCGGCGGCCCGCCGGACCTGCTGCGCGACGGGGAGCCGGTGACCGGCCGGGCCGGGTTCGAGCGCGGCACGCCGGACGACGTCGCGATCGTCCTGCACACCAGCGGCACCACGAGCCGGCCGAAGCAGGTGCCGCTGCTGCAGCGCAACCTGATGGCGTCCACCCGGAGCGTCGCCGCCCACTTCCAGCTCGGCCCTGACGACGTGTCCTTCTGCGTGATGCCGCTGTTCCACGTGCACGGCCTGGTCGCGTCGACGTTCGCCGCCCTGTCCGCCGGCGGGACCGTGGTGTCCCCGCGCCGGCTCACCCCGCAGCGGTTCTGGAAGCAGGCCCGCGAGTGCGGCACGACCTGGTTGTCGGCCGGGCCGACGCTGCACCAGATGCTGCTCGACAAGATCGACGACGACGGCGCCCCCGGCACGCTGCGGTTCGTGCGCTCGTGCAGCTCCGCGCTGTCGCCCGAGCTGCTGCACCGGGCGGAGAGCGCGTACCGGGTGCCGATGCTGGAGTCGTACGGGATGACCGAGGCCAGCCACCAGATGGCGGCCAACCCGCTGCCGCCGGGCGAGCGGATTCCCGGCTCGGTCGGCGTGTCGGCCGGCACCGAGATCGGCGTCGTCGACGCCGGCGGTGGCTTCCTGGCCGCGGGCGAGGCCGGCGAGGTCGTCATCCGCGGCCCCGGCGTGATGTCCGGCTATGTGAACAACCCCACGGCGACGGCCGAGGCGTTCTTCGGCGACTGGTTCCGCACCGGCGACCGCGGGGTTATCCGCGACGGCTACCTCTATCTGGAGGGCCGGATCAAGGAGATGATCATCCGCGGCGGGGAGAACATCTCCCCCGCCGAGATCGAGCAGGCGCTGCTCGCCCACCCCGCGGTGACCGACGCGGTCTGCTTCGGCGTACCGGACGACAACTACGGCGAGCTGCCGGCCGCGGCGGTCACGCTCAGCAGCGACGTCGAGGCGCGCGAGCTGATCGGCTTCTGCCGGGAGCGGCTGGCCGCGTTCAAGGTGCCCGCGGTGGTCCACGTGCTGCCGGAGATCCCCCGCACCGCGACCGGGAAGGTGCAGCGTCGCCGGGTCGGCGAGTTCGTGGCTAGCGGCCAGGCGGACGGATGAGGTTCGCGGTCCTCGGCGCCGGCGCCATCGGCGCGTACGTGGGGGCGGCGCTGGCCCGCGGCGGCGCGGACGTGACGCTGATCGCCCGCGGCCCGCACCTGGCGGCGATGCAGGAGCACGGCGTGCAGGTCCGCTCGCCACGCGGCGACTTCACCGCCCACCCGGTGGCGACCGACGACTGGGGCGCGGTGTCCGACGCCGACGTGGTCTTCGTCGCGCTCAAGGCGTACAGCCTGCCGGAGGTCGCCGGCCAGCTCGGCAAGCTGCTCGCGCCGCACGCGGCGGCGGTCTGGGCGCAGAACGGCATCCCCTGGTGGTATTTCCAGTCGCTGCCTGCGCCCCCGGGCGGCCCGGTGCTGCAGAGCGTCGACCCCGGGGCGGCGATCAGCGGGGCGATCCGGCCCGAGCACAACGTCGGCTGCGTCGTCTACTGCTCGACGGAGATCATCGAGCCCGGCGTCATCCGGCACATCGAGGGCACGCGGTTCACCATCGGCGAGCCGGACGGGTCGGACAGCGAGCGCTGCCAGCAGATCTCCGCCGCGTTCAAGTCGGGCGGGCTGCGCGCGCCGGTCGAGGGGCAGCTGCGCGACCAGATCTGGCTGAAGCTCGTCGGCAACGTCGCGTTCAACCCGATCACCGCGCTCACCGGTGCCACCCTCGGCCAGCTCGGCGACCTGCCGGAGATGCGCGAGCTGCTGGCGGCGGTCTTCGCCGAGTGCGCGGCGGTGGCCGACCGGCTGGGGATCCGGTTCCCGGTCTCGCTCGACCGGCGGCTCGAGGCCGGGCTGGCGATCGGCGACCACAACACGTCCATGCTGCAGGACCTGCGGGCGGGCAAGCGGCTGGAGCTGGACTGCATGACCGGCGCGGTGACCGAGCTCGCCGGTCGGCTCGGCGTCGAGGTGCCGCACGTGCAGGCCGTGCACGCTTGCGCGCGCCTGCTCGACCAGCGCAACCGCGCCGGCTGAGGCGCACCCTCAGCCGCCGGCTGAGTCGCACCCTCAGGGTGGGCCCCGGGCGGGTAGCCAATATTGGGCGCTGGACCGCTCAGACGGCCGGGGCGACAGTGGAGTCACCCCGAAGAACCTGAGGGATCGGAAACGAGGCGAACGACCATGGGGGTCTTGATCGAGAGGGACCGCAGGCCGGACCCACCCAGCGTGGCGCACCGGCGGCGCGCCGCGGCGCTGTTCGCCTCGACCCTCCAGGCGTCCGAGCACCCATCCGCCGAGCAGGTACGCGGGGCGGTCGCGACGACGCTGCGGCGACTGGGCACGGCCGGCTGCTCCGCCCGGGTGGCGGGCGAGTTCGGCGATCATCCCGAGCTCGCGGCGGCGCGGATGGCCTGGGCGCTCGCCACGATCCGCAACGACTACCGCACTCCGGACTCCCTTCCGACGCCGGCGCTGGCCCTCGCCGGCTGACGCGTCCGGACGCCGCCGACGGGTGGACGCATCGCGGCGGCGGCTGTCACGCTGGCGGGATGGGGGTCGGGGCCGGAACCCGGGACGAGGCCGTGCTGCTCGAACGCGGCACTCAGCTCGCCGGGCTGCATGCCGGGTGGGACGCCGTCCGCGGCGGCTCCGGCGGCCTCGTGGTGCTGCTCGCCGGCGAGGCGGGCAGCGGCAAGACCGCGCTGCTGCGGCGGTTCGAGGCGGAGTGCCGGCCGCCCGGCGTCGTGCTGTGGGGTGCGTGCGCACCGCTGTTCACTCCGAGGCCGCTCGGTCCGTTCGCGGACCTCGCCGACCACGTGGACGGGCTCGGCCCGCTGCTCGCCGGCGGCGCGAAGCCGCATCAGGTCGCGGAGGCGATCGCGGAGCGCGCGCGGGCAGCGCGGCGGCGCGACACCGTCGTGGTGCTGGAGGACCTGCACTGGGCGGACGAGGCGACCCTCGACGTGCTCAGCCTGCTCGCCCGCCGGATCCGCGAGATCCCGCTGCTGCTGGTCGGGACGTACCGGGACGACGAGCTGCACCGCCACCATCCACTTCGGACACTCGTCGGGGAGCTGCGCGGCGTGCGCCGGCTGTCCACCGGTGCGCTGTCGCCAGACGCGGTCGGCCGGCTCGCCCGCCCGTACGGGCTCGACGCCGACGAGCTGCACCGCATCACCGGCGGCAACCCGTTCTTCCTCACCGAGGTGGTCGAGGCGGGCGGCGGCACGATCCCGCCGACGGTCCGGGACGCGGTGCTCGCCCGGACCGCGCGGCTGGGCCGGTCCGCGGCGAGCGTCGCGGACGCGGTGTCGGTCTGCGTGCCGCACGCCGAGCTCTGGCTGCTCGACGCGCTCGTCCCGGACGCCGCCGACGGGCTCGACGAGTGCCTGGCGGCCGGGATCCTCGTCGGCACGGCGGACGCGGCGGCGTTCCGGCACGAGCTCGCGCGGCGCGCGGTCGAGGAGTCGCTGCCTCCGCACCGGCGCCGCGACCTGCACCGGCGGGCGCTGGGCGCGCTCGCCGCGAGGTCAACCGACCTGGCCCGGCTCGCCCACCACGCGGACGCGGCGGGCGACCTCGCGGCGGTGCTCCGGTATGCCCCCTCGGCCGCCGAGCAGGCGTCCGCGGCCGGCGCGCACCGCGAGGCGGCCGAGCAGTACGCCCGCGCGCTGCGGTCCGCGACCGGGTTGCCGGCGGGCGACCGGGCGGCGTTGCTCGAAGCCGGCTCGTACGAGTGCTACCTGACCGACCGGATGGACGACGCGATCGGGCTCCTGGAGCAGGCGGTCGAGCTGCGCCGCGACGGCGGTGACGCGCGCGCGACGGCGGCCGCACTGGCGAACCTGGGCCGGCAGCTGTGGTGCGCCGGGCGCCGGGACGAGGCGGACGCGGCCATCGGCGAGGCGGTCGGGCTGCTCGAACAGCTGCCGCCCGGGCCCGAGCTCGCGCTGGTCTACGGTGTCCTGTCCGCGCTGGCGATGAACGACGAGTGGTACGAGGACACGGTCGCCTGGGGAAGGCGCGGGCTCGATCTCGCCGAACGGCTCGGCGACACCTCGGCCGTCGTCTACGGCCTGAACAACCTCGGCTCGATCGAGATGGTCACCGGCCGGCCCGGCGGCCTGGCGAAGATGGAGCGCAGCCTGACGCTGGCCGAGGAGGCCGGGCTCGACGACCACATCGGTCGCGCCTACATCCACCTCGGGTGGACGGCGACCCGCACCCGCTCGTACGACCTGCTGCCGTGGTTCGACCGCGGGATCGCGCGGTGCGCCGAGCTCGGCCTTGAGGCCTGGCGCCTGTACGTCCTCGCGTACCGGGCCAGGGCCAGGCTCGACCTCGGCCACTGGGACGAGGCGGCCGAGGACGCCGCGTACGTGCTGCAGTACGCGCGATCGGTGCCACTGCTGCGGATCCTCGGGCTCAGCGTGCTCGGGCTGGTCCGCGCCCGCCGCGGCGACCAGGACCGCTGGGCGGCGCTGGACGAGGCGGCTTCGGAGGCCAAGGGCCAGCGCGAGCCGCAGTACTGGGTGCCGGTGGCGACGGCCCGCGCGGAGGCGGCCTGGCTGGACGGCCGCGGTGCCGCGGCGGTCGGCGAGGAGACCGGTGAGGTGCTCGCGCTCGCCGCCGACCGCGACGCCGGCTGGGTCGTCGGGGAGCTGGCGTGGCTGCGGCGGCTGGCCGGGCTGCCGGCCACCGCCGACGGCGCGGCCGGTCCGTACGCGCTGCAGCTGGCCGGCGACCTGGCGGCCGCGGCGGCCCGGTGGGCTGAGCTCGGCTGCCCGTACGACGCGGCGCTCGCACTGTCGGCCGCCGACGACGAGGACGACCTGCGCCGGGCGCTCGCCGGCTTCCAGCGGCTCGGCGCCCGTCCCGCGGCGGCGGTCGTGTCGCGACGCCTGCGTGAGGGCGGCGCCCGCGGCGTCCCCCGCGGCCCGCACCGCTCCACCCGGCAGAACCCGGCCGGGCTCACGGCCAGGGAGGCGGAGGTACTCGCGCTGCTCGGCTCGGGCGCGTCGAACGCCGAGATCGCCGCTGCGCTGTTCCTGTCCGAGCGGACCGTGGAGCACCACGTCGCGGCCGTGCTGCGCAAGCTCGGCGTCGGCAGCCGCGGCCGGGCCGTGTCGGAGGCCGGCCGGCTGGGGCTCGGCTAGGCACTGATCTGGGCGGTCGCGGCGGATGCTCTGGGCGGTTGTGCCCAAGACGCGGACGGGCTGTTCTCCCTACCGTCGCAGGCGTCCACGGCGTGCGAGGGAGTCGGCGATGTATTTCACGATCGAGCGGTTGGCCGCCGAACGGGTCGCCGACTTCCGCCGGGAAGCGGACCGAGCCGGATCGGGGGGTCGGCGCCGCACGCCACCGCTGGTACTGGCCCTGCTGCGCAGGTTCCGTACCGAGCGGGGCGCGGCGCCGATCCGGCTCGGCCGGCCCCGGCTGGCCGACCCCGTCCGCTAGGCGATGACCGGAACCCGGGCCATCGAGGCGCGGACCCGCTCCTCGGGGTAGTCGAAGTCGGTGAGCTCGCCGCGGAAGTAGGCGTCGTACGCGGCCATGTCGAAGTGGCCGTGCCCGCACAGCGCGGTAAGGATCACCTTGGCCTCGCCGGTCTCGGCGCACCGCCGGGCCTCCCGGACGGCGGCCGCGATCGCGTGTGTCGGCTCCGGCGCCGGGACGATGCCCTCGGTGCGGGCGAAGCGGACGCCGGCCTCGAAGCACTCGTTCTGGCCGATCGCCTCGGCCTCGACCAGGCCCAGCTCGTACACGTGGCTGAGCAGCGGGGACATGCCGTGGTAGCGCAGCCCGCCGGCGTGGATGGGGTCGGGGATGAAGTCGTGGCCGAGGGTGTGCATCTTCACCATCGGCGCGAGGCCCGCGGTGTCGCCGTAGTCGTAGCGGTATTCGCCCTTGGTCAGGCTCGGGCAGGCCGCCGGCTCCACGCAGCGGATGACCGGGTCGATCTTGCCGGCCAGCTTCTCGCGCAGGAACGGGAACGCCAGCCCGCCGAAGTTCGAGCCGCCGCCCGTGCAGCCGACGATGACGTCCGGGGTGTCCCCCACCATCGCCAGCTGGGCGATCGCCTCTTGGCCGATGACGGTCTGGTGCAGCAGGACGTGGTTGAGCACGCTGCCCAGCGCGTAGTGCGCGTCCGGCGACTGCGCGGCCTTCTCCACCGCCTCGCTGATCGCGATGCCGAGGCTGCCGGTGCTGTCCGGGTCCTCGGCCAGCACCGCGCGCCCGGATCCGGTCAGCGGCGACGGGCTGGAGTGCACGGTCGCGCCCCAGGTCTCCATCATCGAGCGCCGGTACGGCTTCTGCCGGTAGGAGGCGGCGACCATCCAGACCTCGCACTCGAGCCCGAACTGGCTGCAGGCGAAGGCGAGCGCGCTGCCCCACTGGCCGGCGCCGGTCTCGGTGGTCAGCTTCCGCACACCCTCGATCGCGTTGTAGTAGGCCTGCGGCACCGCGGTGTTCGGCTTGTGCGAGCCGGCCGGGCTCACGCCCTCGTACTTGTAGTAGATCCGGGCCGGCGTGCCGAGCGCCTTCTCCAGCCGGTGCGCCCGGTAGAGCGGCGACGGCCGCCACAGCCGGTAGACCTCCTGCACCGGCTCGGGGATGTCGATGTACCGCTCCCCGGAGACCTCCTGGCCGATGAGCGCCATCGGGAACAGCGGCGCGAGGTCGTCCGGGCCCACCGGCTCGTGCGTCGCCGGATGCAGCGGCGGCGGGGGCGGCTCCGGCAGATCCGGAACAAGGTTGTACCACTGCGTCGGCATCGAGTCCTCGTCGAGCAGGATCTTGGTCTGCACCGCCGGCACCCCCTCGGTCACATCGGCCCGCCGGTCATCGTGCCACCTCGCGCCCGCGGCGGGGTCCGGTGGACCTGCAAGGATCCGGGCACGGCGCAGGATCGGACGATCGGAGCGGCATGTCCTTCGGGTGGCGCGAGTTTCCTGGCGGCACGGTGTACGCGCTCTGCGACGGCGCCGGCCCGTTCTTCCGGAGCCGGGACGAGGCCTTCCCGGACGCGTCCGCGCAGGCGTGGGCGGCCGCCGACCGGTACGACCCGGCCGCAGCGGGCGAGGACGGGCAGTGGATCCTGCACTTCCACTGCTACGCGATCCGGTTCGACGACGGCCGTACGGTCCTGGTCGACGCCGGCATCGGCCCGGCGGACGCGCCGAGCAGGGCGTGGGCGCCGGTGCCCGGGCGGCTGCCCGACCAGCTGGCCAGGGCTGGGATCGAGCCGGCCGGAGTGGACGCGGTGGTGCTCACCCACCTGCACACCGACCACATCGGCTGGGCCGCCGGCGCGCTGTTCCCGAACGCCCGGCACGTGCTGCAGCGGGCCGAGGCCGACGCGCTCGGCGAGCCGCTGGCCGAGGCGCTGCTCGACCCGCTGCGCGCCGCGGACCGGCTGCAGCTGGTGGACGGCGACCTGACCCTGCTGCCGGGCCTGGAGCTCCGGCATACACCTGGACACACTCCCGGGCACCAGGTGGTGCTGCTGCACACCCCGGACGAGACGTTCGCCCTCACCGGCGACCTGCTGGTGCACGCCGCGCAGCTGCTCGATCCCGCGGTCGCGTACCTGCTCGACGACGACCAGGACGCCGCGCGGGCGACCCGGATCGCGCTGCTCGACGAGCTGCGCGGCGGGACCGCGGTGCTGGCCACCGCGCACCCGACCGAGCCGTTCCACCCGGTGCCGGCCGCGCGCTAGCGGGGCGGCACCGTACGCATGCTGATCGCCGCCGGCGTTCCCGTCGTGCGGTTTGCTGCTCGACGCCGGTGCGGACGCGACCATCCCGGACCGCGGCGGTGCGCTCCCCCGGCAGCTCGCCGCCGACGCCGGGCACACCGCGATCGTCGCGGAGCTCGACCGGCACCGGTGAGCGCCGGGTCCGGCCCGGTCAGCAGCAGGACTCGGCCGGGTGAGTCGCGTCGCGCCGCCGGCAGGGCGGCCGGGACGGCCGGGCGGCCGGCGCCGACTCGCGGGTGGTCTCCGGGGCGGTCCGCCGGGTGCCGCGGGTGGTCGCCGGCGGAGTGCGCCGGGCGCCGCGGGCGAGCCAGGCGAGCGTGGCGACCCGGAGGTGGCCGAGGAGTCCCGGCCGGTCGGGCCGGACCGACCGCACCAGCCGGTGCTGGTCGGCGGCACTGCGCAGGTCCCGCTCGTGGGCTCGGACGAGGTCGTACAGGAACGGTTCGTGGTGCATGCCAGCGACGCTAGGCACCGGCCGGGGCCGCGACATCGGCAGCGCGTACCCACCTTGCCCGCGCGGATACCCATGCTGCTCCGGCCCGGGACACGTACGGGCCTGGGCGCGCTCGCGGCGCCGATGGGAGGGTAACCGGCTAATCGGTCGTGGCTGCCGGCGGGTGGCCGCCACGATGGCGCCATGGCGACCGCGTTTCCCGGTGGCAGGGCCGATCACCGGGTGTTGCTGGTATCGGTGTGGGCCTCGTGCGGCTTCGCCGTGCTGTCGTTGATCTGGGGCCTGTTCGCCGGCTCGCAGATGATCGTCTTCGACGGCCTGTACTCCGCCGCGAGCGTGCTGCTGTCCCTGCTGGCCGTGCTGGCGGTACGGACCGCGGCGCGCGGACCGGACGAGCGCTACCCCTGGGGCCGCGAGGTGTGGGAGCCGGTCACGATCCTGGTGAAGTCGGCAGCACTCGGCGCGCTGAGCATCTACGCCCTGATCGGCGCGGTCGTCGAGATCGCGGGCGGCGGGCGCTCGGTCTCCGCCGGCTGGGCCCTGATCTACGCCGTGCTGGCCACGACCGGCGGGGCGGCGGTGTCCTGGTATCTGCGCCGCCGCAGCCGCCGCGGCTCCGACCTGATCCGGGCCGAGGCGGCCGAGTGGGTCGGCGACACGCTGCTCAGCCTCGGCGTGCTCGTCGGCTTCCTGGTCGCGCTGATTCTCGAGCGGACCGGACGCTCGGATCTGGCCCGGTACGTCGACCCCGCGATGGTCGCGCTGATCTCGGCGGCGTTCCTGCCGGTGCCGCTGCGGCTGGGCACGCAGGGCGTGCGGGAGATCCTCACCATGTCGCCCGCGGAGGACCTGCAGCTCCGGCTGGCCGGCCACATCGCGCAGGTGGAGCACGACTACGGGTTCGCCGAGTCGTTCCTGCGCACGTCCAAGGTCGGCCGCCGGCTCGACGTCGAGATCGACTTCGTCGTGCCGGAGACCGCGCGGGCCCAGTGTGTGCGGGAGTTCGACCAGGTCAGGGCCGACCTGTACGACCGGCTGCACCAGCTGGCCCCGGTGACCGCGATGACCGTCAGCTTCACCGCCGACCGCCGCTGGGCCCGCTGATACCGTCGAGGTGAGGGAGGCCCGCCATGGTCTACCGAGTCCTCGCCGAGGCCGTCGTCGTCGTCCACTTCGCGTTCATCGCCTTCGTCGTGACCGGTCCGTACCTGGCCCGGCTCTGGCGGCCGGTCGTCTGGCTGCACCTGCCCGCGCTCGCCTGGGCGGTCGGCATCGTCGCGGTCGGGTACGAGTGCCCGCTCACGGCGCTGGAGAACCACTTCCGGCGGCTCGCCGGCGAGCGCATCTACCCGGGCGGCTTCGTCGACCACTACATCGAGAACGTCATCTACCCGCAGCGCTTCACCCCGCTGGTGCTGACCCTCGGGGCGGTGCTGATCGCCGCCGGCTACGCGAGCCTGCTCCGGACCGCCCACCCGGCCCCGCAACGCTGAGCCGCCAGCGCGCCCGTCAGCGCGCCCGTCAGCGCCCCGCCCGCCAGTGCGCCGGCGGGGTGCCGAGCTCGCGCTTGAACGCGCGGCTGAACGCCTCCTCGGAGCCGTACCCGACCCTGGCGGCGATCTCCCCGATGCTCAGCGTCGTGGTCAGCAGCAGGCCGGAGGCGAGGCTCAGCCGCCAGGTGGTGAGGTAGCGGATCGGCGGCTGGCCGAGCAGGTCGGCGAACCGGTCCAGCAGCACGGTCCGCGACGTCGGCACGGCGCGGGCCAGCTCGGCGATCGTCCAGTCGTGCGCCGGGTCGGCGTGCAGCCGGGCCAGCGCCGGACCCGCGATCGGGTCGCGCAGCGCGGCCAGCCAGCCGGTCAGCCGCGCGTCCCGGCCCTGCTCCAGGTAGAGCCGGAGCACCTCGGAGAACAGCAGCTCGGGCAGCCGGTTGTCGGCGGGTGAGCCGACCGGGCCGGTCGCCGACGCCGCCAGCGCGTAGTCCACGCTGGCCCGGACCCAGGCCGCGGCCGGGCCCTCCGGCGGCCGGACGACGAACAGCCCCGGCAGCGCCCGCAGCACCGGGTCGAACAGCACCGCGTCGCCGTGCAGGTAGCCGCAGACGACGAACGTCTCGTCGCCGTCGCCGCCGTACTGCAGGTGCGGGAACTCCAGCCACGGCGGCGGCGGGAGCAGGGTCATGATCGACACCGGCTCGGCCGGCTCGATCGAGCTCCAGTTGTTGGCATCCGCGTACGGCATGACGACGATGTCGCCGGCGGTGACCTGCTGCCGCTCGCCGCTGTCGAGCGACACCCAGCACCGGCCGGCGGCGACGATGTGGAACATCACCAGGCTGCCGGCGCTCGGCGGCAGCGCACCGGCGAGCTCGGCCGCCGGCGGCGACCGGTACGCCCACGGGGACCGGAAGGTGCTGCGGAAGAAGATCGCGCCGGTGAGCCGGACCAGCTCGAGCACGCGCGACACGATCGTGAGCGGATCGTCGACCCCGCCGAGATCCGGACTCCCGGTCAGGCCAGGCGGTGTCCCGATCATGGTCTCCCCCGTCGCACGTACCGATAGTAGGAGTCGGCCGCCACGAGGGCGGTCCACGGCGGCGCCACGAGGCGGACCGCCGGTCGAGACAAGGAGCGAGGCCGAACCACCATGTCACTGTTCATGGACGTCCATCACATCGAGGGCGTCACCGCCGGCGCCGCCGCGCAGGCGCATGCCGCCGACCTGGCGACGCAGGCGAAGTACGGCGTGAACTACCAGCGCTACTGGGTCGACGAGGCCGAGGGCCGCGTCTTCTGCCTGATCGAGGCGCCCGACGCCGACACCGCCGCCGCCGTGCACCGCGAGGCGCACGGGCTGGTCGCCGAGTCGATCCACCCGATCGTCGAGGGCGTCTGAACCAGCACCGGCACGGGCCCCGCCTCTGGAGCAGAGGCGGGGCTCTCGCACGTCGGCCGCCCCGGCTCCGGTGCCGGCCGGGCGAGCACGGCCGGGCCGGTCGGGATCAGCGCCTGCGGGCCCGGTAGGCCGCCACCGCCACACGGTTCCCGCAGGCGGTGCTGCAGAACAGGCGGGACCGGTTGCGGGACAGGTCGAGCACGATCCCCGCGCAGCTCTGCTCGGCGCACACCGCCAGCCGGCTCAGCTCGCCGGCCCGGATCAGGTCGATCATCGCCATCGCGGTCTCGACCGCGATCCGGTCGGCGAGCGGAGCGCCGGCGTCGATCGCGTGCAGGTGATAATCCCAGCCGTCGTGCCGCACCAGCGCGGGCACCGCGTGCCGCTCGGCCAGGGTCGCGTTGACGATCCGTACGGCTTCGTCCCGGTCGCTGGTCAGCAGTCGCCGCAGCGGGGCCCGCAGCGCGCGCACCGCGTCCAGCTCGGCTGCGTCGTGGGTCCGGGACCCGGTGTAGTCGTGCGCGGCGAAGAACTCGTCGAGCTCGTCCGCCGTCGTCATCGTGTCGGGCGGCTCCGCCGAGTTCACCAGCGCGACCGCGGCCTGCAGCGCCGCAGTCGTGTCATGCGCGAATACCACGTTGACACCTTACATCCACTCGCCCTAGTGTCAGTAGTCATGGCGGTGTTGGCGCATGACACTCCGCGCACGACCAGGGCCGGTACGCGATTGGTGTCCGGGCTCGGCCTGGCCGTGCTCTCGGCGTCGTCGTTCGGCCTGTCCGGCTCGCTCGCCCGCGGGCTGATGGACGCCGGCTGGTCGTCGGCCGCCGCCGTGGTGGTGCGGATCCTGCTGGCAGCGGCCGTGCTGGTGCCGATCGCGCTGGTGCAGCTGCGCGGCCGGTGGCCGCTGCTGGTCCGCAACCTCCGCCTGGTCGCCGGCTACGGCCTGGTCGCCGTCGCCGGCTGCCAGCTCGCGTACTTCAACGCCGTCGCGCACATGCAGGTCGGCGTGGCGCTGCTGATCGAGTACACCGCGCCGGTCGCGGTGGTCGGCTGGCTCTGGCTCCACCGCGGCCAGCGGCCCGGCCGGCTCACCGTCCTCGGCGTGCTGCTCGGCGCCGCCGGACTCGTGCTGGTGCTCGATCTGGTTTCCGGCGCGCAGGCGAGCACCACCGGCATCCTCTGGGCGCTCGGCGCGATGGTCGGCGCCGCGGTCTACTTCGTGCTCTCCTCCGACGAGGACAACGGGCTGCCGCCCACCGTGCTCGCCGCCGCCGGGCTGCTGCTCGGCGGCCTCACCCTGCTCGTCGCCGGGGCGGTCGGCATCCTGCCGCTGACCGCGTCCACCCGGCCGGTCGCCTTCCACGCGTTCACCGCGCCGTGGTGGCTGCCGGTGCTCGCCCTCGGCGTGCTGACCGCGGCGCTCGCGTACGGCACCGGTATCGCGGCGGCCCGGCGGCTCGGGTCGAGGCTGGCGTCGTTCGTGGCGCTGTCCGAGGTGCTGGTCGCGCTCGTCGCCGCCTGGCTGCTGCTCGGCGAGGTGCCGCACTGGATCCAGGTCGCCGGTGGCGTGCTGATCCTGGCCGGCGTCGTCTCCGTGAAGCTCGGCGAACCGAGGGGCTAGGTCGCCGCGGTGATGCGGTCGCGCAGCCGGGCCTTGTCCGACTCGTCGAGCCAGCTCGCCTCGACGCCGTCGAGCGCGATCGCCACCATCTCGTCCCGGCTGTAGGAGTAGGCCGCCTGCACCGCGGCGTACTCGGTGGCCAGGTCGAGGTCGATCATCGCCGGGTCGTCCGTGTTCAGCGTGGCCAGCAGCCCGGCCGCCCGCATGGCCCGGTACGGGTGGTCCTCGAGCCGCTGGACCGCGTTGGCGATGCGGATGTTCGAGGTCGGGCAGACCGTCAGCGGGATCCGCCGGTCGGCCAGCCGCCGGGTCAGCTCCGGGTCGTCCACAATGGACAGACCGTGGTCGATCCGCTCGGCGCCGAGGACGTCGACGCAGGTCGCGATCACCGGCGGCGGATTGTTCTCGCCCTGGTGCGCGGTCCGGCGAAGCCCGGCCTCGGCCGCCAGCCGGTACGCGTCGACGAAGTCGACCGGGTCGACGCCGAGCTCGGTGGAGTCCATCCCGACGCCGATCACCCGCTCGGTCCCGGCCGCGCCGGCCTTGCGCAGCTCGATCAGCCGCTCGGTCAGCTCGCGCGCCGCCGTACCGCCGTACGCCCGGTCCATGTCGCAGACCAGCATGACCCTGGTGCCGGTCTCTGCCTCGCCCGCGGCCAACCCGTCGGACAGGCCGGCGACGATGTCGGCGAGGTCCTGGCCGGCGTCGAGGTGTCGGGCCGGGGTGAAGAACGTCTCCCGGTAGACCACGCCGCAGCCGGCCGCGTCCAGCGCCGACTCGTACGCCAGCCGCGCCCAGTCGTCCCGGCTGCCGAGGGTGGACTGCACCAGCCAGAAGACCCGGAGGAAGTCGTTCAGGCTGACGTAGTGGTAGAGCTCGGTCGGGTCGTCGGTCGGCAGCGCGTGCCCGTTGCGGGCGGCGAGCTCCGCCACGGTCGCCGGTCGCATGGTGCCCTCGACGTGGCAGTGCAACTCCACCTTCGGCAACCGGGTCATCGCCGCGACGGCGGCCTCGTCCAGCATGCATCCTCCTCGCGCGGGTCGCTCGGCCGGCAACTCGACGTCGACCCTGGTGCCGAGCGGGACCGGTTCGGCCGGGACGGGCCTGACGTCCCCGGCACCCTATGCCGCGGCGGGTCCGTGCGTGGGATCCTGCCGGCCGGCGTTCCCGAGTGCGTGAGGCGGACGATGGCAGAGTTCCACGGACAGGTCCGGCGCTGGCGGGAGGACAAGCCCGGCGGCCTCGCCGTCATCGACATCCCGGCCGAGCTGGTCGCCGAGCTGGGCGGCCGCCGGCAGGCCCGGCTGGCCGGCCGGCTCAACGGTGTCCCGTTCACCGGCAGCTCGATGCTCGTCGCCGGCGGCGGCTTCTGCGTCGGCGTCAGCCGCGCCGCCCTCACCTCCGCCGATCTGTCCGTCGGCGACGAGGTCGACGTCGAGCTGCACCCCGCCGACGCCGGGTGACCCGGACCGGTCAGGTGGCGCGGCCGCGCAGTGTGCGGTAGCGGCGGACCAGGGTGAGAGTCGAGCTGTCCAGGTCGGTCGACGGCGGCTCGGATCGGGTCAGCTCGGGGGTGAGCTGCTGCGCCATCACCTTTCCCAGCTCGACGCCCCACTGGTCGAACGAGTCGATCCCCCAGAGCGCGCCCTCGACGAAGACGGTGTGCTCGTACAGCGCGATCAGCTGGCCGAGCGTCGACGGGGTCAGCTTCGGCGCCAGGATGCTCGAGGTCGGCCGGTTGCCCGGCATCACCTTGTGCGGCACGACCTCGGGCGGCGTCCCCTCGGCCGCGACCTCCTCGGCCGTACGCCCGAAGGCGAGCGCCGCGGTCTGCGCGACGAAGTTGGACATGAACAGGTCCTGCAGGTCGTCGATGTCGTGGTTGGGCTCGGCGAAGCCGATGAAGTCGGCCGGCACCAGCCGGGTGCCCTGGTGCAGCAACTGGTAGAACGCGTGCTGCCCGTTCGTGCCCGGCTCGCCCCAGAAGACCTCGCCGGTCGCGGTCGTCACCGGCGTGCCGTCCCAGCGCACCGACTTGCCGTTCGACTCCATCGTCAGCTGCTGCAGGTACGCCGGGAAGCGGTGCAGGTGCTGGCTGTACGGCAGCACCGCGTGCGCCTGCACCCCGAAGAACCCCGAATACCAGACGTTGAGCAGCCCTTGCAGCACCGGCATGTTCGCCTCGAACGGCGCGGTGCGGAAGTGCTCGTCGATCGCGTGGAAGCCGGCGAGCAGCTCGCCGAACCGGTCCGGCCCGATGGCGAGCATCGTCGACAGCCCGATCGCCGAGTCCATCGAGTAGCGCCCGCCGACCCAGTCCCAGAACGGGAACATGTTCTCCGGGTCGATCCCGAACTCGGCCACCCGCTGCGCGTTCGTGGACACGGCAACGAAGTGCTTGGCCACCGCGTCGTCGCCGGCCCGGTCGCCGAGCCCGTCGAGCAGCCAGCGCCGGACGACCTTCGCGTTGGTGAGCGTCTCCAGCGTGCCGAACGTCTTCGACGACACGATCACCAGCGTCTCCGCCGGGTCGAGGTCGCGGGTCACCTCGGCCACGTCGGTCGGGTCGATGTTGGACACGAACCCGAAGCTGCGGCCCCGGTCGCTGTAGTCCTTCAGCGCCTCGTACGCCATCACCGGACCGAGGTCGGACCCGCCGATGCCGATGTTGACCACCGACCGGATCGGCCGGCCGGTCGCGCCGGTCCACTGCCCGGACCGCACCCGGTCGGCGAACCCGGCCATCCGGTCGAGCACCTCCTGCACGTCGTGGACCACGTCCTGGCCGTCGACGGTGAGGCTCGCGTCCCGCGGCAGCCGCAGCGCCGTGTGCAGCACGGCCCGGTCCTCGCTCACGTTGATGTGCTCGCCGGCGAACATCCCGTCGATCCGGTCCCGCAGCCCGGCCCGCTCGGCCAGCGCGACGAGCAGCCGTACGGTCTCGGCGGTGGCCCGGTGCTTGGAATAGTCCAGGTAGAGGTCGGCGGCCTCGACGGTCATGCTCCGGCCGCGGTCGGAGTCCTCGGCGAACAGCTCCCGCAGGTGCCGCGGGCCGATCTCGGCGTGGTGCTTGGCCAGGGCGTCCCACTCCGGGGTGGTGGTGATGTCGATCGGCGCCACGCAGTCCTCCTCGGCTCCTCCGCACCGGTTCCCCGCCGGCGACTGTGACCCTTGCGCACCGCTGCCCGCACCGCCAGCCTCCACCCCGCGCGGCATCGCGCAAAGGGCCGCGGTGGGAGGCTGGGTCGCATGTTCGCCGGGTTCCGGGACGTCGACGTGGAGGTGGAGCACCGCGCCGGGCGGATGCGGGTGCGGGCCGTGGTGGGCGGGGACGGTCCGCCGGTGCTGCTGCTGCACGGGTATCCGCAGAGCCACCTGATGTGGCACGCGGTGGCACCGGAGCTGGCGGCGGATCACACGGTGGTCGCCGCCGACCTGCGCGGGTACGGCGAGTCGGGGATCCCGACCGGCGACCTCGCCGCGCACTCGTTCCGGGCGATGGCCGAGGACCAGGTCGCGCTCATGGCACAGCTGGGGTACGAGCGGTTCGCCGTCGTCGGGCACGACCGCGGCGGCCGGGTGACGCACCGGATGGCGCTGGACCACCCGGAGGTGGTGCTGCGCGCGGCGGTGCTCGACATCCTGCCGACGACGCACGTGTACGACTCGGTGAACCAGCGGCTCGCCACCGCGTACTACCACTGGTTCTTCTACCTCCAGCCGGAGCCGGTGCCGGAGCGGCTGATCGGCGCCGACCCGATCTGGTACCTGCGCGCGCTGCTCGGGTCGTGGGGCGGCACTCTCGACCACGTGGCGACCGACGCGCTGGCCGGGTACGAGCGGGCGTTCGCCGACCCGGACCGGCGGCACGCGATGCTGCAGGACTACCGGGCGGCCGCGACCATCGACGTCGAGCTCGACCGGGCCGACGCCGCCGCCGGCCGGCTGGTCACCGCGCCGCTGCTGGTGCTCTGGGGTGCGCACGGCGTGGTCGGGACGGGGCCGGACGACGTGCTCGACGTCTGGCGTACCCGGGCCACCGACGTGCGCGGACAGGCCGTCGACGCCGCGCACTTCCTGGCCGAGGAACGCCCGGCCGAGGTGGCCGCCGCACTGGGCGAGTTCCTGCGCCGCTAGAAGGTGTGCCGGCGGCGCAGCGCGGCCGGGCGGCCGTCCGGGTCGTAGATCCGGTGGTAGAGCACGGTCGCCCAGCGCCGCGTCGTCCGGCTGAGGTCCGGGTCGATCAGCGGGCGCAGCCGGCCGGGCGGGCGCGGGCCGGTGCGGTCGCCGCGGTGCCAGGCCTCCAGCGTGTCGGCCGACCGGCGGAGCTCGGCGAACGCGGCCGCCGGGTCGAGCAGCGCATCATCCGCGTCCAGGTCGAGGTGCTCGCGCATGAGCCGCAGCCGCAGGTCCCGGGCGTATACTCGGGCGCCGTCGCCGAGCCCGCCGGGGTCACGCGGCTCGCGCGGGTCCGGGGTCCCGTCCAGCACCGCTGCGCTGAGCTCGGAGTCGTGCGTCCAGGACCGGCGGTTGAAGTTGTCCGAGCCGACCACCGCCCAGACGTCGTCGACCACGCAGACCTTCGCGTGCACGTACACCGGGACGCCGAGGTGGTTCTCGATGCCGTAGACCGCGACCCGGTCGCCGCCGGCCGCGCGGATCTCGGAGATCGCCCGGTCCCGGCCGACCAGGTTCGGCGGCAGCGAGAACCGGCCGTCCTGGTCGGGGTACATCGGCAGCACGGCGACGACGTGCAGGGTCGGGTGCGCGCGCAGTGCCTCGGCGAAGGTCGCCGCCACCTCGTTCGACCAGAGGTACTGGTCCTCCACGTAGACCAGCTGGCGCGCCCGCCGCAGCGCCTTCGTGTAGCCGTGGGCGACGCTGCGCTCCCCCTCCGGCGCGAACGGGTAGCCACCGAGCCGGCGCGGGTACGTCCGCAGCAGCTGCACGTGGTGGTCGCCGGCCGGCGGCGGGTCAGGCAGCTGCGGTGGCAGCGGCGACCCGCGCCGGTCCTCGTGCTTGACCCGCTCGCCGACGAGATGCACGGGGTTACGGGTCAGCGGCCGGTGGTCCTCCCAGCGTTCCCGGAACACCGTCTCCACGTCACCGACCACCGGCCCGCGCAACGCGACCATCACGTCGTGCCACGGCGGCCGCGGCCCGTAGACCGCGGACATCGGCTGGGGCTGCGGGTCGCCGCCGTGGTGGGCGTCGTCCCGCCGGCTGTGGCTGAGGTCGATCCCGCCGACGAACGCGACGTCGAGCTCGGGCCGGCCGGGATGCCGCAGCACCACGAACTTCTGATGGTGCGACCCGCCGGTGCGCACCCGCATGTCCAGCAGCACCTCGCCGCCGGCCCGCTCGATCCGCTCGCCGAGGTGTTCGTTCTCCTGCGCGCTGAACGCCAGCCGGTCCCAGTGCGAGCGCCAGACCAGCCCGCGCACGTCCACCCCGCGCTCGGCCGCCGCGCAGAACAGATCGCCGATCGTCGTGTCGTCGTCGGCCGTCAGCCGCTCGTCCGGGTCGCCGCGCCAGTCGGTGAACAGCAGCAGGTCGCCGCCGCGCAGCTCGCCGACCCGACGGGCCAGCTCGGCGAAGTAGACCGCACCGTGCACGAGTGGCTCCGCGCGGTTGCCGGACGCGTACGATCGGTCGCCGGGGTGCCGCGAGTCGAGCCTGGTGCTCGCGTTTCCCCGCTCGGCCGCGGTCAGGAACCAGTCGGTCTCGACGGCGCACCTCCCTCCGAGAGGCCTGACCGTACTGGAGCCGGACCGGGGCAGAACCGTCCCGGGGCCGGCGCCGTAGTCAGGATCGGTGACCCGAGTCGAGGAACGGCAGGCCCCGGTGCGCGCCCCCGACCGCGGGCGGCTGTCCGGGCTGGACGGGCTGCGCGGGTTGGCCGCCCTGTACGTGCTGCTCGGCCACTGTTGGCTGCTGAGCTACCCCGGCTTCCCCGCCAACCACGGGCCGTACTGGACCGGCTCGCTGATGTTCGGCCACCTCGCGGTCGTGTTCTTCCTGGTCGTCTCGGGTTTCTCGCTGGCGGTCGGGCCCGCGCGGGCGGGCTGGACGCTGCCCGGCGGGGTCGGCGTGTTCGCCCGCCGGCGGGCCTGGCGGATCCTGCCGCCGTACTGGGCCGCGCTCGCGTTCAGCGTGATCATCGCCTGGGCGATCGTGCCGCAGCCGCACTCCGCGGTGCCGACGGCCGGCACCGTCGCCGTGTACGGGCTGATGCTGCAGGACGTCGCCGTCGCGCCGACCCCGAACGGCGCCTTCTGGTCGATCGCCGTCGAGTGCGAGCTCTACCTGGTGTTCCCGCTGTTGCTGCTGCTCCGCCGCCGGCTCGGCGGGCCGGCCATGGTCGCGTTGGCGACGCTGCCGGTGGTCGCGCTGGGCCTGCTGGTCCCCCGGGTGGCGTCGGTGCCGCCGGTGGACAAGCTGTCCTGGCTGACCCCGCAGCTGGCCCCGCTGTTCGCGTTCGGCCTGGCCGGGGCGGGCATCGTCGTCGCGCGGGACCGGATCCGCCGGCTGCCCTGGCCGTGGCTGGCGGCGCTCGCCGCCGCGCCGGTGCTCGCCGTCATGATCGGCGCCGGCACGGTGTGGACCGTGCGGCACTACTTCTGGATCGACCTCGCCCTCGGGCCGGCGCTGGTGCTGCTGCTGGTCGCGGTCAGCACCGGCCGGCCGGCGGCCCTGGTCCGGCTGCTGGACACCGGGCCGGTCAACGGCCTCGGCCGGTTCTCCTACAGCCTCTACCTGGTGCACCTGCCGATCGTGGTCTCGGTCAGCCGCACGCTCACCGGGCATCACCTGGTCCCGCGCGGGCTGCCGCTGTTCCTGGTCACGCTGGCGGTGGCGGTGCCGCTGGCGCTCGGGTTCGCCCGGCTGTTCGCCGGGGTGCTCGAGGTCCCGTTCCAGCGCCACCGCGGCTGGCCGTACCCGCCCGTGACCCGCCGGTTCACTCGGGCAGTATCGGCGCATGACGGCTGAGCTGACGGTACGCCTGGCGGCGGGCCCGCGGACGGCAGCACCCACCTCGCCGGTCCGGTGACCGACCCCCGGCCGCCGCCGAGTACCGGTGAGGGGGTCCCGTCCGGGACCCCCTCGCGCCGATGATCAACCCCCTTCCCCGATGTACCGCGACGACCACGCGGACGACCATCGCAGCCCGGCCCAACCGCCGGGCGGCGAGCGTTCCCGCGCCGGCCAGGCGGCGACCGGCTGCTCGGCCGGCATGACGTCGTCCCGGAAGCCGGTGCCCTTCGGCGGCAGCGGCATGGCGACCGGCCCGCCGGATCGCTCCGCGCCGGCCCGCGGCGGGTTCCAGCTCGCGGCCACGATCGCGTCGAACTCGGCCCGCAGCCAGTCCACGTCCGCGTTGACGACGGCGAGGAACGCATCCAACTCGGTCTCGGTCTCGGCGAGCACCATGGGAACCGCGGGTCCTGGTCGGCGACGCCGTCAGGCGTCGATCTGGCGGACGCCCGTATCCGCGTTCGAGATCTCGATGCGGCGCGGCTTCGCCTGCTCCGCAACCGGGATCCGCAGCGTCAGCACGCCCGCGTCGTACGAGGCGGAGACCTTCTCCGTGTCGAGGGTGTCGCCGAGGAACAGCTGGCGGGAGAACACGCCCAGCGGGCGCTCGGCGACCTGCATCTCCACCTCCTGGGCGATCGGGTTGGGCCGCCGCTCGGCCCGGACGGTGAGCACGTTCCGCTCGATGTTGAGGTCGATGGCGTCGGGATCGACGCCAGGGAGGTCAAAGGCGACGACGAACTCGTTGCCGGACCGGTAGGCGTCCAACGGCATCGCCGAGGGGCGCGACCACGTACCCGAGTTGCCGAAGAACTGCTGGGCGAGCCGGTCGAAGTCCCGGAACGGGTCGGTGCGCATCAACATCGCTCGTTCCTCCTTTGCTTCTCGTGGCCTGTCAACGCGCACCCCAGTGATAGCATGTCATCGTGAAGACGACAAGTGGTCCAGTCACCGAAAGGATGACGGCTCGGTGGTAGGAGATCCGTTGGCCGCGGCGTTCGCGCTGGTCTCGGCCGTCGTGGCCGTGGCCGCCGAGCCGGACGGTCCCGCGCCCGACCGTACGGAGCTGATCGCAGCACTGACCGCGCTGCGGGAGCTGCGCGACGAGCTCGCCTCCTGGGAGCCGGCGCTGATCGCCGCGGCCCGCTCGGCCGGCGTGAGTTGGGCCGACTTGGCGCCGGCGCTTGGCGTGAGCAGCCGGCAGGCGGCCGAGCGCCGGTTCCTGCGGCTGCAGCCGTCCGGCGACCAGGACCGGCGGACCGGCGAGGAGCGGGTCCGGGACGAGCGCGACCGACGCGCCGGCGACCGGGCCGTGGCCGAGTGGGCCCGGCGTAACTCCGGCGAGCTGCGGCTCCTGGCCGGCCGGATCACTGCGCTCGAGGGTCTGTCGGCGGAGGCGCAGCGCCAGGTCGACGTCGTGCAGGACGCACTCGGCGACGACGACGTGTCCGCGCTGGTCCATCCGCTGGCCGAAGCCGGATCCCACCTCGGCCGCACCGAGTCGCCGCTCGCCGAGCAGGTAAGGAGCGTCACCGACCGGGTGGACCGGGTGCGGCGAGACGCACACACCCGGCGTACCGGCGACGCCGGTCGGTAGCCGGCCGGAGAGGACAGGAACGGTCCGGGTGGTTACGCTCGCGGGGTCGATCGGCGCTGCCCGTCGGGTGGGGCGGCGCCCCGGGAACGCGGGCCGAAATCGAGGCAGAGATGACGCGGGACGACCTACCCGAGGGTCCGGACGCCCTTGCCGGGCTGGCACGCCAGCTCATCGACGAGTTCTCGACCGTGGGTGCGCGGCTGAGCAGCTACACCGACGTCGACGAGGTGCTCACCGACCTGTCCCACGCCAGCCTGCGGCTGGTCCCGCACGCCGAGCACGCCTCCGCCAGCCGGCGCGCCCGCCCGGGCTTCGTCACGGTCGGCGCCACCAGCGACGTCCCGCCCCAGGTCGACCGGATCCAGTACGAGATGGGGCACGGCCCGTGCGTGGACGCGATCCTCACCGACAGCCTCTTCAACGCCGGTGACCTGCGCACCGACCTGCGCTGGCCGGAGTTCGGCCGGCGGGCCGCGGAGGAGACCGGCATCCTCAGCATGCTGTCGTTCCGGCTGTTCTTCGAGGACGCCGACTCCGCCGAGCTGCTGGCCGCGCTCAACCTCTACGCCTCGAAGCCGGAGGCGTTCGACGAGGTCGACGAGACCATGCTCGGGCTGGTCGCCACGCACGGCGCGCTCGCGGTCTCCGCCGCCCAGCAGCGCCGCCGGGCCGAGGGCGTGACCGCCGCGCTGCAGTCCAACCGCGACATCGGCGCGGCGATCGGCGTGCTGATGGCGCGGATGCTGATCACCCGGGAGCAGGCGTTCGACCTGATGCGGATCGCCAGCCAGCGCAGCAACCGCAAACTGCGCGACATCGCCGCGGACGTGCTGGAGACCGGCACGCTGGCGCTCCTGGAGCAGCCGCGCCGGCGCGAGACCGCCCCCGACTAACCGGGCAGCAGCCGGGTCTCGCCGGCCGGAAGCTTGGCCCACCAGTGCTGGTAGCGGCGGTAGACGGTCGGGTCGCGGTCGGCCAGGAACGCGACCAGCGCGCGGGCCTCGGCCGCCAGCCCGGCCCAGGCGTCGTCCGGCAGCGGGTGGAACGCTGTCGCCTCGATGCCGCCCTCGACGGGCCGCCAGACTCCGGCGACGTAGCCGTCGACGAGCAGCGTGGGCAGCACGTCGCCGTTGATCCGGATGACCAGCTTGCGGTAGTCGGGCGGGATGACCCGGCCGCGGTCGTCGTACGCGAGCAGCGCGCTGTCCCACATCGGCAGCAGCCGCGGCGGCGCCGGCACGTCCTCGGCCGGCAGTGCGGAGCCGGCCAGGTCGAGCAGCTCCGTCCCGTCCGGCCCCTCGAACCGCTCCAGCTCGTCCTCGATCGACTGCAGCGCCGCGGACGCCCGGGCCCGGTAGAGCGTGGCGAACCGGGCCAGGTCGGCCACCGATGCCGGCCCGAACCCCTCCAGGTAGCGGCGGGCCAGCCGGCGCTCCGACTCGGCCTGGTCCACTGAGGACGGTGGCACCGGTGCGGTCACGTAGGACGGGCGGAGGCTGAACGACCACGGGCCGCCGGTCGGCGCGTGCGCGAGCGGCGCGTAGGTCCGCAGCGCCCACCAGACGCCTCTCGGCGCTTCCCGGCCGAGCCGCTCGGCCAGCGCCGCCTCGACCTGCGCGCCGGTGCTCGGCCGGGCCGCGACCTCGAGCAGATGCGGGACGAGCGCGTCGGCGTCCGCTGTGGACAGTCCGCTTGAGGTGAACCGGCGATCGCCGAGCCGGGCCGCGCGCAAGGCGAACCGCATCGCATTGTGGAAGGCCGGGTAGTCCTCCGCGGTCACCGCGTGCAGGGTGATCCGCAGCAGCCTCGCCTTGACCACGTCGTGCGTCGCGAACGCGGCGTCCAGCTCGGCCGGGTCGAAGTCGACCAGCCGGTTCCACAGCGCCAAGTACGGCGTGGCCGGCTCCTGCGCCTGCAGCGCGACGACCCGGCGGACGCCCTCGACCACCGGCAGCCGCTCCCGGCGCAGCAGCAGCTGCCGGTCGAGGGTGGCCCGGTTGAGCCGGCCGGCGGACAGGCGCACCCGCGCATCCTCGCCGCCGCCGCGATCCCGCGCCAACCTGGCCGCGCGCGGGTCGGGACGCGGCGTGCCCGTACGGCAGCTGACGTACGGGGCCTGCGCAGGCCGCGCAGCTCGATGCCGCCGGCTCGCTGACGACTCCGCACCCCGGCCACGGGCACGATCGGAACCGAGCCGGCCGGACCAGCCGGCCGCGGACGAGGGAGCCGTACGCCATGACCGCAGCAACCGACCACCGGCCGTTCGCGGGGAAGGTCGCGCTGGTCGCCGGCGCCAGCCGCGGCATCGGCGCGGTCACCGCCCGCGCGTTCGCCGACGCCGGCGCCGCCGTCGTGCTGGCCGCCCGGGACGAGCGGGCGCTCGACGAGGTCGCCGGCGGGATCCGGGACGGCGGCGGGCAGGCGCTGGCCGTCCGCACCGACGTCACCGAGGCGGCGTCGGTCGAGCGGCTGGTGGCCACGGGGCTGGACACGTACGGGCGGCTGGACGCGGCGTTCAACAACGCGACCCACAACGTGCCGCCGACGCCGCTGGCCGACATCGACCCGGCCGACTTCGACCGGAGCGTTGACAGCAACGTGCGCGGCACGTTCCTCGGGCTGAAGTACGAGATCCAGGCGATGCTGCGCACCGGCGGCGGGACGATCGTCAACATGGCCTCGCT
>DATBFW010000130.1:0-27507 GCA_036558285.1 Mycobacteriales bacterium | reverse complement strand
CCGGCCGGCCCCGAGCGCTACTACGGCACCGTCGACGCGACGCCACTGTGGATCTCGCTGCTGCACGACGCCTGGCGCTGGGGGCTGGCCGACGCCGAGGTGACCGAGCTGATACCCAGCCTGGAGGCCGCGCTGGGCTGGCTGCGGGACGCGGCCGGCGACGGCTTCGTCCGGTACGTCGACAACGCGGGCGTGCTGTCCAACCAGGGCTGGAAGGACTCGTTCGACTCCATCCAGTTCTCCGACGGCCGGCTCGCCGACCCGCCGATCGCGCTGTGCGAGGTGCAGGCGTACGCGTTCGCCGCGGCGCTGGAGGGCGCCGCGCTGCTGGACGCGTTCGGCCGGAGCGGCGGGGACGGCTGGCGGGCCTGGGCGGCCCGGCTGCGGGACCGGTTCCGGTCGGCGTTCTGGGTCGAGGACCGGCTCGGCCGCTACCCGGCGATCGCGCTGGACGGCGACGGCCGGCCGGTCGACTCGGTCACCTCCAACATCGGCCACCTGCTCGGCACCGGCCTTCTGGACGAGGCCGAGACGGCCGCGGTGGTGCGGCGGCTGGCCGCGCCGGACATGGACAGCGGCTTCGGGCTGCGCACGATGTCGTCGCGCTCGGCCGGGTTCAACCCGCTCAGCTACCACGGCGGCTCGGTGTGGAGCCACGACACCGCGATCGCGCTGCGCGGGCTGGCCGCGGTCGGCACGGCGAACGCCGCTGCGGTCGCGGCCAGCCTGGCCCGCGGGCTGCTGGCGGCCGCGCCGGCGTTCGACTTCCGGCTACCGGAGCTGTACGGCGGCGAGTCAGCGGGTGGCGGCCGGCGGCCGCTGGCCTACCCGGCCGCGTGCCGGCCGCAGGCGTGGTCGGCCGGAGCGGCGCTGGTCGTGCTCACCGCGACCCTCGGGCTGAGCCCGGACATGCCAGCCGGCCGGCTGACGCTGCGGCCGATGCGCCCGTCCCCGGTCGGCGAGCTGACCGTCCGTGGGCTGCGGGTCGCCGGTCGCCAGCTCGACGTCCGGCTCACCGCGGCCGGCGACCCCGAGATCCTCACCGCCCCACCGGATCTCCTCCTCGACCTCCGCTGACCGGCCGGGTCCGTCTACAGGCGACGGTCGGCGAGGGCGGGGAACTCCTTGCGAGCCCGGGTGGCGACGTCGGGATCGATGTCGAGGGTGAGCGTCTGCGGTCCGGCGCCGGCCTCGGCCAGCACGGTGCCCCACGGGTCGACCGCCGCGCTGCGGCCGGCCAGCTCGACGTCGCCCTGCCGGCCGGCGGCGTTGCAGGCGAGCAGGAAGCTCTGGTTCTCCAGCGCTCGGGCCCGCAACAACAGCTGCCAGTGCTCGAGCCGGGCCAGCGGCCAGGCCGCGGCGACGAGGAACAGTTGCGACCCGTCGTCGACCTGGGTCCGGAACAGCTCCGGGAAGCGGAGGTCGTAGCAGGTGGACAGGGCGAGCTGGCCGTGCGCGGCGACCCGCTCCCCCGGCGTGAGCAGCTCCTGCTCGCGCGAGCCGTACCCGAACAGGTGCACCTTCCGGTACGTGTGCACGAGCGCGCCGTCCCGGTCGAAGAGCAGGCTCGTGTTGAACAGCCGGCCGGCCGCGTCCCGCTCGACCATGCTGCCGGCGTGCAGGACGATCCCGGCGGCCGCCGCGGCCGCGCCCATCGTCCGTACCAGCGGGCCGTCCAGCGGCTGCGCGGTGGCCGCATAGTCGTCGAAGGCGAAGTAGCCGGTGGCCCACAGCTCGGGCAGCAGCACCAGGTCGCCGGTGCACGCCGCGACCTGCTCGGCGACCCCGGCCACCCGCTCGGCCAGCGGCAGCGAGCCGTCCATCTCGGTCTGGATCAGCGTGACGCGCATGAGCCCTCCCTGCCCAGATCCTAAGCTGGCCCGGTGCCGACCGATCCCGCCCCGCTGGCGGACGCCCTCGCCCGGACCGCCGAGACGCACGGACCCGGCCTGGTCGGCCTGGTCACCGACCGCGGCGAGCCGGTGTTCGAGGGCGCGGTCGGGGTGACGGACCTGGCCGGCGGCCGGCGCCCGACAGCGGACGACTGGTTCCGGATCGGCAGCGTCACCAAGACGTACGTGTCGGCGGTGCTGGTGCAGCTGCTGCGGGAGGGAGCGTTCGCCCGCCCGGACACCGTCGAGCAGTGGCTGCCCGGCCTGGTGCCCGGCGGCGACCAGCTGCCCGTCGAGCTGCTGCTGCGGATGCGCTCCGGGCTTCCCGACTACGCCTGGGCGGTGCTCGGCACGCCGCCGGACCTGTCCAGGATCACCGGCTACCGGCGGCCCGAGGAGCTGGTCGAGGTCGCCCTGGCGCAGCCGGATCGCCTCCCTCCCGGCGAGTCGTTCCGCTACTGCAACACCGACTACGTGCTGCTCGGGCTGATCGCCGAGAAGGCCACCGGGACCAGGCTGGACGCGCTGGTGTGGCAGCGGATCCTCGGCCCGCTCGGGCTGCGCGACACGAGCTTCCCCGTCGCCGACGGCTGGCTGCGCGGTCCGCACGCGACCGGCCACCTCCGGCTGGGCGCGGACCAGCCGTACCAGGAGATCCCGGTGCTGTCCCCGTCGTTCGGGTGGACGTCCGGGGCGATGACCGCGACTCCGCGGGACGTGGCCCGGTTCTTCGACGCGCTGCTGGACGGCCGGGTGGTCGACCCGGCGGACCTGGCGACGATGACCGCACGCACCGAGCCGCTGGACGAGGACCGCTGGCGCGGACTCGGGCTGGTCCGGTACGAGTATCCGGACGGGACCGTCGCGTTCGGGCACCACGGCGGCGTGCCGGGCTACACCACCGTCGTGCTGCGGACCGACGGCGGCCGGACGATCGTGCTGTGCCAGAACGGGATCGACCTGCACGACGTGCTCACCTCGGACACGCCGTTCGTCACCGCCGCGCTCGCCGGCGGGTGAGGGTGGCGGTCCTCGAGCTGCCGTTCGTGCCCGACCCGGAGCAGGCGTACCGGGCGCTGTTCGCGACCGAGCCCTGCCGGTTCTGGCTGGACAGCGGCGGCCGGGGCCGGTTCTCCTACCTCGGCACCGGCGCCGAGCAGGTGTCCTGCCGGGTCGCCGACGGGTCGGTGACCGTGACCGGGCCGGCCGGCGCGCGGCGGGTGCGGCAGCCGTTCCTGGCGTACCTGGACGAGCAGCTGCGCCACCGGGAGGAGCCCGCGCCGGCCGGGCTGCCGTTCCCGTTCACCCTCGGGTATGTCGGCTATCTCGGCTACGAGCTGAAGGCGGAGACCGGCGGATCTGCCGCGCACCGGTCGCGCACCCCGGACGCGGCGCTGGTGCTGGCCGACCGGATGCTCGCCATCGATCACCGGGACGGCCGGGCCTGGCTGCTCACCCGGTCCACAGTGGACAGCTCGTGGACCGACCGGTCCGCGGCCCGGTTGATGGCGGCCGAGCCGGCGGTCGGCGAGGATGCGGCCCCGCTCGTCGACGCGACCGACGTGCCGTGGCTGGTGCCGCGGCACGACCGCGACGCCTACCTGGACCGCGTCCGGGCCTGCCTGGCCGCCATCGCCGCCGGCGACTCGTACGAGCTGTGCCTCACCAACGAGCTCACCGCGGAGGTCGACCTCGACCCGGTCGCCACGTACGCCGCGCTGCGCCGGATCAGCCCGGTCCCGTACGGCGCACTGCTCGAACTGCCAGGCATGGCCGTGCTGTCCGCGTCGCCGGAGTGCTTCCTGTCGGTGGACGCCGACCGGGTGGTGGAGTCCCGCCCGATCAAGGGCACCCGGCCGCGCGGCCGCACCCCGGCCGAGGACGACGCGCTGCGCCGCGAGCTCGCCGCCAGCGCCAAGGACCGGGCCGAGAACGTGATGATCGTCGACCTGGTCCGCAACGACCTCGGCCGGGTCTGCCGGGTCGGCTCGGTGCGGGTGCCGCAGCTGTGCGCGGTCGAGACCTACCCGCCGGTGCACCAGCTGGTGTCCACCGTCCGCGGCACCCTCCGCCCGGAGCTGTCCACAGTGGACGCGGTGCGGGCCGCCTTCCCGCCCGGTTCGATGACCGGGGCGCCGAAGGTGGCGACGATGGCGATCCTGGACCGGCTGGAGGGTGGTCCGCGCGGGGTCTACTCCGGTGCGCTGGGCTGGTTCTCGCTGGCCGGCCCGGCGGAGCTCAGCGTGGTGATCCGGACCCTGGTCACCACGCCCGGCCTGGTCTCGTTCGGCGTCGGCGGGGCGGTCGTCGCCGACTCCGACCCGGCCGCCGAGCACGCCGAGACCATGGTGAAGTCGCGCGCGATGACCACCGCGCTGCTCAGGTCGACGCGCGCGCGATCAGCTTCGGCGGGAACACCCGGCTGGTGATCGGCGCGTCCGGGTCGCCGATCCGGTCGAGCAGCGTGAGCGTCAGTGCCTTGGCCATCTCCTCGACCGGCTGCCGCACCGTGGTCAGCGGCGGGCGCGCCTGGGTGGCGGCGACGGAGTCGTCGAACCCGACCACCGCGACGTCGCCCGGCACCCGCAGCCCGTGCTCGCGCAGCACCGCCAGGGCGTCCAGCGCCATCAGGTCGGAGGCCACGAACAGCCCGTCGAACGCCTCCCCGGTGGCCAGCAGCTCCTCCATCGCCCGCGCCCCGCTGCCCCGGTCGAAGTCCCCGTACGCGATCGGGCCGGGCACCAGCCCGTGCGCGGCCAGCGCCTCCTCCCAGCCGCGCAACCGGTCCTGGCCGGCGGCCATGTCCTGCGGGCCGGCGATCGTGGCGATCCGGCGCCGGCCGCGCTCGACCAGGTGATCGACGGCGAGCCCGGCCCCGGCGACGCTGTCCACGTCGACGTAGCTGATCGACAGCCGCCCGACCGGCCGGGCCGACAGCACGGCCGGCAGCCGCTCGGCGACCAGGATCCGCGGCAGCGGGTCGGCGGCATGGGTGGACACGAACAGCACGCCGTCGACGTGCCCGTGCCGCAGGTAGGCCAGCAGCTGGTCGCGGGCCCGCTGGTCCTCGGCCAGCATGAGCACCAGGTGGATGCCCAGCGGCCGGACCACCTCGGTGGCACCGCGGACCATGCTGGCGAAGAACGGGTCGGAGAACATCCGCGCGTGCGGCTCGGAGACGACCAGGCCGATCGAGCCGGTGGCCCGGGTGACCAGGCTGCGGGCCGCCCGGTTGGGCTGGTAGCCGGTCCGCTCGATCGCCGACCGGACCCGTTCCCGGGCGGTCGGGCTCACCCCCGGGGTGTCGTTGAGCACCCGGGACACGGTGGACTTGGAGACCCCCGCGACCGCGGCCACCTCCTTGATCGTCCGCGCCGTCGCCGGGGGCCTGACCATGGGGCCCGTTATACATCGATTGCTCCGGCGGATTGATCACTGCTCCGGTTGCGCCATCGGAGTGAGCCGTATTGACCTGTCGTAACGTCGTGCCTACGGTACGACTGGGAACGATCCCAACAATTCCCAGCCGTACCTGCTGGCGGACAGTAGGGAGTCAAGCCATGTCCCCTCCCCGTCGATGGCGTGTCCTCGCCGCGGGCGGCTTCGCCGCCGCCGCGGTTACCGCGATGGTGGTGGCCGCTCCCACCCCGGCCAGTGCGGTGCCGGCGCCGCCGGCCGGCTACACGCTGGTGTTCGGGGACGACTTCAACGGCGCCGCCGGCACCCGGCTCAACGAGACCAACTGGATCTACGACACCGGTCACGGTTACCCCGGCGGTGCCGCCAACTGGGGCACCGGCGAGGTCGAGACGATGACCAGCAACTCGGCCAACGTCAACATGGACGGCGCCGGCCACCTCGCGATCACCCCGCTGCGGGACTCCGCCGGCAACTGGACCTCGGCCCGGATCGAGACCAGGCGCACCGACTTCCAGCCGCCGGCGGGCGGGAAACTGCGGATCGAGGCCTCCCTCCAGCAGCCGAACGTCACCGGTGCCGCGGCAGCAGGCTACTGGCCGGCGTTCTGGTCGATGGGCGCCCCGGCGCGGCCGGTCGGCGCGACCAACTGGCCGAGCATCGGGGAGATCGACATCATGGAGGACGTCAACGGGCTCAGCTCCGTCTTCGGCACCCTCCACTGTGGACCGTCCATTCCGGGCACCTGCAACGAGACCACCGGTCTCGGCAGCGGCCGGGTCGCCTGCTCCGGCTGCCAGACCGCCTTCCACACGTACGGGGTGGAGTGGGACCGCAGCGTCAACCCGGAGACCTTGCGCTGGTACCGGGACGGCGCCGTCTACTTCTCCCTGAACAAGAACCAGGTCGACGCCGCGTCCTGGACCAACGCCACCAACCACGGCTACTTCGCCATCTTCGACCTGGCCATCGGCGGCGGCTTCCCGGCCGCGTTCGGTGGCGGTCCGACCGCGTCGACGCGCTCCGGCGTGCCGATGCTGATCGACTACTTCGCGGTCTACTCGGCCGGCGGCGGCACGACCAGCCCGCCGCCACCGCCGCCGACGACCCCGCCACCGACCGGTGGGACCGGGGCGTACGGGACGATCCAGGCCGAGTCGTCCAGCGCCCAGAGCGGCACGCAGCTGGAGGCGACCACCGACGCCGGTGGTGGGCAGGACATGGGCTTCATCGCCAACGGTGACTGGGCGCAGTATTCGAACGTCGACTTCGGCAGCAGCCCGGCACACCAGTTCAGCGCGCGCGTCGCGTCCGGTGCGGCGGCGGGGGTGAGCGGGCTGGTCGAAGTGCGGCTGGACAGCCGGTCCAACGCGCCGATCGGCAGCTTCGCGATTGGCAACACCGGCGGCTGGCAGAGCTGGCGGACGGTCCCGGCGAACATCAGCGCGGTCACCGGCGTGCACACGGTCTTCCTGACCTTCACCAGCGGCCAGCCGGCCGACTTCGTCAACGTCAACTGGTTCACGTTCGCGCACTAGCGCGGCGCACCGGCTCGGGCCGGGGCGGGATGACGGCAGCGGTCCCCGCCCCGGCTCTCTGCCATCCTGGGCGCACGAGCAGCGAGTCACGCTATTCGGATTTCTCACATCATTCCTCCATTAATAACAACAGACTCACCCGGTCAGGCGGTTCTGCCTCGGAATGGTGACGACGGTGACATAGAGCCCTAGGGTTCGCGGTCATGGAGGCACCGCCGGACAGCGACAGGGACGCGCCCGCCGAGGACGCGGTCCTCGACTCCGCCGCGTTCCGCACGGGTCGGTGGGTCCTCGGCGGCCTCGCCGCGATCTACGCGCTCAGCACCCTGCTGCCGAGCGGCGCCAGGCCGGGCTGGGTGGACACCTGGTTCTACGGCGCGGTGATCATGGCGGTGACGCTCGCCGGGCTGGTGCGGCCGCTGGTGGTGCGGCGCGACCGGCTGCCCTGGCTGCTGCTGTCGCTGGCCACGATCTCCTGGGCGGTCGGCGACCAATACTGGTCGATCATGTTCGCCGACGCCGACGACATCCCGGTGCCGTCGCCGGCCGACGTCGGCTACGTCGGGCTCTACCCGCTCGCGTACGTCGGGCTGATCCTGCTGGCCGGCTCGGTGCTGCGGCAGGTGCCGGCCAGCGTCCTGCTCGACGGGGTGGTCACCTCGCTCGCGGTCGGCGCGCTGTTCTCCGCGATCACGGTGCAACAGATCATCTCCGGGGTGGACGGCTCGGCCGCGGCAGTGATCACCAACCTGTCCTATCCGGTCGGCGACCTCGTGCTCATCGTCGTCGCGGTCGCCACGCTGGCGATGGTGCGCTGGCGGGTCGAGCCGGTGTGGTGGCTGCTCGTCGCCGGGTTCGCGCTGTTCGCCGTCGCCGACACCGCATACCTGCTCGGCGCGAACAGCTGGTACGTCGACGGGTCGTGGGTCGACGGGCTGTGGATGGTCGGCATCGCGCTCGTCCCGCTGGCCGGCTCGCTGCGGCAGCGGCCGGCGCCCGCCGCCATCGGCGGGTTCGCCGCGTTGCTGGTGCCGATCCTGTTCTCGCTGGCCGCTCTCGTCGTCCTCGTGGTGGCCTCGTTCGCCGACCTGCACCCGGTCACGGTCGTGCTGGCGGCGCTCTGCCTGGTCGCCGCGGGCGGTCGCACGGCGCTGACCTTCGAGCAGACCAGGGCGCTCGCCCGCAGCCGCACCGAGGCGCGCACCGACGAGCTGACCGCCGTCGGCAACCGACGGATGCTCGACGAGCGGCTGCCGTCGCTGGCCGCCGCGGCCGCTGCCGGCCGGCCGCTGCTGGTCGGGATCGTCAGCATCCGGCACCTGTCGGCCATCAACGAGACCCTCGGCTACGAGTACGGCGACGGCATGCTGGCAGCGCTCGGCGCCCGGCTGCGGGAGCAGGTCGGCGACCGCGCGGTGCCCGCCCGGCTCGGCGGCGCCGAGATCGCGCTGCTGCAGCCGTTCGACGGGCATCTGGCCCGGGCCGAGCAGTCGATGCGCGACCTGCTGGCCGCGGTGGCCGGTCCGGCCCGGGTCGGCGGCGTCGAGGTCGAGATCGAGCTGTCCGCGGGCGTCGCCGCCGGCCCGACGCACGCCACCGGGGGTCGCGACCTGCTCCGGTGTGCCGGCGAGGCGCTGCGCCGGGCCAAGGCGACCGAGTCCGAGGTCGAGGTCTACGACCCGGCCCAGGACATCGGCCGCGACTTCGGCCCGCGACTGCTGCCCGAGCTGATCGGAGCGCTCGAACGCAACCTGGTCGGCGCCTGGTATCAGCCCAAGGTCGAGCTGGCCGGTGGTGCCGCGGTCGAGCTCGAGGCACAGCTGCGCTGGGTGCACCCGGAGCACGGCGTGCTGGACGGCGGCGTCCTGCGACCGCTGGCGGCGCGGGCCGGGCTGACCCGGCGGCTGACCCGGGTGATGCTGGCCGAGGCGGTGCGCCGGTGCGCCTGGTGGCGGGCCGGCGGTGTCCGGCTCGGCGTGGCGGTCGACCTCGGCACCGCGGACGTCCTCGACAGCCGGCTGCCGTACGAGCTGGCCCGGCTGGTCAGCGAGGCCGGCGTGCCACCGGGCGCGCTCGTGCTGGAACTGGCCGAGGATCTGCTGCTGGTCGACCCGGGCCGGATCCGCAGGGCGCTCACCCAGTTCCGCACCCTCGGCGTCCGGCTGGCGCTTGACCACTACGGCCGGTCCGCGCCGTCGCTCACCCGGCTGCGCGCGATGCCGGTGCAGGAGCTGAAGCTCGACCGCTCGTTCGTCGCCTCGGTGCAGCAGGGCGGCCCGGACGAGGCGGTCGTCCGGTCGACGGTCAGCCTGGCCCTGTCGCTCGGCATCCGGACCGTCGCCGACGGCGTCGACACCGCCGACCTGCTCGACCGCGTCCGGTCGTACGGGGTGCGAGGCGTGCAGGGTGCGGCGGTCGGCGATCCGATGTCGCCGGAGGCGCTGGCCGACTGGCTCGGCACCACGCCGGCACCCGACCCTGCCGGCGACCCGGAGCGCGCCGCGCAGCCGCAGCCGATCGGATGAGGGCCGTCGCGGACCAACCGGTTCGCGCGGCGGGACGGGACGGTGGGGCGTCCCGTGCTGTCGCCGCGCGCCCAGGGCCGGATCCCGGCACCACCTGCCCGCGTACGCTGCCGCCGGGCGCCACGCACGACACCGCCATGCTGCGCGGCTGGAGCTCAACCACGGCTCCGCCGGCCCCGGGCCGCGGCCCGGACTGGGGCCGGGCAGTGGCCGGGCCGCCGGCGCCGGGCCGCCGGCGGGGCTGGGGCCGGTCGGTGGCCGGTCCGGCGGCGCCGGGCCGCCGGGGCTGGGGCCGGTCAGTGGCCGGTCCGGCGGCGCCAGGCCGCCGTCCTAGCTGGGGCTGGGCGACCGGCCTGGCCGGCAGCGGCCGGGCAGTGGCCGGTCCGCCGGAGCCGGGCCGCCGGGGCTGGGGATGGGCGACCGGCCGGCCTGGCCGCGGCTGGGCTGTGGCCGGCGCCCCGCCCGGCCGCCGGCGGCGAGCCCCGGTCGCGCGGCTCGTGGTCGCAGGGCGGACGAAGGTGCGGGAGTGGGGACGGCGCTACCTGCTGGCCGAGCTCGTCGGCACGGTGACCGCGCTCGCGGCCGCGGTGAGCGTGCACGCGTTGACCGGCTCGCTCGCCCCGGCCGCGCTGGCCGGCTCGGTCGCCGAGACGGTCGCGTACTACGGGGTGATCCTGCGCCGCACGGTCCCGCGGCTGTACGCGGCGAGCGCCGGCGCGCGGCGACGGCTGCTGCGCACCGGCCGCGGCCTGCTCGCGGAGATGAGCGACTTCGTCGCGGCCGAGCTGGCGGACACGTTCCTGCTCCGGCCCGGGCTGATCTACCTCGCCGCCGGCTGGGCCGGCTCCGGGTCGGCCGGCACCGGCGTCCCGGCCGGCCTGCTGATCGGCAAGCTGCTCGCCGACCTCGGCTTCTACGCCGTCGTCATCCCCTCGTACGAGCTGCGGAAGAAGCTGATGCACCGATGACCGACCCGCTGGCCGCCGACCGGCTCTCCCGGCTGCCGGGTCCCACCCCGTTCCTGATGCTCGACCTCGACCGGGTGGCGACCGCGTACCTCGGCTTCGCCGCCGAGCTGCCCGGCGTGGACGTGCACTACGCGATGAAGTGCAACCCGGACGAGCGGATCCTGCGCCGGCTGCAGCGGCTCGGCGGCCGGTTCGAGATCGCCTCCGTGGCCGAGCTGAGGGCGCTGGTGGAGATCGGCGTCGACCCGGCCGACGTGCTCTACAGCAACCCGGTCAAGCCGGCCGCGCATGTAGCCGAAGCGTGGCGGGCCGGGGTGTGGCGGTTCGCCGCCGACGGCGAGCCCGAGCTGGCCAAGCTGGCCGAGCACGCGCCCGGCGCGGCCGTGTACGTGCGGCTGCGCACCTCGACCGGCGGCAGCACCGTCCCGAGCGAGGGCAAGTTCGGCGTCGGCGCGGGCCGCGCCGCCCACCTGCTGCGGGCCGCCGGCCGGGCCGGCCTGCGTCCGCACGGGCTCGCCTTCCACGTCGGCTCCCAGATGCTGTCGCCCGCCGCCTGGGACGCGGCCCTTCGGCAGGTCGGCACGGTGCTGCGGGAGCTGGCCGCCGACGGCATCCGGCTGGACCTGCTCGATCTCGGCGGCGGCTTCCCGGCCCGGTACGCCGACGTCGAACCGCCGCCGCTGGCCGAGTTCGCGGCCGCGATCCGGGGCGGCGTCGCCGCGCACCTGCCGTACGAGCCGGCCACCCTGGCGGTCGAGCCGGGTCGCGCGCTCGTGGCGGAGGCCGGGGTCATGGTCGCGACCGTGATCGGGGTGGCCGAGCGCGCCGGCCGGCGTTGGGTGCACCTGGACGTCGGCGCGTTCAACGGGTTCATGGAGGCGCTGGAGAGCGGCAACCGGCTGCGCTTCCCGGTGACCGACTCGCGCGGCTCGGCGCGGCGGACGCCGGCCCAGTTGACCGGGCCGACCTGCGACAGCCAGGACACCATCATGGTCGACGTCCCGCTCTCGTCCGACCTGGCGGTCGATGACCGGATATTTCTCGGCACGGCCGGTGCGTACACGACAAGCTATGCGAGCGGCTTCAACGGCTTCGCCGTGCCGACTACTCACGTTGCAGAAGTGTTTCTCTTGCGTCTATCTGGTGAACGCCAGACGTAGCCACCGCGGCGGTCCTACTCTGCCCGGTCATGGCGATCGCGCCGGGTACCAGACCGGACACGCAAGCCGACGACGCCGTCCTCGACTCCCTCGCATTCCGCCTGGGGCGGTGGCTGCTCGGCGGTGTGGCCGGCGTGTATGCGCTGGCCACGCTCCTCCCGAAGGACGTGAAGCCGTCCTGGTGGGACACGTGGTTCTACGGGGTCGCGATCCTCGCGGTGACCCTCGGCGGCCTGGCCCGCCCGCTGCTGGTCAAGCGCGACCGCCTGCCCTGGCTGCTGCTCGCGCTGGCCGCGATCTCCTGGGCCGTCGGCGACCAGTACTGGACGATCATGTTCGCCGACGCGGACGAGATCCCGCTGCCGTCCCCGGCGGACGTCGGCTACGTCGCGCTCTACCCGCTGGCCTCGGTGGGCCTGATCCTGCTGGCCCGGTCGCAGCTCAAGCGCGTGTCGCTGAGCGTGGTGCTGGACGCGCTGGTCGCCTCGCTCGCGGTCGGCGCGCTGGTCTCCGCCTTCACCGTCTCCCGGGTGATCACCGGCATCAGCGGCTCACCGGCCGAGGTGATCACCAACCTCTCGTACCCGCTCGGTGACCTGGTCCTCATCGTCGTCGTGGTGGCCACGCTGTCGATGGTCGGCTGGCCCGCGGACCCGGTGTGGTGGCTGCTGTTCGCCGGCTTCGGCCTGTTCGCGGTCGCGGACACGGCGTACCTGCTCGGCGCCAACAGTTGGTACGACGACGGCATGTGGGTGGACGGCGCCTGGATGGCCGGCATCGCCCTGATCCCGCTGGCCGGCGCGCTGCGCCGGCGGGTCGCGCCGGCCGTGCTCGGCGGCCTCACGGCGGTGGTCGTCCAGGTCATGTTCTCGCTGGTCGGCCTGTCCGTGCTGGTCGTCAGCGCGTTCGTGCACCTGCACCCGCTGACCATCGCGCTGGCCTCGGCCTGCCTGGTCGCCTCCGTCGCGGCGCTCACGTACGAGCAGACCGAGGCGCTGCGCCGCAGCCGCACCGAGGCGCTGACCGACGACCTCACCACCGTCGGCAACCGGCGCGTGCTCGACGACCGGCTGCCGGCGCTGGTCGCGGGCAGCAGCCAGGGCCGGCCGCTGCTGCTGAGCATCGTCAGCATCCGGCACCTGCCGGAGATCAACGAGACGCTGGGCTACGAGTACGGCGACGGCCTGCTCGCCGCCCTCGGCACCCGGCTGCGCGAGCGGCTCGACGACCGCGCGGTCTGCGCCCGGCTCGGCGGTGCCGAGATCGCGGTGCTGCAGCCGTTCGACGGGAACCTGCCGCAGGCCGAACAATGGATGCGCGACCTGCTCACCGCGATCGGCGAGCCGGTCCGGCTGCCCGGTGGCCAGATCGACATCGAGCTGTCCGCCGGCATCGCGGCCGGTCCGGTGCACGCCACCGACAGCCGCGGGCTGCTGCGGTGCGCGGCCGACGCGCTGCGCCGGGCCAAGGCGACCGAATCCGAGGTCGAGGTGTACGACCCGGCGCAGGACGTGGGTCGGGACTTCGGCCCGCGGCTGCTGCCGGAGCTGATCGGTGCGCTCGACAACGGCCTGATCGTCGCGTCGTACGAGCCGATCGTCGACCTGAACAGCGGGACCGCCATCGACCTCGAGGCCAAGCTGCGCTGGGTGCACCCGGAGCACGGCGTGCTGGACGCGGCGAGCCTGCGCCCGCTGGCCGCCCGCGCCGGACTGACCCGCCGGCTCACCCGCGTCCTCATGGCCGATGCGGTGCGCCGGTGCGCGTGGTGGCGGTCCGGCGGCCTGGAACTCGGCGTCACCCTCGACCTCACCACCACCGACGTCCTCGACAGCAGGCTGCCGTACGAGCTGGCCCGGCTGGTCAGCGAGGCCGGTGTGCCGCCCGCGTCGATCCAGCTCGAGCTGGCCGAGGACCTGCTGCTGGTCGACCCGCACCGGACCCGCCGCGCGCTCAGCCAGCTCCGCACCCTCGGTGTCCGGCTCGCGCTGGACCACTACGGCCGGTCCGCACCGTCGTTCACCCGGCTGCGCACGCTCCCGGTGCAGGAGCTGAAGCTCGACCGGTCGTTCGTCGCCTCGGCCATGAACAGCGCGCAGGACGAGTCGGTGGTCCGCGCCACGGTGAACCTGGTCCAATCGCTGGGCATCCGCGCCGCCGCCGACGGCGTCGACTCCGAGCGCCTGCTGTATCAGGTGCGTTCATACGGGGTGCGGATCGTGCAGGGGGCGATCGTCGGGGACGCGATGACGCCGGCTGGCCTGGCCGAGTGGCTCGGGCCCCGGGCGGACGAGCTCGACCCACCCCGCGCCCCGCAACCGACCGGCTGACCCGGCCGGGCTGGGACGGTCACAGCCAGCTGATCACGCGGACGGTCGAGCCGTCCGGCGTGGACCGGACCTGGACCAGGTCGCAGGTCTGGTTCGCCAGCCACAGACCGTGGTCGTCCGGCTCGCCGTCGGCGGGCTGCACCCGGCCGGCGAGCGGGTTGCCCACCGGGTCGGGATCGTGCAGCTCGCACACCAGCGCGCCCGGCTCGGTCCAGACCCGCAACCGGCAGCCCGGGATCGCGGCCGCGGTCAGCTCCCGGACGGCCAGCGCCAGCCGGTCGGCCCGCTCGGCGGCCAGCCCGGCCGCCTCGGCGTGCCGGCCGACCAGCGCGGTCACCTCGGCCGCCCCCGCCGGCAGCGCGATCGCCTCGGCCGGCTGGTCCGGCTCCGGCAGCGCGGCGGCGAACAGGTCCTCGACATGCTGCATCCCGGCGTAGCTGCAGGACCCGCGCAGGCTGCCGGACTCGACCAGGATCGGGTGGCTGCGGGCGGCCTCGGCCAGCGCGGCCTCGGTCAGCGCGTCCTTGTCGTACGGGCAGCGCAGCCACAGCGGGGTGTCCGGATCGACGGCCACGTTGAGCAGGGCCTCGTGCAGCTGCGCCTCGGCGAGCTCGGCCGGGCGCCGGCCGGCCCAGATCGGCTCGCCGACGCCGCGTACCGGCTGGTCGTCGGCGCCGTGCCGGTCCAGGAAGCCGCGCCAGCCGGGGATGATCCGGGCCGGGTTGTGGCCGAGCTCGGTCATGTCGACGAACAGCACCTCCGCCGCCGCGGTCCCGAGCGCCGAGCGCAGCGCGGGCAGCCGGGATCCGCGGATCGCGACCATGACGGGCTGGCCGGCGGTCAGCCCGTCGGAGATGAAGGGAACCGCGCCCGCGAGGAAGTCGTCCTCGCCACAGTAGAGAAATGCCTCGTGTCGGTACGAGTTGTGGATGCTGGTCATCACCCGTCCGGAGGGGAGGGGGCGTGCGCCAGCATGGTAGCGGCCCGCCGGCCGGCCGGCGCGCACCCTTCACGCACCCGCTGACCGGCCGGCCGCGTTCAGCTGTCGGGGTAGCGGCTCGGCGGGAACTCAGGCCGCGGGCCGCTGGGCAGCTCGCCCTTGTCGACCTCGACCTCGATCTCGGTGAGCTCGTCCTGGTATTGCTCGGACTCGGTGATGTCGGTCGGCACCGGGTCGTCGGTCGCCGGCGGCACGTCGTCGGGGTCGTAGTCGTCCAGCCCCAGCTCCACCCGCTCCTGCTCGGTGCGCTCGGCCAGCGCGTCGTCGTCGACGTGGCCGGGCATCCCACCGCCGCCGTGCTCCCGCCGGTCCCTGCGGACCTCCGGCGGGCCGGGCGCGGACATCACGTCCTCGACCACCTCGTCACCGGTGGGCCGGTCGTCCCGAGCCATCAGAATCCTCCAAAGTCACCGCCGCCGAAGTCGCCGCCGAAGTCGCCGCCGTCGAAGCCGCCTCCGTCGTACCCTCCGCCGTCTCCGTAGCCGCCACCGTAGTCGCCACCACCGCCGGCGGCGTCACCGCCACTGTCGCCGCCACCGCCACCGTCGCCGCCACCGCCACCGGCGTCGGCACCGCCACCGTCACCACCGGCGTCGGCCGCCTGGGCTGATTCCCCGCTGTCGTTGAAGTCGAACATCGCGTCCGCGATCGCGGTGCCGATGAACGCGCCGGCCACGCTGGCCAGCAGGCCGCCGGCGATCATCCCGCCCATGCCCATGCCGCGGCCGCCGAGCGCGCGCTCCATCGTGCCGGGCTGGCGCATCTCCGCCCGGGTGGCCATCCGGGCCAGCGAGCGCGGGTCGTCGGACTGCACCCGCTCGGCGGCCGGCACCGCGGCGGACAGCTCGGCGAGCACCTGCTGCCGCTGCTGCGGAGTGAGCTTCGCGAAGGCCTCCGCGTGCGCCTCCTCGACCTGCTCGGGCGGGGCGGTGCGGAGCATGTACCGGTAGCGGTCGATCGCCACCTCGTCGTCGGTGCGCTGACGCTGCTGCGGCCGGGTCGGCTGCGGCTGCGTGTTCCATGCCGGCCCACGCCGGCTCTGGTCCTCACGGCCGAGAAGTCGGTCCAGGAGTCCCATCGATGTTGCCTCCTCGCGTCGGTCGGTACCTGCTACCCGGCCAACGTAGAGGGGAATCTTGGGAGTTCCTTTAGAGCACCATGTCGAGCAAGCCGGGGCCGCCGGCGCGCCGGAACCACTCCCGCCCGTGCGCGGCGGCGAAGCCGGGCCGGCGGACGGCATCCCGGGGGATCTGGGTGCCGTGCGCGGCCATCGCCCGCCGCTTGGCCCGCAGGTCGGCGCCGTCGGCGGTGACGACGGTGGTGATGCCGCCGGCGTCCCAGCCGACCGCGGCGCCCGCGGCCCGGTCGACCAGGTGCGAGCGGCGGGTCCGCGGCCGGTCTGCGGCGACCGTGGCCTCGTACCCAGGGATGCCGGCCCGGGCCGCCGCGGCCGCACCGATCCGGTGCACGGCGACGTGATCGGGGTGGCCGTAGATGCCGCGCGGGTCGTAGTGCACCAGCGCCTCGGCCCCCTCCTGCTCGCACAGCGCGGCCAGCCGACCGGCTACCCGGTCGACCGGCGCGGCCGCCAGCGCGTACGGGTGCGCATTGTCGGTCCAGCCGGCCATGCCGGAGTCGCGGTGGCCGAGCAGAACCAGCCGGGCGACGCCCAGCACGTCCGCGGAGCGCTCCAGCTCGGCCCGGCGCCGGCCGGGCAGCGTCTCGTTGCGCCGCAGCGGGCGCAGCACCGGCCCGAGCTCGCCGGCGGTCGCGGTGACCAGGACGACCCGGGCGCCGCGGCGGGCGAGCCGGTGCATGGTGGCGGCGGTGAAGATGGCCTCGTCGTCGGGGTGCGCGTGCAGGACGACGACGGTACGGCCGGACAGGGTGTGCAGCTGCGCGTGCGCGGGCGCCAGGACGGCGGACATGACGTGATTCCTCGGGACGGGGCGGTCGGCGGGCGCTTCTGCCGACCCTCGCGCGACGCGCGCCTCGGATCGGCGGCGTCAGCTACAGCGCTGGTCGAAGTGGTGGGCCCGGCGGCCCACCCAGTACGACCCGTCCACGATCACGCGGAGATTGAAGCACACTCGCCGCCGCGCGGTCGGGTCACGGTCGATCAAGCGGCGCGCGTATCGGCGGCGGCTGGTGCTCGGCCGGGTGGCCGAGGCAGACGATCAGCTGCGGCTCGGTGCCGTCGGGCAGGCCGAGCAGGCGGGCGACGGCGGCGTGGCTGAAGGACGTCACGGGGCAGGAGGCGAGGCCGACGGCGTGCGCGGCCAGCAGCATGGTGGCGGCGGCGGTGCCGACGTCGACGTACAGGCCGGGGACGCCGGGACGGAAGCCGAAGCCGACCGCCCGGGCGGTGTCGATGCAGATCACGGCCGCGGCCGTCGGACGGACGATCATGCCCGGGGCGACCATCCGCAGCAGCCGGAGCAGATCCGGGTCGGTGACCGGGACGACCGGCTGCAGCCGGCGGTTGCCGGCGTTCGGCGCGTACCGGGCGGACCGCAGCACCAGTTCGAACCGCTCCGGGTCGACCGGCTCGGTGCTCATGCTCCGGGTCACCCGCCGCGTCCGGATCACCTCGTACGCGACCCGACCGGGGCCGGTCACGCGGCGCCGTCCACAATCGCCGTGTCGCCCGGCGGGCCGGTCAGGCAGCCCGCGGCGCAGGTCATGCGACCGGCCGGGCCGGTCACGCGTCCCGCCGGGCCGGTCGGGCGTCCCGCCGGGCCGGGCACGCGTCCCGCCGGACGGGTGGCGGATCCGGGGCCGGTCACGCGTCCCGCCGGGCCGGGCACGCGTCCCGCCGGGCCGGTCGGGCGTCCCGCCGGGCCGGGCCCGCGTCCCGCCGGACGGGTGGCGGATCCGGGGCCGGTCACGCGGGCTTGGTCTGGGCGGGGCGCATCGCGAGGAGGCAGTCGGCGACGGCGACGCAGACCTGGTCGACGCGGGCGACGTAGGCGTCCCGGTCGGACGGGACGGCGGTGGGCGGCAGCGTGCCGACGGCGGCGATCAGGTCGCGCACCGGCGCCGAGGCCCTGCCGGCGATCCCGTCGGCCAGCCGCTGAGCGGCGGTCATCAGCCGCAGCGGCGCATACTCCGCGGCCTCGTCGAGCTGGGTCCTGGCCGCCGTGACCAGGTAGGCGAGCACCTCGACGGCGGCGGTCTCGGACAGGACGAGCGGGTCCCCCGCTGGACTGGACACGCGGACCAGTGTGGCCCCGGGAGCGGATCAGCGGTCGAGGAACAGCCGGGAGACCAGCTGGCCACGAGAGCTCGTGCCGGACTTGTCGAAGATCGCCTTGAGGTGGTCCTGCACCGTGTACGCGGACAAGTGCAGCCGGGCGGCGATCTCGGCGGTCGACAGCCCGCGGGCGACCAGCGTCGTGATCATCCGCTCCCGCTCGGTGAAGCCGTACGCGTCGGTGACGACCTCGGCCAGCTCGGCCGGCCGGGCCGCCTCCAGCAGGACGACGACCTGGTCCGGCCCGGCGAGCGAGCCGCGGACCACCACCCAGCGCCCGGCCCTGGTCCTGATCCGCGCGCTGGCCAGGACGTTCCGGTCGCCGGCGGCGACCAGGCGGGTCCGGGCGGCCACCGACCGGATCGCCACCGGCAGCGGACCGGCCGGCCCGGGCGCGGACAGCTCCTCGACCCACCGCTCGGCGGCCGGGTTGGCCAGCTCGACCGTGTTGTCGGCGGCGAGCACCAGGAACCCGGTGTCGTCCGGGCCGTCGCCGACCCCGGCGTCGACGAGCACGGCCCGGCGTACCCCGTCGGCCAGGGTGGCGGCGAGCGACGCGACGAGGCCGACCTCGGCGGCGGTGAAGTGCGGCCGGCGCGCCTCGCGCAGGAGCGTGAGCGTGCCCCAGCTGCCGGTCGGACCGGTGAGCACGGCCCGCAGCTCGTCGGCGAAGCCGTTCGGGCCGCGGACCTCCCGCTGGCGCCTGCTGCGGTCGAGCTCACCCCCGGTCGCCGCGCTGAGGCTGGCCGCCGGGACCGGAGCGCCGGCGAGCGCGGCGAACTTGTTGACGTCCGGCTCGCCCAGCTCGATCTCGGTCAGCCGCTCCCGCGCCGCGGGTGGCAGCCCGTCCTGCACGATCTCCGCCGTCGGCAGCAGCGTCGCCGGGTCGACGGTGAGCAGGCACACGCCCTCGAACGGGACCGCGCGCCGCAGCGTGCGGCCAAGGTCCCGGGCGAACGCGGGAAGCCCGGACGAGCGGTGGACGACCCGGGCGAGGTCGTCGCGGACCCGGGCGCGCGTCGCAGCCGTCGCAGCCACGCCCCCTTCCTACCCGCCGGGGGCGCCCGGATCACCCAGGTTTCTGGGATGGAGACCCGCCGCGGGCGGTCGCACGGTGGACGGCGGAGCCGACGGACCGAGGAGCCGACGAGGATGCCGACCACCCGAGCGGAGAAGCCGCAGGACCTGCTGCCGATCATCGAGGACGCGATCAACCGCGCCGACCTCGACGCCTTCCTCGCCGCCCACGACGGCGGGGCGACGGTCGTGGTGCCGCCGGACGGTCGGCCGGCGCACGGCCACGACGAGATCCGCGCCGCGATGGCGCCGGTGCTGGCGCTGCGGCCGCGGCTGGAGACGGCGGTGGTGCAGACGCTGCTGGCCGACGGGTTCGCGCTCAGCCACAGCCGGTGGCGGCTCGTCCTCACCGAGAACGGCAGCCGGTCGGAGCTGCGCGGGCTCGGGACGATGGTCGCCCGCCGGACCGACGACGGGACCTGGCTGATCGTGCTCGACAACCCGCTCACCGCCCCGGATCGCGCGGACCTGCGGACGGAGGTCGCATGAGCGCGCCCACCGCCCCGGATCGCGCGGACCTGCGGACGGAGGTCGCATGAGCGCCCGGCCCGCGGTCGTCCGCGTGCTCACCGCGCCGGCGACGGCCGCCGAGCCGCGCCGGGCGCCGCGCCGCCGTATCGCGACCGCGCGCGGACGCGTCCCGATCGTGGCCGGCACCGCGGTCGCGCTCGCTGTCGGCCTCGGCACACCCGCGGCAGCCCCCGCTGCCGCAGATCCGACCCGGGCCGTCACCGTCTGGGCCAGCCGGCATGCCCACCCGCTGGCGTCGACCGACCCCGCGGCGCCGCTGCGCGACCTTGCCCCGCTGCGCCGGTCGATCGGCGACGCCCGGATCGTCGCGCTCGGCGAGGCACCGCACGGCGCGGCGGAGGAGACCACGCTCAAGCACCGCACCCTGCGCCTGCTCGTCGAGCGGCTCGGCGTCCGTACCGTCGCCTGGGAGGAGGACTGGACGACCGGGGTCGAGATCGACGCCTACATCCACGGCGGCCCGCAGGACCTGGCCCGGCTCACCGTCCGGATGAGCCCGCAGTACCAGACCCGCGAGGTCGCCGCCGTGCTCGCCTGGCTGCGCCGGTTCAACGCCGGCCGCCGGGACACGGTCTCGTTCTTCGGCGTCGAGTACTACTTCACCCGCCGGCTGGCCTACGACACGGTCGAGCAGTATGTCGCCGCGACCGCGCCGCGACGGCTCGGCGAGCTGCGGCGGCGCCTGGCCCTGCTGCGGCCGCCGCCCGGCGATGACCCGTTCGAGCACATCGACGCCTACAGCCGGATCACGGACAAGCAGCCCTACCTCGACGACGCGCACGCGGTCCGCGACCTCGTCGCCCGCCTCCCCCACCGCAGGGGCGACCGCGCGTACCCGATCGCGCTGCACGCCGCGACGCAGATCGTCTCCTGGCACGAGCACTACGCGATGTCCGAGGCGGCCAACACGGTCTACCGGGAGGCCCGGGCGGCGCAGAGCCTGCGCTGGTGGCAGCGGCTGACCGGCGCCCGCGCCGCCTACTGGGCGGCCAGCGCGCACACCGCCGACGCCCCGGACCTGCGCATCGTCCGGCCCGGCGGCACCGACCTGCGGTTCGCCAGCGTCGGCTCCTACCTGCGCCGCTGGTACGGCGACGGCTACCGCTCGATCGGCTTCACCGCCGACCACGGGACGGTCGGTGCCGGACCGGGCCAGACCGTGGACCTTGACCCGCCGGCGGCCGGCTGGTTCGAGGCCCCGCTCGGCGCCGTGCGGTACGCCGTCTTCACCCTCGACCTGCGCAGCCGGCCGGTGCCGGGTCCCGTCCGGCACTGGCTGGACGACCCGGTCGTGACCCGCGGCCTGCCCGACGCCGGCTCCGCCTCGGTCATCGAGGGCGGCACCCTGGCCGGGTGGTTCGACGTCCTGGTGCACACCCAGACCGTGCACCCGGCGACGTTCGTCTAGCGGGCGCCGACGTACTCGGCGAGGTGCTGGCCGGTGAGGGTCGACCGGCCGCCGACCAGGTCGGCCGGGGTGCCCTCGAACACGATCCGACCGCCGTCGTGGCCCGCGCCGGGGCCGAGGTCGATGATCCAGTCGGCGTGCGCCATGACGGCCTGGTGGTGCTCGATGACGATGACCGACTTGCCGCCGTCGACCAGCCGGTCCAGCAGGGCGAGCAGCTGCTCGACGTCGGCGAGGTGCAGGCCGCTGGTCGGCTCGTCGAGGATGTAGACGTTGCCCTTGTCGGCCATCTGCGCGGCCAGCTTCAGCCGCTGCCGCTCGCCGCCGGACAGCGTGGTCAGCGGCTGGCCGATGGTGAGGTAGCCGAGCCCGACGTCAGCGAGCCGGTCGAGGATCTTCTGTGCGGCCGGCGTGTGCGCCTCACCGGCGCCGAAGAACTCCCTCGCTTCGAGGACCGGCATCTCCAGCACCTCGCTGATGTCCTTGCCGCCGAACCGGTATTCCAGCACCGACGCGTCGAACCGCTTCCCCTCGCACTCCTCGCAGGTGGTCGAGACGCCGGCCATCATGCCCAGGTCGGTGTAGATGACCCCGGCACCGTTGCAGTTCGGGCAGGCGCCCTCGGAGTTGGCGCTGAACAGCGCCGGCTTCACGCCGTTGGCCTTGGCGAACGCCTTGCGGATCGGCTCGAGCAGCCCGGTGTACGTCGCCGGGTTGCTGCGGCGGGAGCCGCGGATCGCGGTCTGGTCGACCGTGATCACGCCGTCCCGGCCGGACACCGACCCGTGGATGAGCGAGCTCTTGCCGGATCCGGCCACCCCGGTGACGACGGCCAGCACACCGAGCGGGATGTCGACGTCGACGTCCTGCAGGTTGTGGGTGCCGGCCCCGCGCACCTCCAGCGCGCCGGACGACGTCCGTACGGTCGGCTTGAGCGAGGCGCGGTCGTCGAGGTGCCGGCCGGTCACGGTGTCGCTGGTCCGCAGCCCGTCGACGGTGCCCTCGAAGACCACCTCGCCCCCGGCCGTACCGGCGCCGGGACCGAGGTCGACGACGTGGTCGGCGATGGCGATCGCCTCCGGCTTGTGCTCGACGACCAGCACCGTGTTGCCCTTGTCCCGCAGCTGCAGCAGCAGGTCGTTCATCCGCTGGATGTCATGCGGGTGCAGGCCGATCGTCGGCTCGTCGAACACGTACGTCACGTCGGTGAGCGCCGACCCCATCTGCCGGATCATCTTCGTACGCTGCGCTTCGCCGCCGGACAGCGTGCCGGACGGCCGGTCGAGCGAGAGGTAGCCCAGCCCGATCTCGACGAACGAGTCGAGCGTCTCCCCCAGCGCGACCAGCAGCGGGGCCACCGACGGCTCGTTCAGCCCGCGCACCCATTCGGCCAGGTCCCGGATCTCCATCGCGCAGGCGTCGGCGATGGTGATGCCGTCGATCTTCGAGGACCTGGCCTCCTTGCTCAGCCGGGTGCCGTCGCACTCCGGGCAGGTGGCGAACGTGACCGCCCGCTCCACGAATGCCCGGATGTGCGGCTGCATCGAGTCGACATCCTTGGAGAGCATCGACTTCTGGATGCGCGGGATCAGCCCCTCGTACGTGAGGTTGATGCCGTCGACCTTGATCTTGGTCGGCTCCTTGTAGAGCAGGTCGTTGAGCTCCCGCTTGGTGTACTTGCTGATCGGCTTGTCCAGGTCGAAGAAGCCGGAGCCCATGAAGATCCGGCCGTACCAGCCGTCCATGCTGTAGCCGGGGATCGTCAGCGCGCCCTCGCTGAGCGACTTGCTCCCGTCGTACAGGGCGGTCAGGTCGAAGTCGGTGACCGATCCCCGGCCCTCGCAGCGCGGGCACATGCCGCCGAGAATGCTGAAGGTCCGCCGCTCCTTGGTCGTCCGGCCGGCCCGCTCGACGGTGACCGCGCCGGCGCCGCTGATCGAGCCGACGTTGAACGAGAACGCCTGCGGCGAGCCGATGTGCGGCTGCCCGAGCCGGCTGAACAGGATGCGCAGCATCGCGTTGGCATCGGTGGCGGTGCCGACCGTGGAGCGGACATCCGCGCCCATCCGCTCCTGGTCGACGATGATCGCGGTCGTGAGCCCGTCGAGCACGTCCACGTCGGGCCGGGCCAGCGTCGGCATGAAGCCCTGCACGAAGGCGCTGTAGGTCTCGTTGATCAGCCGCTGCGACTCCGCCGCGATCGTGCCGAACACCAACGAGCTCTTGCCCGAGCCGGAGACGCCGGTGAACGCCGTCAGCCGACGCTTCGGGATCGCGACGCTGACATCCTTGAGGTTGTTCACGCGGGCGCCGTGCACGCGGATCATGTCGTGGCTGTCGGCACTGTGCAGCGCGGGCGCCTGCGTGTCCGGCCTCGTGGCCGTGCTCATCGTGTCTCCATCCGTCGGGCGGGATCGCCGCCGGCGGTCCCCTGCGTGCTGATCGTGCGCCGGGCTCAGGCCGACGCGGCCTGCCAGGCGAACCCGTCCGGGTCGGTGAAGGACCCGGCGTCGCCGCCGACGACGATCCGGTGCGACCCGGTGCCGTCCGGCGCGACGCCGGCGTCCTTGGCCAGGGCGCGCCGACCGTACAGGCCCAGCGTGACGCGCGCGCCCGGTGTGCTGCCGAACTGGACGTACTTGCTGCCGAAGCTCTTCGCGACCGGGAAGCCGTGGTCGACGTAGAACTGCTTGGTCGCCTTGACGTCCGCGACGCCCAGCAGCAGCGCGACGTCGTCGACCTTCCGGGTCGCCGGAGCGGTCTCCTTCTTCGACGACGTGGCAACCTTCCAGATCGCGCCGTCCGGGGCCTGCACCGAGCCGCCGTAGCCCCAGAAGCTCTTGCTCACCGGCTTCAGCGGGGTGGCGCCGGCGTCGAGCGCGGTGCCGACGAGGCTGTCCACGGTGCTCGGCTGAGAGACCACGAGCGACAGCGTGAACCCGCGGAAGCCGGTCGTCGGCTCCCCGGACTCGCGCACCCGCACGATGTCGTCGAGGTCGAAGGCGGCCTTGTAGAAGGCCTCGGCCGCCGCGGCGTCGGGCACCTCGAGGGTGACGAAGTCGATGCCGGCCATCTCAGCGCACCTCCTGGATCCGGACCAGGTTGCCCGCAGGGTCGCGCACCGCGCAGTCACGCACGCCGTACGGCTGCTCGGTCGGCTCCTGGACGATCTCGGCGGTGTCGCTGGCCTGCAGCTTCTCGAAGGTGCCGTCGAGGTCCTTGGTGGCCAGCAGGATGCTGGCGTACGTGCCCTTGGCCATCATCTCGGTGATGGTGCGGCGCTCCTCGTCGGTGATGCCGGGGTCGACGGCCGGCGGGTGCAGCACGATGGACGTCGCGGGCTGGTCGGGCGGGCCGACCGTGAGCCAGCGCATGCCCTGGTAGCCGACGTCGAGCCGGAGCTCGAAGCCGAGCGTGTCGCGGTAGAAGGCGAGTGCCGCCTCCGGGTCGTCCTGCGGGAGGAAGCTGGAGTGAATGGTGATGTCCATGGCGGTCACGTTAGGTGCGGCTCGGGGCGGCGGGCTTCTCGATTCCTGACCGGTCTGGTGACCTTCTTCGTCTCGCACGAGGGCATCTCCGCGGCCGTTGGCGCCGTCTGGTCCCGGTACGCGCTCGGCGGCATGCCGACCAGCTCGGTGAAGCGGGTGCTGAAGGTGCCCAGCGACGAGCAGCCCACGGCGAAGCAGACGTCGGTGACGCTGAGGTCGCCGCGGCGCAGCAGCGCCATGGCCCGCTCGATGCGCCGCGTCATGAGGTAGGAGTACGGCGACTCGCCGTATGCGCGGCGGAACTCCCGGCTGAGGTGGCCGGCGGACATGTGCACGCCGCGGGCAAGCGCCTCCACGTCGAGCGGCTGGGTGTAGTCCCGGTCGATCCGGTCCCGGACCCGGCGCAGCCGCGCGAGGTCGCGCAGGCGCTGCTCCTCGACGGGTCTGCTGGTCACGCGTCCGATCGTGCCACGTCCCGATCGCCCCCCGGAATCGCCCGGGCGCCCGGTGATGTGGGGTTCTAGGTTTGGTCACCTCGAGCGCCAGGAGGCTCGCCCATGCGCAAGGTAGTGCTGTACACGCTGACGTCCTTGGACGGAGCCGTCGACGATCCGGGGCGCTACTTCCCGGGCACCGACCCCACGGTGCCCGGCCCGCCGGTGTTCGACCCGGTGATGGTCGATCTGGAGGCACGGCTGATCGGCAACCAGGACGCGGTGCTGCTCGGTCGCAACATGTTCGACGAGTGGTCGCGCTACTGGCCGACGTCTGACGAGCAGCCGTTTGCAGACTTCATCAACAGCGTCAAGAAGTACGTGCTCACGTCGAGGCCGCTGACGAACTCGTGGGGCAACGCCGAGCCGGTGGCCGGTCCCGTCGCCGACGTCGTGCGTGCCCTCAAGGCCGGCCCCGGCGCTGACATCGGCGTCCACGGCAGCATCGAGTTGGTGCAGTCGCTGCTCGGCGCCGGCCTCGTGGACGAGTTGCAGCTGGCCATCGGCCCGGTCCTGGACCCCACGGGCCGGCGGCTGTTCGAGGGCCTCGCCACCATGCGCCGGCTGGAGCTGCTCAGTGCCACGCCCACGCCCAGCGGCAGTGTCTGGCTCGTCTACCGGATCCCCTGACCGCGCGTTCCCCTGCTCGGCTCGTCTGACCGTCGAGCAGCATGCGCGGGGGCGCACCGGCGCCGTTCAGCCAAGAGAGTGACCCGCTAGAGGTTGACGTGTTCGAACATGTGTTCGAGCATCGACCCGTGGCGGCGATGGTGTCGGCGCCCGCGCAGCGGGGGCGTCCGGAGACGGTGGGCCGGTCCGAGGGCGACCGGCCGCTGCCGGTGCTGCCCGCGCTGGAGCCGCTGTTCCCCACCGGCGGGATGCGCCGCGGCTCCGCGGTGGCGGTGCGCGGCTCGGCCTCGCTGCTGCTCGCGCTGCTGGCCGGGCCGTCCGGTCGGGGCGCCTGGTGCGGGGTGGTCGGGATGCCAGGGTTGGGGCTGGCCGCCGCCGCCGAGGCCGGGATCGCGCTGGAGCGGCTGGCGCTCGTGCCCGACCCGGGGCGGGACTGGGCCGCGGTCGCGGCGGCCCTGCTCGACGCGATGGAGGTCGTGGTCGTCGCCCCGCGCGGGCGGGTGCCGGACGCGGACGTGCGCCGGCTGGCGGCCAGGGCCCGGCAGCGCGGCGCGGTGCTGGTGGCGTACGGGCCGGTGCCGTGGCCGGGAGCGGAGCTGCGGCTGAGCCTGGTCGACGGGGCCTGGGAAGGGCTCGGCGACGGGTCCGGCCGGCTGCGGTCGCGGCGGGTGATGGTCCGCGGGGACGGCCGCGGGTCGGCGGCCCGTGGTCACGAGCTGGCGCTGTGGTTGCCGGCGCCGGACGGACAGATCCGCGCCGTCCCCGCCCTGCACGCACTGCCGACCCCGCCGGACCACACCCCCACGCCGGTCCCCGCCCCTCACCTCCGCGCCGTCCCCGACCCGGTGGCCGCAGCGGAGGTTCTGAGAGCTCCGGCCCGCCGGTCCTCCTCGCCCGGCGGGCCGGGCGAGCCGGTGCAACCGGTGATCGCCGCGCTCTGGCAGGACGTCACCCACCGGCCCGGCGCCCGCCCACCGGCGGCCCGCCGGCCCGACGGTCCCGGCCCCACCCACCCGCGCCCCGTCGGCCCCCCACGCCGCACCCCCCGCACCCCGCCCGCCCGCACCGCCGCCACGCCAGCCGCGGGCCGCGGCCCGGTCGCCGCCCGCACCGCCGCCACACCAGCCGCGGGCCGCGGACCGGCCGCCGCCCGCACCGCCGCCACACCACCTCCAGGCGCCACGGGCGGCCGCGGCGGCCCCGCCCACGCCACGCCACCCGCGGGCGGGCGTGTCGCCGGGCAGGCGCTCGTCGACGGTGGCTCGAGACCCCGCCCGGCCGCTCCCCCCGTGCCGGCTGGGCGGCCTGCCCCGGTCGGGGGTGGGCACCCGGCACCCCCACCCCCGGCCGCGGGCCTTCGTCCCGCCATCCCGGCCGACGTACTGGCCAAGCTGCGCCCGGCGTCCACCCTCCCGAAACCGCCCCCGAAGCGGCCGGTCGAGCAGACCGTCAGCTCGACCACGGAGGGCTGACCCGTGCCGTTACGCACGGTCGTGGTCCGCTGCCCCGACTGGCCGGTGCGCAGCGCGATGTCCGCGGCGGGTGTCGACCCGGAAGGAGCCGACGAGATCCCGGCCGCAGTGGTCTTCGCCAACCAGGTCGTCTCCACCACCCCGGCTGCCCGGGCCGAGGGCGTCCGGCGCGGCCTGCGCCGCCGCGAGGCCCAGTCCCGCTGTCCCCGGCTGGTGGTGCTGCCGCCCGACCCGGCCCGGGACGCGCGGGCGTTCGAGCCGGTGGTCGCGGCGGTCGCCGAGCTGGCGCCCGGGGTGGAGGTGATCCGCCCCGGGGTCTGCGCG
>DATBFW010000129.1:0-4096 GCA_036558285.1 Mycobacteriales bacterium | reverse complement strand
CCTTGACGCTGGCCACGACGAGCGAGCGGGAGCCGTTCTTCGCCTGCAGGTCGATGGCCAGGCCGAGGTTGACGTGCTCGGGGACGACCAGCGCCGGCTTGCCGTCGACCTCGGCGAAGGAGTTGTTCATCTCCGGGTGGTCGCGCAGCGCGCGGACCATCGCGAAGCCGATGAGGTGGGTGAAGCTCACCTTGCCGCCGCGGGCGCGCCGGAGGTGGTTGTTGATCACGATGCGGTTGTCGATCAGCAGCTTGGCCGGGACCGCGCGGACGCTGGTCGCGGTCGGCACGGTCAGGCTGGTCTCCATGTTGGCGACCACCCGCGCGGCGGCGCCGCGCAGCGGCTGCGACTGCCGGCCGGCGGGTGGGCCGTCGCCGGACTTCGCCGGCTCGCTCCGCTGGGCCGCGGCGCGCGCACTCGCGGCGCCGGTGCCGGCCGCCTTGGCGTCGGCGGAGCTCGTCGCCGTCCCGCCCGCGGCGCCGTCCCGAGACGCGGCGCCGTCCCGAGACGCGGCGCCCCCGGCCGTCGCGCTGGTGTCCGTGCCGCCCGCGGTAGTGCCGCCTGCGGTGGTGCCGCCTGCGGCGCCGTCCCGGGACCCGGCGCCGTCGGCGGTGCCGCTCGCCGCCGCGCCGTCCGCGGTAGTGCCGTCCGCGGTAGTGCCGTCCGCGGTAGTGCCGGCCGCCGTGCCGTCCGCGGTAGTGCCGCCTGCGCCGCCGCCGGCTGCACCGCTCGCCGCCGCGCCGCCCGCGGTGGTGCCGCCCGCCCTGCCGCCGTCAGTCGTGCTGGCGGTGGTCGTGCCGCTCGTGCCGGTGTCGCCGGCGGCAGAGCCTGCGGACGGGGCGGCCCGGCCGGTGGCCGCCGGACCGCCGGACGGCGTGCCGATTCCGCCGGTTCCGCCGGGGGAGGGGCTGCCGTTGGGGGCGGGAGTGGTCTTCGGGGGAGCGGCGGTGGCGCTCGCCTCGGTGTCCGCGGCCGGCGCCGGCGCCGCCGCCCCGTTGCCGCCGAGCGGCAGCACCGACCGCTGGTCGGCGGCCGGGCGGGACGACCCGCTCTTGTCCGGCGTGTAGTCAGCGAAGAACTCGTGCCAGGCGGTGTCGACGCTGCCCGGATCGTCCAGGAACCGCTCGTACATCTCCTCAACGAGCCAGTCGTTGGGTCCGAACCCGCTGGGGGCACTCTCCGTTGACACGCCTGCGGTCGCCTCTTCCGCGATGGGTTGCAGATCCCATCCAGGTTACCGTCCGGAAGGGTTCCGGGGTGGCCGAGGTGTTCCGATCGCGGCCGTCATGACCCGTTGGTCTGAACGCCGGGTCGACCCCGTTCGTGGCGCGAAGAGACCGGGCGCCTCCCGCTGGTGTGCGCAGCGGGAGACGCCCGGTCCCGGTCGGAGTCGCGGCCGGTCAGGTCACGTCGCGCCGGACGGTCAGCATCGAGCCGAGGATCGCGAAGATCAACCCGTACCCGAGCAGCAGCAGGCCGCCGACCCACGGTGAGAGCAGGGTGAACGGCGCCCCGTTGGCGGTGTCCTGGCCCTGCAGCAGCGAGGACGTCGCCCCGCCCGGCAGGTAGGGGTAGGCGTTCTGGACCTTGGGGATCGCCGACAGGATGCCCTCGATGAGGAACCGGTAGAGCACGATGCCGACCACCGCGGCGACCTGGTTGCGCAGCAGGGCGCCGACGCCGACGCCGATGACGCCCCAGATGCCGGCCGCCACGATGCCGCCGACCATGATCCGCACCGCGTTGTCCGAGCCGAGGTCGACGTCGAAGCCGCGGGCGGACAGCCATGGCGCCGCCACCGCCACCGCCACCCCGACCGCCACGACGCCGAGCAGCAGCCCGGCGACGAAGTAGGTCAGCAGCTTCGCGCCGATGACGGTCCCGCGGCGGGGCACGGACAGGAACGTCGGCGTCGCGGTGAGGTGCCGGTATTCACCGGTGATCCCGATGACGCCGAGCACCGAGGCGATCAGCACCGAGAAGCCGACCACGCCGTTGAGCACCGACTCCATCGGCACCCCGGTGTCGGTGGTCTTGCTGAACGCCGACACCAGGCAGGCCACCAGCAGGGTCAGGCCGAGCTGGAGGACGAACATCCAGAACCAGACCTGGGTGGTCAGCAGCTTGCGCGACTCGGCGCGCAGGGCGACGGTCACCGGGCACCTCCGGGCGTGGTCTGGACGTGCTGGGCCGGCGCCATCCCCGGTTGCCCTGGCGGTGCGCCGGGCACGCCGCCCGGCGGGACCCGGCCGTCCTGTGCCTGGAACTGCCCCTCGGTCAGCTGGAAGAACAGCTGCTCGAGGTCGGCCCGCTCAGTGCGCAGCTCGTGCAACTCGACGCCGGCCTCGAACGCAGTGTGCCCGACCGCGGCGGCGTCGCCGCCCTGCACCCGCAGCTCGTTCTCGCCGCTGCGGGTCGCGGTCACGCCGGCTGCCGCCAGCGCGTTGCCGAGCTTGTCCAGCGTCGGGGTGCGGACCACGACGGTGACGCCGGCGCCCGCTTCCAGCTCGGCCACCGAGCCCTCGCGGACCAGCCGGCCCTGGCTGAGGATCACCACCCGGTCGGCGGACTGCTGCACCTCGGTGAGCAGGTGGCTGGACACCAGCACGGTGCGGCCCTCGTCGGCCAGCGCCCGCTGGAAGCCGCGCAGCCACCGGATGCCCTCCGGGTCGAGGCCGTTGGCCGGCTCGTCCAGCAGCAGCACCCGCGGGTTGCCGAGCAGCGCGAACGCGAGCCCGAGCCGCTGCCGCATGCCCAGCGAGAACGTGCGCACCTTCCGGTTGGCGGCGTCGTTGAGGCCGACCTGTGCCAGCACCTCGTCGGCCCGCCGGTCCGGGATGCCGGACGCCGCCGCGTAGACCCGCAGGTGGTTCCGGGCCGTGCGGCCGGGGTGGAAGCTCGACGCCTCCAGCACCGCGCCGACCGTCTGCATCGGGTGCGAGATGTGGTTGTACGGCACCCCGCCGATCGTCGCGGTGCCGCTCGTCGGGGTGACCAACCCCAGCAGCATCCGCAGCGTGGTCGTCTTGCCGGCCCCGTTGGGGCCGAGGAAGCCGGTCACGGAACCGGGTTCCACCGTGAAGCTCAGGTTGTCGACGGCACGGACCGTGCCGAACGTCTTGGACAGGCCGGCCACCACTATGCGACCCGGCTGGTCTGTCACGGGTGTCTCCCTCCCGTACACCTGCCCCGGCACCCACTACCGGGCACAGAACCCCGACATGGTGACCATCCAATCAGACCGGTCCGACCGGCTACCTCCCGCTTCAGGTGGAGTCCGGCATCAGTCGTCCGGTGGATGCGCCCTGACCTGACGGTACGGTCGGTTCATGACCGCTGCCGTGGGCTACTCCGGCAAGCCGCTGGCCGCCAAGCTCGGCGTCCGGGACGGCAGCCGGGTGCTGCTGGTCGGCGCGCCGGCCGGGTTCGACCTGGCTGCGCCGGCGGGGGCGGTGGTCCGGTCCCGCCCGGGCAGAGACTCTGGCAGAGACCCGTACGACGTGGTGCTGGCGTTCTGCCCGGACCGGGCCGCGCTGCGCCGCCGGTTCGCCGCGCAGCTGCCGAGGCTGACCACGGCCGGCGCGCTCTGGGTCGCCTGGCCGAAGCGCAGCAGCGGGGTGGCGACCGACCTGGACGAGAACGTGGTCCGCGAGCACGGCTTGGCGGTCGGGCTGGTCGACGTCAAGGTGGCCGCGGTCGACGCCACCTGGTCCGGGCTCAAGTTCGTCCGCCGGGTGGTCGACCGATGAGCGAGCCCGAGGGCCCGCAGGGCGAGCGGGGAGCGACGAGGGCTGATCCGGTCGAGGGACGAGGCCGGGTCCGTCCGAGGAGCGGGAGTTGAGCGCCCCGCACGAGTCTGGTGGACCGCGCGACTCGCTGATCCGGGCCCAGTTCGCCCCCGACTTCCGGCGCAGCGACCCCGGCGAGGCCGCCCGGCTCACGCTCGTGCTGGACAACCATGACACGGTCACCCGGCTGGTCCGGGTGGAGCTGGCCGGCCCGCTGGCCCGCTACACCCGCCCGCGCCGGCAGCCCCGGCTCGAGCTCCAGTCCCGCCGGCAACAGGAGATCCCGCTGGAGGTGCGCCCGGAGGACA
>DATBFW010000128.1:0-59853 GCA_036558285.1 Mycobacteriales bacterium | reverse complement strand
GGTCGGTCGGTGGCTACATCGCGCTGGCCGGGCTGTGGGGAAGCCCGATCTCGGGCGCCGGGCCGATGGCGCCGCCGTCAGGGTGCGCCGCGCCGGCAGATCCAGGTACTACGCAGCGTCGATCGGCCAGCCGGCTGATCGGTGTACTCGTCGGTGACGAACGCCGGCCCGAAGCCGGCGGCGGAGAGCGCGTCGCGAACGTCCGCGTCGGTGAAGAAGTATTGGCGATGCTGCTCGCTGAACGTGTCGGCCGCGGTCTCCCCGGTAACGTCGATCCGGGTGACGCAGCTCCGGGCCCGCACGTTCACGTTGTTGCGGATGGCGAAGCGCATTCCGGCCGCCTCGCCCTCGACGACCGGATGGGACCGGGCGAATTCCAGCATCGCGTCGGCGTGCACGTCGAACACGAGCCAGCCCCGAGGCCGGAGCCGGGGGCCGACCGCGGACACCGTCGACGCGAACTCGGCTGGGGTGAGGTAGTTGAGGCCGTCGAAGGTGGAGACGGCCGCGTCGAACGGGCCCTCGACCGTCAACTCGGGAAGGACCTGCCGGGCCAGGACCGTGCCCGGGGGGAGCACGTGGCGCGCCCGGGCCAGCATCGCGGACGAGCCGTCGACGCCGGTGACCTGATATCCGAGCTCGATGAGCGCCTTCGCCATGAGGCCGGTTCCGCAGCAAACGTCGAGCACTGTGCGCACGCCGTGGCTGTCCGCACGCCACAGTTGATCGAGATGGGCGGCCCAGCGCCCATGGCAGGAGTCCACGACGATCTCGTCATAGACCCCGGCCAGGCGCGAATAGGCAGCTACCTCGTGCTCGCCTGCCTTGGGCACGAGCGGGTTCAGATCCCCAGCACCTTCGCCTTCGCGGCTGCGAACTCGTCGTCGGACAGCACGCCTTGACTGTGCAGTTGTGCTAGTTGCTGGAGCCTGGCCATGTCCGGATCCTCGCCGCCTCCCTCGGCCGGCGCCGGGGCATCGTCGTACTGCGGCTCCTGCGGCTCCTGCTGCTCTGGGGCCTGATCGTCGTACTTCCTCGCTTGCCGCCGCGCGACGCGGCCGGAGACGGCGGTGGCGGTGCCGGCGACGACCGCGGTGCGGGCGGCCATGCGTAGCAATCCCATTGTCGAGCCTCTCTGTCTCGGAAGTCGGGTGGCTTCTAGCCCGCGGTGACGACGGCCTCGACCACGTCGGCGGGAATGCGGATCTGATCGATCATGACGGCGTCGGCATCCCGGCAGGCGTCGACGACCTTCTGGGCCCAGATGTTCTCGAACGCGATCAGCAGCGCCGAACTGTTGGGCTTCAGGTCCTCGGTCAGCTCCTCGGCGTCGTCCGGGCCCAGCGCCCCCGGTTGGACCACGTTGATCGAGAGGTAGGCCGGCCCGGTCTGTGCGTCGACGTCCGACGCGGCCAGTGTCGTGACCACGCCGTCGGCGTCCTTGCTGACGAAGAGCAGATCGATGACGCGGATCGTGCCGTGGTCGACAAGTTCCAGCACCGCCGGTGCGATGCGACCGCTGAACTTGTTGCCGGGGAAGCCGATGATCATCACATCGACCGGGCAGAATCCCATAGCGCCTCCTCGTTGAAGTGTCGGGTCGATCGGGTACGGCCCGATGGTCGGTCGGGTAAAGGGGCTACTCGCGGGCGAGCATGGCCGCCGCTTCACGTTCGAGGTCCACGTAGGGATCACCGCTCACGTCGACCGCGACCCGGTGGATCGTGCCGCCGGTGAACTCGTGCGGGTGGACACCCGGGTAGTCGTCGGTGACCGGCTCGCCGCTGTCCCGGCCGACGCACAGGCCCTCGCCGGCGAGCGAGAACATCCCCGGTTGGGTCTTGATCCGGCCTTCGCCGACCTTCCGGTCGCCGTGGTACAGGGACAGGATCCCGGTGGACACACCCGGTGGATCCTCCCCGTCCTTATCGAACGAAGCCGACAGGATCAGGTTCTCGCCCACCGGCACATCCTCGGTCCCGTCGATCTTCTGCTCCGCCAGGCCGACGAAGTTGTTGACGTAGTGCAGCCGGTTGTCCTTGACGTAGAGGGCGTGCCCACCGAACCGAGCACCCTGGGCGAACAGGACGCCCTGCGCGCCGGCAGCGGGGATGTCGACCACCGCGCCGATGGTGAACGACCGGTTGCGGACGTTCACCGCCTGCTGCTCGGGTACCTCGGCGGTGCCCGGGAAGTAGGCGTACCGGTCACGGGCCGGGGTGAGCAACGGCCTCGGCGTCAGGATGATCTCGATCGCGGACCGGTCGTCGAGGGGGAAGGCGCCGTTGGCGCCGGCCTCGGCGTACCACAGGTTCACCATCTCCCGAAGCTTGTCCGGGTGCTCGGCGGCCAGGTCGTGCAGCTCGGACCGGTCGGTGTCGGTGTGGTAGAGCTCCCAGGTGTCCTCGTTGAAGTGACTCCAACCACTGATCGTCGGGTGGGTGGTGACGGCCTTCCAGCCGTCGTGCCAGATGCCCCGGGAGCCGAGCATCGAGTAGAACTGCGTCTTTCGGTCCGACGGCCCCGACGCGAGGTCGACGGTGTAGCGCATGCTCATGCCGTCGAAGCGGCTCTGCACGTAACCCTTGATGGTGTCCGGCGGCGTCACGCCCAACGTGTCCAGGATGGTCGGCACGATGTCGATCGCGTGGTGATACTGGTGCCGCAGCTCCCCCTTGCCGGTCGCGGTGCCCGGACCAGCCTTGGCCGAGGGCCAGGAGATGATGCAGGGGTCGGCGGTGCCACCGTTGAACTCGTACCGCTTCCACATCTTGAACGGGGTGTTGAAGGCCATCGCCCAACCGTTGGGATAGTGGTTGTAGGTCTTGGTCCCGCCGAGCTCCTCCAGCAATGCCAGGTTCGCCTGCATGTCGTCAGGGATGCCGTTGAACATCTTGTTCTCGTTCACCGAGCCATCCGGGCCGCCCTCGCCGCTGGCTCCGTTGTCGGATACGAGGATGATCATGGTGTTCTCGCGCTGCCCGGACTCCTCCAGGTAGTCCAGCAGCCGGCCGATGTGATGGTCGGCGTGGGCCAAGAACCCGGCGTACACCTCGGCCATCCGGCGGAACAACCTCTTCTCGTCCTCCGACAGCGACTCCCATGGCCTGGTGACGTCCAGCGGTGGGAACGGCTGACCGTCGGGACCGGTATGGGTCTCCGCCGTACCGAGCGGGTTCAGCTCGGGCAGTTCGGTGCCGGCCGGGACGATCCCCATCTCCTTCTGCCGCGCCAGCGTCTGCTCCCGCAGCGCCTCGTACCCCATGTCGAAGCGCCCCTTGAACTTGTCGATCCACTCCTTGGGGGCGTGATGCGGCGCATGGGCCGCACCCGGCGCGTAGTACAGGAAGAACGGCTTGTCCGGCGCGAGCACCTTTGCGTCCTTGATGAACTCCAGCGCCTTGTCGGTGAGGTCCTCGGTGAGGTGGTAGCCCTCCTGCGGCGACTTCGGCTGGTCGACCGGGTGGTTGTCGTACACCAGGTCCGGATACCACTGGTTGGTCTCGGCGCCGAGGAAGCCGTACCAGCGCTCGAACCCGCGGCCGGACGGCCAGTTGCGTCGGGTCGAGGCCACGTTCATCTCGATAGTCGGGCACAGATGCCACTTGCCGACCATGTAGGTGTTCCACCCCAACTCGCCGAGGATCTCCGGGAGCATGCCGTTCTCCGGCGGGATCGTCCCGCTCGCATTCGGGAAACCGACCGCGGCCTCGGTGATGCAGGCCATCGAGTTCCGGGTGTGGTTGCGCCCGGTCAGCAGGCAGGAGCGGGTCGGCGAGCAGAGCGCCGTGGTGTGCCACTGCGTGAACCGCACGCCGTCGGCGGCGATGCGGTCGATGTTCGGCGTCTCGATCGGCCCGCCGTAGCAGTTCATCGCGGAGAAACCCACGTCGTCGAGCACGATATAGACGACGTTGGGTGCGCCGTCCGGCGCCTTGGGCGGCTCGAACGGCGACCAGTCCGGAACCGAATCCCTGATGTCGATGCCGATCGTGCCTTTGAACTCTCGGTCCACGCCATCGCTCCTTCCGCGCACATCGGTCTCCGCAGCGGGACGACCCTGCGAAGGGAGGTCACCTCGGCCCAATCCACCCAGCTCACACGGCCCGGGACGACCGAGGCACGGCGGCGGACGCGCACCACTATCTGACCGCACCCGCAGGCGGCGGGCTTCACCCCCCACGGATAAGCCGAACATCGTCTCGCGCGGTCGAGAGCGACAATTCTTCGACGATCATCGACCGGCCGGCCGGCGCGCACCGGACCACCGGGGTCCTCGTGAAGGCTGGGTCGATCTCGGCGGGACGAACCACACAGGTCGTCCGGTCAGTCCGCGGGCGGGGCGACAGGCGGCGGGAGTCGTGGTGCTGTGCGCGGCGCGACAGCACCCGTCCGACCCCCACTGCCATCGCGATCGTCGCGACGAAGTCGACGAGCGTGAACGTGCCGCGGCCGGTCCGCTGATCGGTGGGCTGATCACGTCCGCCATCAGCTGGCGGGCGGCGTTCCTACGGCGCGGCGATGGTGGCGCTCGGCGTCATCGGCCTGATCGGCCTCGGCGCCGCGCTGATGTCCGCTTGCCCGATCGGGCAGACCTGACAAAGGGAAGAGGCAGAATTGCGCTAGGAAACCGGGCCCTGGTCGCACTTTCGGGACAGAAGGCCGCACATCTCCCGCGCCGATCCGGTCACGGTCTGAACGGGATCGGGCAACTCGCCGTGCAACTGCATGCGCAGGGGCGCGACCGGGCGTGAGCGCTCACGTCCGGATGGGGGAGCATGATCGAAAGAGGTGCCGGGGACCCATGACGACGACGCAGTTCCGCCCTGCCCGCCGCGCGGGCGAGGCCGTCGCCGTGCCGGAGCCGAGCCGGGACGACCGGCTGGTGGAGTCGCTCGCCGACCTCGAGTCGGCCGGCGAGGTGCCGCTGCACCTGCAGCTGCGCAGCGTCCTCGACCGCGCCGTGGACGAGTCCGACCTCGCCCACGGCGAGCGGATCTGGTCCGAGAGCCAGCTCATGCGCCGCTACGACGTGAGCCGGCACGTGGTCCGGCAGGCGCTCAACCAGCTCGTCCTGGAAGGCCGGCTGTCGGTGCGCAAGGGCGCCGGCTACTTCGTCAACCGCCGGCGGATGGTGGAGGACCTGAGCTCGGCCGCGGCCGCGACCGGGACCTCGATCGGGGCCGCGGAGTTCGAGACCGAGCTGCTGGAGATCGGGATCGGTCCGACCGCCGACGCCGAGGAAGCCGACCTGGTGGCGCGCCGGCACCGTCCGCGGGTGCACCGGGTCCGGATGGTCGGGCGGGTCGAGGACGAGCCGGTCGCGCTGCTGTCGGCCGCGTTCCCGGTCGCGCTCGCGAAGGTGCTCAGTCGGCGGGTGGTGGCCGCCGACGGGGTGCTGCCGGCGCTGGTGGCGCACGGCCACCGGCCCCGGCACGCGGACCTGCGGCTGGAGGTGACCTTCGCGTCCGGCGCCGAGGGCGGGCTGCTCGAGGTCGCCGAGGGGGCGCCGCTGGTGATGGTCCGGTCCCGGGTCTGCAGCGAGGCCGGCGGGCTGCTCGCGGTGACCCGGCAGCTCTACCGCACGGACCGGTTCCGGTTCGCGTACGGGGCGGACGTCGAGATGGGGGCGTGGCCGGGTGGCGGTCACTGAGAGCCCGCTGTGGGCGCGGAACCCCGACGGTGGGCCAAGGCGTCTACAGAGTGTGCGTTCCTCGTCCCGAGCCGAGTCCGCCGCCCAGCCCGGTCCTGGTCACGACCTGATCCGGCACCTTCCCGCCCTCCGGTCCGCGCTGCTGCAGCAACGCCGGTTCCGGATCGAGCAGTTGGCCGACTTACGGACGGCCTCGCCGGACGACCCCGCCCAGGGAGAGGTCGTCGAGACGCTGCGCCGCGGCGCGCGGATCGCGCTGCGCGGCATCGAGGCGGCGCTGGCGCGGATCGACGGCGGGACGTACGGGACCTGCGTGCGGTGCGACGCCCCGATCCCGGTCGAGCGCCTGGAGATTCTCCCCGCAGTAGACCTCTGCATGACCTGCCAACCCCCCACCCCGTAGCCGCCGCACCCCAGACGGACCTCGTCGCGCGGCAGCGAGGCGGGGTGGCGTCGCACCCCGCATCGACGTCGTCACGCGGCGGCGCCGGGGTCCCGGGCCCGGGTGGGTCAGGGGCGCCGGGGCGCCGGGCCCGGGTGGTCAGGGGGGCGCCGGGGCCCCGGGCCCGGGTGGGTCAGGGGCGCCGGCGGTGCCACCAGCGGCGGCGGGGGGCGGGGGTCGGCGTGGTGCGGGGTGGTGTGGGTGCCGGGCGGCGGGCTTCGGCCCAGGCGGTGACGATCTCGTCGACGTCGACCGGGGCGAGCGGCACCTGCGGACCCACCGGGATCTGGATCCACCGCCGGATCCGGTGGTTGAGGTCCTCGACGTGCTCGCGGACCTCCTGCTCGGTCCGCAGCCTCCGGACCGTCTCCGGCAGCCGCTCGACCTCGCGCCGCATCGCCAGCGACGGCGGCAGCAGCATCTCGGTCGGCACGTTCTCCCGCTCGATGAACCCCTTGATCCACCAGGCCGGGTCGTCCGGCTCCATCAGCCCGGGGATCGGCTTCCCGGCCCCGGGCAGGTTGTCGAAGGCACCCCTGGCCTCGGCCGCGCGGATCTGCGCGTCGACCACCGACTGGAACTGGGATGGCATCGTCATCCACTCCATTGTCGCAAACCGTCCGGTCCGGGCAGCCGGAGGGCGAGGCCATGATGAGAGCGACGGCAGCGACAGGGAGGCCGGCATGGCGGTGGTGTGGGTCGAGCGCGGCGGCACGGCGGAGCCGGTCGGACCGGACGACGGCGACCTCGGCGACGTGGCCGCCGCGGCCCGGGCGGTGTTGCCGCCGGACGTCTGGGGCTTCGTCCAGGGCGGCTCCGGCGCCGAGCGCACCCTGCGCGCCAACCGGGCCGCATACGAGAAGGTCGCGCTCCGCCCGCGCGTGCTGGTCGACGTCGGCGCGATCTCGCTGCGCACGTCGGTGCTCGGGGCCGACTGGGCGGTGCCGTTCGGGGTGGCGCCGATGGCGTACCACCGGCTGGCGCACCCGGACGGCGAGATCGCCTCGGCCGGCGCGGCCGGCGAGCTGGGCACGATGTTCTGCGCCAGCATGTTCGCCAGCCGGACGTTCGCCGAGATCGCCGAGGCCGCCGCCGGCCCGCGCTGGCTGCAGGTCTACTACCTGCGCGACCGGGACACGCTCGCGGACGTGCTGGCGCGGGCCGAGGAGGCCGGCTTCGGCGCGATCGTGCTCACCGTGGACACGCCGCACGTCGCCACCCGCCCGCGCGACCTCGGCTCGTCGTTCGCGCTGCCGGACGACGTGCGGGCGGTGAACCTGCCGCAGGCGCTGATGGGCACCGCGCACACCGCGGCCAGCGGCCGGTCGGCGATCCAGCAGCACTCCCGGGAGCGGTACGACCAGGCGATCACCTGGGCCGACCTGCCCTGGCTGCGGGCCAGGACCAGCCTGCCGCTGCTGCTCAAGGGCGTGCTGACCGGTGAGGACGCCCGGCTGGCGGCCGAGCACGGCGTCGACGGGCTGGTCGTGTCCAACCACGGCGGCCGGCAGCTGGACGCCGCCGTGCCGAGCCTGGCCGCGCTGCCCGAGGTGGTGGCCGCGGTGCCGGAGTCGATGCCGGTGCTGGTGGACGGCGGGGTGCGCCGCGGCTCGGACGTGTTCGCGGCGCTCGCGCTCGGCGCCCGGGCGGTGCTGATCGGCCGGCCGGTGCTGTGGGGCCTGGCCGCCGCAGGCCGGCAGGGCGCGTACGAGGTGCTGCGGACGCTGCGCGACCAGTTGGAGGAGTGCATGCTGCTGTCCGGCCGCCCGCGGGTCGCCGACGTCGGCCGCGACGCGGTCGCGATCGAACCGACCGGCTGGCGCTGACCCGCACGGGGCGCCGGTCCACAGTGGACACTGTGCACCGGCCCCCCTCCGGTCGGGTCAGCCCGCGCTCAGCGCGGTGTCATCGATGACGGACGACGTCTGCAGGCTGGCGTCCTCGGTGCCGGTGAACCGCAGGGTCACGGTCTGCCCGGCGAACGAGCCGACGCTGAACGACCGCTGCACGTACGTCCCGGTCCCTCGTTGAGGTTCGAGAACGTCGCCAGCGTCGTCGTACCGACCTGCACGGTCAGCCGGTCGAACGCGGTCGTGGTGGTCGTCTCGCTGCTGACGATCTTCAGGAGGAAGCTCAGCGTGGAGGGCGACTGCGGCCGACACGGCGATCGTGACCGCGGCCACCGCGCCCAGGGTGATGGCACGTCTCACTGCGGTACTCCCTTCCCGGGAGCCGGCGCGGCCTTTCGGCCGAGCACCAAGGGATGCGGTGGCGCAAATGTGGCAGGCGCGCCGGTGCCCGGAAGGCCGCTGTGTGGGTGACATTTCGTGGGTTTGTCGTTACTTCGAGTTGGTACTTTCCAGCAGGAAGCGTGCGATACGGCTCGCGGTCGCCGGGGGTGTCGTTGCCGATCCACAGTCGCGCCAGGCGACGCGGGTGGCGCCGACCGTGAGCGAGTAGTCGAACGCGTCCGCGCAGTCGGACTCCGGCACCGTACGGGTCGCCTTGGCGCGCAGCATCGGCTCCGCGGCCATGCGGCTCAGCTCGTCCCGCCGGTCCGCGGTGAGCGTCCCGGTTGTCACGCCGCCGACCCGCGCGATCCGCCGCCAGCTGCCGTCCGGCCGCACGGTGACCTCGTCCCGGCTGCCGCCGATGCCGCCGAACCGCTGCAGCGACACGACCGGGGGCGGTGCCGCCCCGGACGCCGTCGAGCCGCCCGACCCACTGCCGCCGCCGGCACCACTGCCGCTGCCACCGCCGGGCGAGCAGGCGGCCAGCGACAGCGCGGCGAGGACGATCGCGGCGGCGATGCGGCGCATGCCGGTCGGACGCCGGGCGGTCAGCCGCGGTTCCCCGCGCCGGCCTCGGCCGCGGCCAGCAGGGTCGGCAGGTGCCGCGGCGGCGGGCTGCCGTGCGCGAGCACGTCGTCATACCGGGTCCGGCCGGCGAGCGTCGGCGCCAGCTCCAGGTAGCCGACGAAGTAGGTCGACAGCTGGGCGCTGGTGAGCTGGACGCGGCGCCACTTGCCGACCGCCTCGCCCTCCTCCTGGAAGCCGCGCCCGGTCATCAGCTCGATCGCCTCGGACTCGGACATCCCGCCGGCGTGCACGCCGGCGTCCAGCAGCGCGTTGATGATCGTCCGCAGCTTGGTCTTGAGCTGCTGCAGCCGGACCGGCACGCCGCCGTACCCGAGCCTGGCCATGATGTCCTCCGAGTGCACGCCCCAGCCCTCGATGAACGAGTCGCTGGCGAGCACCTGCCTGACCCTGGTCGCGCCGCGGTAGCGGCGGGCGTGCGCGAGCTGGACCATGTGCCCCGGCATCGCCTCGTGCACGGTGAGGTTGGCCATCATCGCGGTGTTGTACTCGCGGTAGAACGAGGCGACCCGCTCCGGCGACCACCCCGCCGGCGTCGGGCTGATCGCGAACCGGGTCACCCCGCCTTCCTCCAGCGGACCGGGCGCGTCGCAGTACGCCACCGCGATGCCGCGCCGCAGCTCCGGCATGACCTCGATCTCCATCGGGTCGTCCGGCACCCGGACCACGCCGCTGCTGGTGACCAGCTCGGTGGCCTCGGTCAGCCAGCGCCCGGCCACCGACACGATCGTGCGGTCGTCCGGCGCCTCGGCCGCGGCCCGGTCCAGCGCCCGGCGGATCGCGTCGTCGCCCGGGCCGACCCAGCCGACGGCCAGCTCAGTGAGCTCGTCGGTGACCCGGTCGAGGTGCTCCCGGGCGGTCGCGGCGACCTGGTCGGCGGTCAGGTCGGCGTCGAGGAACAGGTGCAACTTGGCCGCGAACAGGCTCGAGCCGAGGCGGGGGTCGCCGTGCGCGCCGTCGAGCTGCTCCAGCAGCCAGTCGCGGTGCTCGACCAGCGCGTCCTCGGCAGCGGTCCGCATCGGCTCGACCGACAGGAACGTCCGCGGCTTGGTGCCGGCCAGCGGCGGGATCTCCTCCCGCAGCATGGTGATCAGCCCGGAGATCTGGGTCAGCGCCGTCTCGACGTGCACCCGCGGCATGTCCCGCAGCGTCGCGCGCGCGGTGGCCAGCCGCTCGGGCACCGCCTCCAGCCGGCCGCCGAGGGCACGCAGCCGGTCCTCCACCGGACCGGTGTCCCGCGACAGCAGCAGGTAGATCGCCTCGCCGGGCAGCCAGGGCAGCGGGTTCCAGGTGTGCTCGTGCAGCTGCTGCAGCCCGAACAGCCGGCGGTCGAGACCGGCCCGCAGGATCTGCGCGTCGACCGCGTCGGCCGGTTCGAGCTCGGCCGCGTCCAGGCTGTCCAGCTCGTCGCGGTGGTCGGCCAGGGTGGCGGCGGCCTCGGCCAGGCCGTCCTCGCTCATGTCGGTGAGCTGGTCGTCGAACCGGTGGTCACCAAGGTCGGTGGCCCACTCGGGGTCCAGCCGGAGCAGGTCGTCGACCGCGTCCTCGGCGAGCGCGTGGAATCGGGCGGCGGTGTCAGCCATGTGCTCACCCTGCCATGCCCACCTGGGCGGGGCCGCCCGGCGCACGCACAGCGAGCGCACAGGCGGCGTACAGGTGACCTACATGCCCATGACCGAAGGTTGCCGGCATGACGACGACCAGCGAGACCGCCGACCGCCCGGCGTTGCGCCGCCCCGACGGCACCCCGATCCGCGCCCTCGTGGTGGACGACGAGCCCGCGCTCACCGACCTGCTGTCGATGGCGCTGCGGTACGAGGGTTGGGAGGTGCGCACCGCCTCCGACGGCGCGCACGCTGTGACCGCGGCCCGCCAGTTCCGGCCGGACGTGATCCTGCTGGACGTGATGCTGCCCGACGTCGACGGGCTGTCCGTGCTGCGCCGGATCCGCGCCGACAACCACGACGTGCCGGTCGTGTTCCTGACCGCGCGGGACGCCGTGGACGACCGGGTGGCCGGGCTCACCGTCGGTGCGGACGACTACGTGACCAAGCCGTTCAGCCTGGAGGAGGTGGTCGCTCGGCTGCGCGCGCTGCTGCGCCGCTCCGGCGCCACCGCGATCCGCTCCTCCGGGGAGCTCGTCGTCGGCGACCTGGTCATGGACGAGGACGGGCGCGAGGTGACCAGGGCCGGCACGCTGATCACGCTGACCGCCACCGAGTTCGAGCTGCTCCGGTTCCTCATGCGCAACCCGCGCCAGGTGCTGTCCAAGGCGCAGATCCTCGACCGGGTCTGGTCGTACGACTTCGGCGGGCAGGCCAACGTGGTCGAGCTGTACGTGTCGTACCTGCGCAAGAAGATCGACGCCGGCCGGCAGCCGATGATCCACACCGTCCGCGGCGTTGGGTACGTGCTCCGCCCGGCCGGCTGAGCGCATCATCCGACGGTGACGCTGCGCACGCGCCTGCTGGCCGCACTGCTGGCCCTACTGGCGGCTGTCTGCGTCGTCGTCGGTGTGGTCAGCGTGCTCGCGCTGAACTCGTTCCTCACCGACCGGCTCGACAGCCAGCTGGCGACCGCGAGCGTCCGGCTCGGCGGTCCGGTCGACCTCGACGACCACCCGGCGCCGCAGCGCCGGACGCCGCCACCCGGGCTGGCCGACGGCACCCTCAACGCGCACGTCCGGAGCGGGACGCTCGACCCGGCCGGCGTGATCAACGGGTCCACGTACACGCAGCTGACCGGCGCGCAGCAGCAGGTGCTGCTGACGCTGCCGGCGGACGGGCGCGCGTACACCCGTGACCTGGGCGGCAACCTGGGCGACTACCGGCTGCGCGCCGTGCAGGAGGCGGACGGGGACGTCTCGATCGCCGGCCTGCCGCTGGCCGGCGTGCACGACACGGTGGCCCGGCTGAGCGTGATCATCGCGGCGGTCGCCGCCGGCGGCCTGTTGCTGGCCGGGATCGCCGGCGCGCTGATCGTCCGGCTGACCCTGCGGCCGCTGCACCGGGTCGCCGCCACCGCGACCCGGGTCTCCGAACTGCCGCTGCACCGCGGGACGGTCGAGCTGTCCGAACGTGTCCCGGACGCCGACACCGACCCGCGCACCGAGGTCGGCCAGGTCGGCGCCGCGCTGAACCGGATGCTCGGGCACGTCTCGGCCGCGCTGACCGCCCGGCAGGAGAGCGAGACCAGGGTCCGCCAGTTCGTCGCCGACGCCAGCCACGAGCTGCGCACCCCGCTGGCCTCGATCCGCGGGTACGCCGAGCTGTCCCGCCGCGGGCACGAGCCGGTGCCGGCCGACGTCGCGTACGCGCTGGGCCGGGTGGAGTCGGAGAGCACCCGGATGACCGGCCTGGTCGAGGACCTGCTGCTGCTGGCCCGCCTGGACAACGGCCGGGCGGTCGCGCACGAGCCGGTGGACCTGAGCCGGCTGGTGGTCGACGCGGTCAGCGACGCCCGGGCGGCCGGCTCGGACCACACCTGGGTGCTCGAGCTGCCGGACGCACCGGTCGAGCTGGTCGGCGACGCCGACCGGCTGCACCAGGTCGTGGTCAACCTGCTCAGCAACGCCCGAGCGCACACCCCGGCCGGATCCACCGTCACCATCGAACTGTCCACTGAGGATGGATCCGTCCTGTTGCGAGTGTCCGACGACGGGCCGGGCATCCCGGTCGAGCTGGCGCCGCGGGTGTTCGAGCGGTTCGCGCGCGGCGACGGCTCCCGGTCCAGGACGGCCGGCAGCACCGGGCTCGGGCTGGCCATCGTGTCGGCGGTGGCGGAGGCGCACCACGGTACGGTCGACGTGGACAGCTCCCCCGCCGGCACCACGTTCACCGTCCGGCTGCCCGCCAGCTGAACCCCGGTGGGAGTGCCGGACGTCGCGGCGGCGACGCGCCGCCCGGCGCGCGTGTCGGCAAACCGCGCCGACCGGCTCGGCTGACCGGCATGCTGGTGCCGTGACCAGCAACCAGGTGGTGGTCGGGGTCGACCTCGGGACCACGAGCACCAAGGCCGTCGCCTTCGACACCGCCGGCCGGCAGCTGGCGACCGCGTCGGCCGGCTACCCGCTGGCCGAGCCGCACCCGGGCTGGGCCGAGCAGGACCCGGCGCAGATCCTGGACGCGGTGCTGGGCTCGGTCCGCGCAGTGGTGTCCGAAGTGGACGGTCCGGTGGCCGCGCTGTCGTTCAGCTCGGCGATGCACACGCTGATCGGGCTGGACGCCGCCGGCGACCCGCTCACCCCGTCGCTGTCCTGGGCCGACTCGCGGGCCGCCGCGCAGGCCGACCGGCTGCGCGCGGCCCCGGACGGCGGCCTCGCGCTGCACCGGCGCACCGGCACGCCGGTGCATCCGATGGCGCCGCTGCCCAAGCTGATCTGGTTCCGCGAGGAGCGGCCGGAGCTGTTCGCCCGGGTCGCCTGCTGGGCCGGCATCAAGGACTACGTGGTGTTCCGGCTGTGCGGTGCGCTGGTCACCGACCAGTCGGTCGCGTCCGGCACCGGCCTGCTCGACCTCGGCACGCTGTCCTGGGACCGGGAGGCACTGCGGCTGGCCGGCATCGGGCCGGAACGGTTGCCCCGGCTGGTGCCGACCACGACCGTGCTGCCCGGCCTTCCGGCCGCGGTCGCCGACCGGCTCGGGCTCCCCTCCGGCACCCCGGTCGTCGCCGGCGGCGGCGACGGGCCGCTGGCCAACCTCGGCCTCGGCGCCGTGCATCCCGGCGTCGCCGCCTGCTCGATCGGCACCAGCGGCGCGCTGCGGGTCACCGTCGAGCAGCCGGCGGTGGACCCGAACGGCGGCGTCTTCTGCTACGCACTGACCGAGCAGCGCTGGGTGGTCGGCGGCGCGATCAACAACGGCGGCATCGTGCTCCAGTGGGCCGGGCACGCGCTCGCCCCCGACCTCGGCGACCATCCGGCCGAGGCGCTGCTCGACCTGGCCGGCCGGGTGCCGCCCGGTTCCGGCGGGCTGATCATGCTGCCGTACCTGCTGGGCGAGCGGGCACCGCACTGGAGCGGCCTGCCGCTCGGCGCGTACGTCGGGCTGACCCGGGAGCACCGGCGCGAGCACCTGGTCCGGGCGGCGATCGAGGGGGTCTGCCTGCAGCTCGCGCTGGTGCTCGACTCGATGCGGGCCGCCGGCAACGACGTGCGCGAGGTGCGGGCGACCGGCGGGTTCGCCCGCAGCCCGCTGTGGCGGCAGATCCTCGCCGACGCGCTCGGGCTGGACGTGCGGTTCCCGGCCGGGCACGAGGGGTCGGGGTTCGGCGCGGCGCTGCTCGGCATGTACGCGCTCGGCCTGGTCGACTCGCTCGACGTGGCCGCCGACCTGGTCCGGATCGAGAGCACCGTCCACCCTGACCCGACCGCCGCGGCCGTGTACGCGGCGCTCCGGCCGGTCTTCGCCGACCTGTACGACGCGCTGGTGCCGACGTACCGGTCGCTGCACGGGCTGTCCGGCCGGCTGCCGATCGACTGAGCCGTGGCCAGCCGGTGCTCACCGGTGCTCACCGGCGCTCACCGGTGCTGGCTGGCGCTAGCCGCGCAGCGCCGCGGCGGTGTCCGGGTCGGCCGGCAGGAACGCCTCGATGCTGAGCTCGGCGGCGGTGATGTCCAGCGCGGTGCCGAACGTGGTGACCGTGCTGAGGAAGGCCAGCTCCCGGCCGTCGACCCGGATCCGCAGCGGCACCGCGACCGCGTGGTCGGGACCGGCCGGCTCGATCCCGCCGGGATAGTCGGTCAGCTCCCGCAGCAGCTCGGCCAGCCCCTCGTCGCCGGCCGCCGCGGCCTCCCGGCCCAGCCGGCCGAGCACGTGCCCGCGCCACTGGGCGAGGTTGACGATGTGCGGGGCCAGCCCGTCCGGGTGCAGCGACAGCCGCAGCACGTTCACCGGCGGCTCCCGCAGCGACGCGGCCGCCGCCGCTGTGAGCGGGGCGACGCCGGCGTTGGCGGCCACCAGATTCCAGCCGCGGTCGACGACGAGCGCCGGGTAGGGCTCGTACCCGGCCAGGATCGCGTCGACCGCCGCTCGGACCGGGGTCATCGCCGGGTCGTCCAGCGCGCGGCGCGGGTAGGACGGGGCGAAGCCGGCCGCCAGCAGCAGCGGGTTGCGGTCCCGCAGCGGCACGTCGAGCCGCTCGGCCAGCCGCAGCACCATCTCCCGGCTCGGCCGCGACCGGCCGGTCTCCAGGAAGCTGACGTGCCGGGCCGACACGTCCGCCGAGATCGCCAGGTCGAGCTGGCTGACGTGGCGCCGCTGCCGCCACTCCCGCAGCAGCACGCCGAACGCTGGCCGTTCCGCAGTCCGCCCGCCCACCCAGCGCACGGTATCCCGCCCGGCCGGGTCCGAGACGGCCCGGCCGGGCGCGAACGCGGTCATCGGCCCGGCTCAGGCGGCCGGCAGGTCGCCGAAGAAGCCGGTGATGCTGCGCAGCCGGCCGTCCCCGGCGAGCTCGCCCACGTCCGTACCGGCCAGCGCGACCGCGCCGTCCGGACCGACCAGTTCCCAGCCGACCCGGAACCGGTCGTGGTGGGCGTCGACGGCGCTGGCCCGGCGGAACCGGTGCCCCGGGAACTGGCCCTGCAGTGCAGCGTGCATCTCGCTGATCCCGGCGTGCCCGGACGCGGCCAGCGGCGGGTCGGTCAGCGTGCCGTCGGCCGACCAGACCTGCTCGACCAGCCCGGCGCGCAGCTCGGGGTCGGTCTCGTTCCAGGCCGCCAGGTAGGTGTCCACAGTGGCCGTCAGGTCGCTCATCGCGATCTCCCTTCGCTCGTGTCGATGGCGACCACTCTGACCGCCAGGACGGTGCTGCGCGATTACCTGGCAGGTAGTGCCCGCGCGACCGTCCACAGTGGATACATGGTGCGCGCGGAGCCGATCGGGTCCTAGGGTCGGGCCCATGTCGTACCCAGATCCGCGCTACCTCGGCGACACCGGTGAGACCAGCGCGACCGCCCGGCCGGCCGATGCGCAGCCGGAGCTGATCCTGCCGGCGACGAACGTGCACTACCTGGCGACCGGCGCCAGCACCGGTGGCGACTTCGGGCTCTACCGCTGGGAGATGACCGGGCCGCCGACCGGCCCGGCGCCGCACTTCCACCGCTCGATCACCGAGTCGTTCTACGTGCTGTCCGGCACCGTACGGCTCTACGACGGGACGGAGTGGACCGACGCCGCCGCCGGCGACTACCACTTCGTCCCGCCCGGCGGCATCCATGCGTTCCGCAACGAGTCCGGCGAGCCGGCCTCGATGCTGCTGCTGTTCACCCCGGGCGCGCCGCGGGAGGCGTACTTCGAGGGCCTGGCCGAGCTGGCCGCCTCCGGCCGGCAGCCGTCCCAGGAGGAGATGACCGAGTTCTACCGGCAGCACGACCAGTTCATGGTCTGAGCCCGCCTACGGCTGCGGCTCGCGGCCCAGGATCGTCCGGCCGCCGTCCATCGGCAGTGTCGCGCCGGTCAGGAAGCTTGCCGCGTCGGAGAGCAGGAACGCCACCGCCGCGGCCATCTCGTCCGGCCGGGCGACCCGGCCGAGCGGGTGCAGCTCGGCCATCTCCCGCTCCAGCCTGGCCACGGTCTCGGTGCCGGACGTCCGCAGCAGCTCGATGTAGCGGCCGGTGGCGACGGTGCCCGGGGCAACCGCGTTGACCCGGATCCCCGCCGCGCCGTGCTCGACCGCGAGCGACCGGGTCAGCCCCTCGATCGCCGCCTTCGCGGTCGCGTACGCCAGCGAGCCCGGCACCGGCCGTACCGCCTGGTGCGAGGACAGGTTGACGATCGCCCCGGCAGTGCCCGCGGCGAGGAACCGCCGGACCGCGACCAGACAGCCGGCCAGCGCCGGGCGCAGGCTGCCCTCGATGGTCGCCAGCACCTCGGGCGCCGGCGTGGCCGGGATCGGCACGTCCCGGAAGAACGCCGCGTTGTTGACCCAGCCGACCAGCCGGCCGGCCGACTCGGCCAGGTCAGCCGCCTCGGCCAGCACCGCCTCGTCGCCGGCGTCGCCGGCCACGCCGCGGACCCGGAACCCGTCCACCCAGTCGAGCGCGGCCGGGTCGAGCTCCACCGCGACCACCGTCCCGCCGGCCGCCAACCGCTCGGCGATCGCCCGGCCGATCCCCCGCCCACCTCCGGTCACCACGTACGTGTCCATGTGACGATCCTCGTCGGCCGTTGTGCTGGGCGGGTACGACGGGGTAGGCACCAGGCCATGCAGGCTGTCGTCTACACGCGCAACGGTGACCCGGACGTCCTCGAGCTGACCGACCGGGAGGTGCCCGAGCCAGGGCCGGGCGAGGTCAGGGTCCGGGTGGCCGCGTCCGGGGTGAACCCGACCGACTGGAAGTCCCGGCGCAACAACCCGGTCCCGGCCGGGTTCCAGGTACCCGACCAGGACGGTTCCGGGGTGGTGGACGCGGTCGGCAACGGCGTCGACCCGGCCGTCCTGAACGAGCGGGTGTGGCTGTGGGAGTCGGCGTACCAGCGGCCGTGGGGGACGGCCGCCGAGTACACGGTGGTGCCGCAGCGCCGGGCGGTGCTGCTGCCGGCGAACGCGTCGCTGGAGCTGGGCGCGTGCCTCGGCGTGCCGTTCCTGACCGCGCACCGCTGCCTCACCCTCGGCGAGTCGATGCCCGACCGGCTCGACCAGGGCGCGCTGACCGGCAAGACCGTGCTGGTCCAGGGCGGCGCCGGCGCGGTCGGCAACGCGGCCATCCAGCTGGCCAAGTGGGCCGACGCGCGGGTCGTCACGACTGTGAGCAGCCCGGAGAAGGCCCAGCTCGCGGCCGCGGCCGGGGCGGACGACATCATCAACTACCGGACCCAGGACGTCCCGGTCGAGGTGCGCAAGATCGTGCCGCACGGGGTGGACACCATCGTCGAGGTCTCGGTCGCCCGCAACGCCGAGGTCGACGCGCAGGTCATCGGCATGCACGGCGCGGTCGCGATCTACGCCGACGACGGCGGCGCGAGCGTGACGATCCCGATCCGCCCGATGATGGGCCCGAACGCGCGCTGGCAGTTCGTGCTCGTCTACACCGAGCCGAACGACGCCAAGGGCGCCGCGATCGAGGACATCAACGCGGCGGTGGCGGACGGCGCGGTGCGGATCGGGACCGCGGCCGGCCTGCCGGTGCACCACTTCCCGCTGGCGGACGCCGCCAAGGCGCATGCCGCGGTGGAGCAGGGCATCACCGGCAAGGTCCTCATCGACGTCGCCGATCTCTGACCCGCTGCCTCGGATCCCCGCATCCGGTACGGGGTTCGGACGGGTCCGTCCGGGCCGCCCGGTTCTGTCGGCAGCGGCTGGCAGAGTGGCCGTCGTGGACAGGAACGGGGCGGCAGAGCGGCACCTGGCCGCCGTGCTGGCGGCGACCGCCGGTCCGGCCGCAACACCGCGGCCGGACCAGGTGGAGGCGGTCGCCGCGCTGGTCGGCGGCCGGCGGGTGCTGCTCGTCCAGGCGACCGGCTGGGGCAAGTCCGCGGTCTACTGGGCGGCCACCGCCGCGCTGCGCGAGGCCGGCCGCGGCCCGACGCTGGTCATCTCGCCGCTGCTGGCGCTGATGCGCGACCAGGTCGCCGCGGCCGAGCGGGCCGGGTTGCGCGCGGCCACGGTCAACTCGGCCAACGTGGGCGACTGGCAGCCGGTGTTCGACGCGCTCGGCGCCGACGAGCTCGACGTCCTGCTGGTCTCGCCCGAGCGGCTGGCCAACCCGAGGTTCGCCGACACGGCGCTGCCACTGCTGGCCAAGACCGGGCTGCTGGTGGTCGACGAGGCGCACTGCATCTCCGACTGGGGCTTCGACTTCCGGCCCGACTACCAGCGGCTGACCCACCTGCTCGCCGCGACCGCGCCGGGCAGTCCGGTGCTGGCCACCACCGCGACGGCCAACGCCAGGGTGACGGCCGACGTCGCCGACCAGCTCGGAGTCGACACGCTGGTGCTGCGCGGCCCGCTGGCCCGCGCCTCGCTGCGGCTGTCGGTGGTGCCCGGGCTGGACGGCGTGCAGCGGTTCGCCTGGGTCGCCGACGCGCTGGCCGCGCTGCCCGGCTCCGGCATCGTCTACGCGCTGACCGTCGACCAGGTCCACTCGCTGGCCGGGTTCCTCGCCGCGCAGGGTCACCAGGTGGCGGCCTACACCGGGCAGACCGAGCCGGAGGAGCGGGCCCGGATCGAGGCCGCGCTGCGGGCCAACGAGCTCAAGGCGGTGGTGGCCACCTCCGCGCTCGGGATGGGCTACGACAAGCCCGACCTCGGCTTCTGCGTGCACGTCGGCTCGCCCGACTCGCCGGTGGCCTACTACCAGCAGGTCGGCCGGGCCGGCCGGGCGTTGGCCGAGGCGGTCGGCGTGCTGCTGCCGGCCGCGGAGAGCGACCCGCGGATCTGGGACTGGTTCGCCACCGCGACGATCCCCGACCCGGACGCGGCCCGGCGGGTGCTCGCGCTGCTGCCGGCCGGGCCGGGCGCCGAGCCGGTGTCGGTGCCGGCGATCGAGACCGAGACCGGGCTGCGCCGCGGCCGGCTCGACGCGCTGCTCAAGACCCTGCGGGTGGACGGCGCGGTCGACCGGGTCGGCTCCGGCTGGGTCGGCACCGGCCGGCCCTGGCACTACGACGCGGACAAATACGGTCGGGTCGTCGCCGCGCGCCGGGCGGAGGCCGACCTCATGCGGGCCTACGCGGCGGGCGAGCGCTGCCTCATGCAGGTGCTCACCGAGGCGCTGGACGATCCGTCGTCCGGTCCGTGCGGACGCTGCTCGGTCTGCACCGGCGCGCTGCCGGCGCCGGGCGCCCGACCGGACCACGACCGGGCGCTGGCCGCCCGTCGGCACCTGCGCGGCCGGCGGCACGTGCTGGAGCCGCGCAAGCTCTGGCCGACCGGCGGCGGCCGGCGCGGCCGGATCGTCGGGCTCGCGCCCGGCCGGGCGGTCGCGTTCGCCGACGACCCGGCCTGGCGTGACCTCATCGCGGAGGTCGACGGGCCGGACGCGGCGCCGTCCGAGGAGCTGCGGGGCGCGCTGGTCGACGTGCTGTCCCGGTGGGCGCGGGAGTGGGACGACCGGCCGGTGGCGGTGCTGCCGGTGCCGAGCCGGTCGCGGCCGCGCCGGGTCGGCGGGATGGCCGAGCACGTGGCCGCGGTCGGCCGGCTGCCGCTGCTCGACGTCCTGACGGCGACCGGCCCGACGCCGCCGGACGAGGTCGCCTCCGGCGCCCGGGTCGGCGCGCTGCTGGCCGGGTTGGCGGTCACCGGTGAGGTCCCGGGCGGTCCGGTGCTGCTCGTCGACGACGTCGCCCGCTCGACCTGGACCGTGACGGCCTGCGCCGCCCTGCTGCACGACGCCGGCTGTGGGCCGGTGCTGCCCCTCGTCGCCCACCGCCGTCCCTGACCGGAGGTTTCATCCCGTGGCCGCGCTGTTGTACACCGTCATCGCTTCGCTGGACGGCTACACCGTCGACGCCGAAGGCCGGTTCGACTGGTCGACCCCGCCCGCCGACGTGCACGCGCACGTCAACGCGGCCGAGCGGTCGATCGGCACCTACCTCTACGGTCGCCGGCTGTACGAGACGATGGCGGGCTGGCAGACGTCGGGCACCGACCCGGGCGACTCGCCGGAGGTCCGCGACTACGGCGAGCTCTGGCGGGCCGCGGACAAGGTCGTCTACTCGTCCACGGTGGACACCGTCTCGACCCCGCGCACCCGGCTGGAGCGTTCCTTCGACCCGGCGGCGGTCCGGGCGATGAAGGACGCGGCGGACGCCGACCTGAGCGTCGGCGGGGCCACGCTCGGCGCCGCCGCGCTGCGGGCCGGCCTGGTCGACGAGTGCCGGGTCTACGTGGCGCCTGCGGTCGTCGGCGGCGGCACGCGGTGGCTGCCGGACGGGCTCCGGCTGCGCCTGCGGCTGCTCGACGAGCAGCGCTTCGCCGGCGACATGGTCCACCTCCGCTACGCCGTCGGTCCCTGGACCAACTGATCAAGACCGGGCACCGTAGCAACCCTGCCAAGAACCGAACACCCTCCGTCACCCTGATGGGCTAAGTAACGTTCCGGGGTTGGCCATTACGAATTCGGTGAGGGGTATTGATTCCTCGCCGTCGTGCTGCCAAGTTGTTCCCCGCTCAGGGGGGACGGACATGTTTCCGTCGGGCTGGGTGGCTTTCCCAGGTGCGACGCACCGCGCCGGGTGGCTATACACCCCGACTTGCCCCACGAGCGCCGACGCGCCGGCGCTCGAGAGAAATGCTGCCGTGCTTTTCGACGGCGGCTGCCCCTGAACCATCGACGAGTAATGCACCCGGAGGGCCAACGGATGCACCGACCTTTCTCTGCTGCCCGCGCGCGGCAGCAGACGAGCTGTGCGCCCAGGTGGCGACGGCCCGTGACGATCTTGGCCGTTGGCGTCCTGGCCGTGCTCGCCGTGGGGTGGTGGTCGACACCGGCGCAGGGAAGACCGGCGGCCGCCACCGGGCACCCGGCCGGGCACCTCGCCGTCCCCGGTTCGCTGGCCGCGGGGGTGGCCGCAGCCGATGACGGTCCGGTCACGGACACCTCCTGGGGCCCGCTCACCCCGGCCGACCGCGACCTGCTCGTCCGGGTCAAGCTGGCCGGACTCTGGGAGATCCCGGCCGGTGACATGGCCCAGACCCATTCGACCGACCAGCGGGTCAAGGCGGTGGGCCGGGTGCTCGCCACCGACCACCGCCGGCTCAACGCGGAGGTCGCCGTCGCGGCTCGCAAGCTGCAAGTCACGATGCCCGACCGGCCGATCCTGTCCCAGCAGGGCTGGCTCGACGAGATGACCTCGGAGCAGGGTCACCCCTTCGACGAGACGTTCGCCAACAGGCTGCGCTCCGCCCACGGCGTCGTGTTCGCGATCATCGCCGAGGTCCGCGACAGCACCCGCAACACCATGGTCCGTGCCTTCGCCCAGGAGGCCAACCAGGTGGTGGAGAAGCACATGAGCCTGCTGGAGAGCACCGGGTTCGTGTCGCCCACGCCGGCCGCCGTGCTCGCGCCGCCGGCCGAACACGGGCCCATCACCACCCAGATGGTGATCGTCGCCGTCGTCCTGGTCGGCGCCGCCAACCTCGCACTGGCCGCGCGCCGGTCCTGGACCTGACCCCAGACGGCCCCGTCCAAGAACAGAAAACCGAGAGGAGTTCCCCCAGTGCCGTACAAGGAACAGCGAGGCAACCGAAGACGGCGGATGCTCGCCGTCTTCGCGGTGGTCGCGATCGGCGGGGCCGGCGGCATCGGTATCCGCCTGGCGGCCGCTGCCGAGGAGCCCGCCGCAGCCGAGGCCACGGTGCAGACCAGCACCGAACCGGTGCACGTCAAGCCCACGTCCGAGGACTACGTCCAGATCCAGAACGCCACGGCCGCCGCGCCGGCGCCGCGGGCGGGGCGCAACGCCTCGCGCGGCACGTTCACGTCGCAGTGCGGCCGCAACGCCGACGGCTCCCACCGCAACTCCGACAACTTCATCACCTCGCCGGGCGTCACCAACGCGGCGCACCACACGCACGACTACGTCGGCAACACCTCCACCGACGGCAACGCGACCGACGCGTCGCTGGCCGCGGCCGGGACCACCTGCCGGTTCGGTGACAAGTCCACCTACTTCTGGCCGGTCATCCGGGACATCACCACCGAGGGCGACGATGCCGACCAGCCCGGCGGCGGGGCCGACGGCAACCTCGGCAAGATCATCACGCCGAGCGCCGTGTCGATCCAGTTCCGGGGCAACGCGCAGGCCAAGGTCGTTCCGATGCCGCGGTTCCTGCGGATCGTCACCGGCGACGCGAAGACCATCACCAACGGGCCGGCAAACTCCAGGGCCCACTGGACCTGCTCCGGCACGACCAACCGGTTCAGCGCCACGCAGTACGTGCTGTGCCCGCGCGGGCAGCTCGTCCAGCGGGTGCACGACTTCGCCGGCTGCTGGAACGGCGTCGACCTCGACAGTGCGAACCACCGCACCCACGTCGCCTTCGCCGACGCCACCACCGGCGCCTGCCCGACGGGCTTCAAGGCCATCCCGCAGCTGCGGATCACGCTGAGCTACCGGGTGCCGGCAGGCGACTCGTACGCGGTGGACTCCTTCCCGGAGCAGCTGCGCAAGGCCTCGACCGACCACGACGACTTCGAGAACGTCATGCCGGCCCGCCTGATGAGCATGGTGGCCGCCATGATCAACCGGGGGGTGCGCTTCTAGCCCGCTGAACTTGTGTCGCGGTGCGTCGCGGCACAGGCGGCGTACCACCGCGGGCGCCCGCGGTGGTACGCCGTAACGCCGGAACAATTCCCGAAATCAGCGTTAATTCAGCTTGCACCCCGGTAAGGAGATTCCCGCTTCCATGCTGCGGACAGCGCAGGACAGCGTGCACCTCATAGCCGCCACGATCGGTTTCGTCTCGTACGCCGCGCTGTGGGCCGGCACGCTCTGGGGCACCGTGCTCCGCAGCGGCTGGGCGACGTCGCGGCTGCGGCACCAGACGGTGCACAGCGTCCACATGCACGTGATCCTGCTCGGGCTGACGCTCGGCATCGTGCACGGCATCGTGCAGATGGCGGCGCCGTACGGGAAAGTACGAGCGATCGACGTCGTCGTGCCGTTCATCGACCGGGCCGACCCGATCGGCGTCGGCCTCGGCGTCGCCGCATTGGAGCTGATGATCGCCACCGCGCTGTCGGTGCTCGTCCAGCGCAGGATCGGATACGCGCGCTGGCGGGCACTGCACTCGCTCGGCTACCTGTCGTTCACGATGGTGGCCGCGCACCTGCTCATCTCCGGCAGCGAGCTGTACCCGGCGCCGGTACGGACGGCGATCGCCGCCTCCTGGGCGGTCGTCATCCTCGCCGGGATCTCCACCGTGACCCACATCGCGCGGCTGCCGCGGGCGATCTTCGACCGGCTGTCCCCACGGCACCGCGCCGAAGAGGTCACCGTCGCGGTCGACCCGGGCAAGTGCGGGTCGTTCGGCTTCTGCGAGCAGGAGGCGCCCGCGATCTTCACGCTGCGCAGCGACCAGCGGCTGGCGTACCGGTCGGTGGTGCCGAGCGACCAGGCCGAGGCGGCGATGCGGGCGGCGGTCGTCTGCCCGGCGCGGGCGATCAAGCTCGGCCGGCTGCCGGCCACGGTCGTGGTCTCCCAGCCGGGCGCGGACACCACGACGGTGGCGCCGCTCGCCACCACGCTGACGCCGCACACCGGCACCCAGCCGGCGGTGGACACCCACGCCGACCCGCACGCCGGCTCGCTCGCCCGGATGGCGGCGGCGGTCGACCAGGGCACCGGCTCCCACCCCCGCCCGGCGATGACGGACTCCGGCTCGTTCGCGCCGGTGGGCACCGGACCGCAACCCCGCGTGCCCGCGTCGGACACCGGCTCGTTCCCGCGCGTGGGAGCGCAACCCCGGGTCACGGACAGCGGCTCGTTCCCCCGGGTCGGCACCGGCCCCGCCGCCGACCCGCGGTCGTACCCGCCGGCGGCGGTGGGCCAGCACACCGGGCCGCAGCCGGGACTGCGGCCGGTCGGGGTGAACGGGCACGCCCGCCCGCCGGCGGTGAACGGACACGGCAGCCCGCTGCCGGCCGTGGGCGCGCACACCGGGTCGCTGCCGCCGGTCGGTTCCGTGCCGACGAACGGGCACACCGGCCCGCAACCGGCGCTCCCGCCGGTCGGTCCCGTGCCGGCGAACGGCCACACCGGCCCGCAACCGGCACTGCGGCCGGTCGGTCCCGTGCCGGCGAACGGGCACACCGGCCCGCAACCGGCACTGCGGCCGGTGGCCGGACCGGCCCGCGCGCCGCAGCCGGGGCTCCGGTCAGTCGGCCGTCGCGCCGCGGCCGACCCGCCGCCGGAGGACGCGCTGCCGGCGCCGGACCAGCTCCAGGACACCGGTAGGCACCACCTGCCCCGACTTCGCGGCATCGCGGGAGGCCGGTCGTGAGTTTCCTTCGTTCCGTCGGCGGTCCCGCATTCGGGCCGCACGACCGGATCGTCGTGGTCGGCACCGGCGCGGCCGGCTGGAGCGCGGCCGGCGAGCTGCGCCGGCTCGGCTTCGCCGGCGAGCTGGTCGCGATCGGCGCCGAGCCGGTCCGACCGTACGACCGGACCGCCTGCTCCAAGGGCCTGCTCAACGGGCACCAGAAGCCGAAGGACACGGTCCTGGACCTGCGCGGCCACCCGCAGGTGAGCTGGCGGACCGGCACCCGCGTCGTCGACACCGACCCGTACGGGCGCCGGCTGCTGCTGGACACCGGCGAGACCCTCGCGTACGACGGGCTGGTCGTCGCCAGCGGCACCAAGGCGACCCTGCCGCGCGGCTGGCCGACCGGCCCCGGCCTGCACATGCTGCACGACCTTGCCGACGCGAAGGCGCTGCGGTCGGCGCTGGGCGGCGCCGCCCGGGTCGCGATCGTCGGCGGCGGGCTGACCGGCTGCGAGGTCGCCTGCGCGGTGACCGCGATGGCCCGCTCCGCCGTGCTGGTCAACTCGCAGAGCTTCCTCATGCCGCGCTCGGTCGGCGAGCCGATCGGGGCCCTGATCACCGCCGCCCACCTGGCCTCCGGGCTCGACCTCCGGCTGGGCCGCAAGGTGGCCGACGCCGAGCCGCGGCGCACCGGCTGGCGGCTGCTGCTCGACTCCGGCGAGACCGTGTCGGCCGAGCTGGTCGTGGTCACCGCCGGCGAGAGGCCGGACGTCGACTGGCTGGCGAACACCCCGGCCGACATCTCCGACGGCGTGCTCTGCGACGCGTCGCTGCGGGTGGCCGGGCTGGACGGCGTCGTCGCCGCGGGGTCGGTGGCCCGCTGGCCGGACCGGCGGCACGGCACCGACGCGCCGCGCCGCGTCGGCCAGTGGATCATGGCGGTGGAGCAGGGCCGGGCCGCCGCCCGGACGCTGCTGGCCGGCGACTACGCGCCGCCGGCGAGCCTGCTGCCGCGGTTCTGGTCCGACCAGAACGGGCTGCGCATCGAGGTGTGCGGCCGGCTCTCGGACCAGGCCGACGTGCACGTGACCGAGCTGCGGCCGCGGCGCCGGGACACCGCCCGCGCCGGCGTGGTCGCCGACTACGTCGAGGACGGCCGGCTGGTCGGGGTGGTCGCGGTGAACGCACCGCGCGCCTTCACCGTCGCGTGCCGGGCGCTGCTCAACGAGCCGGTCCCGGCGCCGGTGCGGGTCACGATCCCGGAGCCGGCCCAGTTCGAGGAATACCAGCCGCTGCGGCTGGTCCGCTGAGCCGGGGCCGGCCGCGGAGCAGCGGCCGCGGCCGTCCCCCACAGTCCGGCCCGAGCGAACGGCCGGCGGCTCCCTCTTCCCTCGGGAGCCGCCGGCCGTTGTCCAGGCGGTCGGGAGCGGGCCGTCAGGAGCGGGCGGGCTCCCAGCTCTCCTCGACGGTCTCGCCGCCGCCGAACGACTCCAGCCCCTCGGCGCCCTCGAGCTCCCGCTCCTCGGCGGCGTCGCCCGACCCGACCGCGTCCGCGGCCATCCGCGCATCCGCGGCGTCGATCATGCGGCGACCGGTGGCGAAGATCGCCAGCGCGACCAGCATCGCGGCGGCGCCGACCCAGAACGGCACCGAATCGGTGAACCGCTCGGCCAGCTTGCCGGCCGCGTACGGCGCGATGCCGCCGCCGATGAACCGCACGAACCCGTACGTGGCCGAGGCCACCGGCCGCTCGACCGGCGAGACCATCATCACCGCCTGGGTGACCAGCGTGTTGTTGATGCCGAGGAACATGCCGGCGACGATCACGGCCACGATGACGACCGTCCGGTTGGTGGTGAACGAGGCGATCAGCGCGAGGTCGATCGCCAGCAGCACGAAGTTCACGTACAGGGTGCGGGCGGTGCCGAAGCGGGCCTGCAGCCGCGGGGCGCCGAACACCGAGAAGACGGCGACCAGCACGCCCCAGGCGCAGAACACCAGGCCCAGCTGGATCGCGTCCAGCCCCATGAGGAACGGCGAGAAGGCCAGCAGCGTGAAGAAGCCCCAGTTGTAGAACAGGCCGGTCAGGCCCATCGTCGCCAGCGAGCGGTGCTTGAGCGCGAGGATCGGCGCCGCGATCGACGAGCGGTGCGCCGGCCGCGGGGTCGCCGGCAGCAGCACCAGCGTCGCGGTCAGCGCGATCGCCATCAGCACAGCGACGCCGTAGAACGGGCCGCGCCAGGAGATGCTGCCGAGCAGGCCGCCGACGAGCGGGCCGGCGGCGATGCCGACGCCGAGCGCGGTCTCGTAGAGCACGATCGCGCCGGCGAACCCGCCGCTGGACGAGGCGACGATGACCGCCAGCGAGGTCGCGATGAACAGCGCGTTGCCCAGCCCCCAGCCCGCGCGGAAGCCGACGATCTGGCCGATCGTGTCCGAGCTGGCGGCCGCCAGCGAGAACGCCACGATCAGCGTGAGCCCGAGGATGAGCGTCCGCTTGGCGCCGATCCGGCTGGACACCCAGCCGGTGATCAGCATCGCCACCGCCGTCACCACCAGGTAGCTGGTGAACAGGAGCGAGACCTGGGCCCGGGACGCGTGCAGCTGCTCGGCCAGCGCCGGCAGGATCGGGTCGACCAGGCCGATGCCCATGAAGGACACCACGCAGGCGAAGGCGACGGCGTAGACCGCGCGCGGCTGGCGGAACGGGCTGACGGAGGTGGTGTGTGCGGACATCGCGACGGGGTTCTCCAAGGTCGTACGCGGGAGGTGCGGGCGGCCGGGATCGGGCCGGGGTCGGTGCCCGGTCAGGCCGGGTCGGGCAGGTTCGAGAGCCGGTCGAGGGCCGGCAGGGCGGCGAGGATCGCCTCGCGGTCGGCGTCCGGGAGCCGTTCGACCCGGGCGGAGAGCACCCGGACCCGCTCGGCCCGGCGGGCCTCGACGAAGGCTCGGCCGCTGGCGGTGATCGTGACGAGGGCGGCCCTCGCGTCGGTCGGGTCGGCCGACCGGGTCACCAGACCCTCACCCTCGAGCCGGTTGACCAGGCCGGTCATGGCCGGCTGGGTGACGCCTTCGAGCCGGGCCAGGTCGGAGATGCGGGCCGGGCCGTCGCCCTCCAGGCGGGTGAGCGTGAGCCGGCTCGTCACGCTGTAGCCGGGGATCGCGGTGCTGCGCCGCAGCCAGCCGACCAGCCGCTCCAGGCAACCGGCGAGCTCGTCCAGGCCGGGCTGGGTCTTGGTGATCACCCGTCAACTGTATCAGCGTCTTATATAAGTCGTTGATGTTCCGTTGATCACTCGTGGGCGCGGCGGCGGTGCCGCCGCGGCGGCGGAGCTCCCTGCCCGAACGCCACCGCCCCCGTCGGCCCCCCGCTCCCGTGCCTGGACCGGGCGGGCGGCGCGCCCGCCTGCGGCGGCTGAGCGGACGGCGGGGGGGCACTGTCCGGCCACCGTCGGGCCGCCGGGGGTGTGGCCGACGGCCGGGGGTTGGCGGGTGGGAGCGTGCCCGGCGGCCGGGATCCAGCGGCGGTGGGCGCAGCCGTTGGCCAGGGGTGGGCGGAGGCAGGAGTGGGGTGGCGGCGGGGTGGGGTGAGCAGCGCGGTGCGGTGGCGGACGGAGGTCCAGCCGCCGGCCGCCTGCAGCAGCAGGCCGAGCAGGCCGAGCAGCAGCCCCGGCCCGGGGTGGACGGCGAGCACCGGGAACGTCTCGGTCACCGGCAGATCGAAGCCGAAGAACCCGGCCTGGTTGAACACCAGCGCGTCCAGGCTGACCAGGACGATCGCGGCCGAGACCACGCCGGCCACCCCGGTCGACGCGGCGATCCCGAGCGGCACCTCGCCGCGGGTCGGCGGCAGCAGCACCCAGACCCCGCCCAGCGCGAGCGCGACGGCCAGCACGACCGCCCAGACCGGCGACCCGGTCCAGGCCGACGCGGTGACCGTGCCGCAGCCGGACCGCGTGCACAGCACGTCCCGATGCCAGGACAGCACGCCCGCCAGCAGCAACACCGGGACGGACGCGGCCACGAGCAGCTCGGGACGCCGGAACACGGCAGGCAGCGTACACCGAACAGGTGTTCGATAGACTCGCGGCGATGCCCAGCCGCCCGCTGTCCGCCGACCGCACCCTCGAGGTGCGGCTGCACACCCGCGCCGGCACGCTGGCCAGCGCGGTGGTCCGCGGCGTGACCACCCGCGGCCGGGCGGTGGCCGCGCTGTCGCTGATCGCGCCATGCCGGCCGGAGCTGACCGAACGGGTCCTCGCCCGGGTCGGCTCGGTCCCGCCGGCCGAGGTCGAGTGGCCACCGCGGTCCGTGCAGGTCGCCCTGCTCGACTCCGCGCTGCGGGTGGCACGGGGCACCGTGCGGCTCACAGCACCGGGGGGCATCACTGTGCAACACGTCACCTACACCGACAAGCTCGGCTACACCCGCCGGGTGCTGCGACTCGCCCGGCACGGCGACCCCGTCGGCGACTACCGCGCCGTCGACGAACTGGGCCGGTACGTCGACGTCGCCACCCTCAGCGACGAGCAGGCCGGTCGCTAGCCGGTGCGGACCGCGGTCACCGGGAGCGGCAGCGTCTCGCCCCGGTCGACCGTCACGACCCGGCTGGTGGGCCGGCGTCGCTCGGCGTACGCGTCATCCACGCCTGATGGGGTACCCCGCTACCGGCGAACGACGCTCACGGGAGGAGCATGCGGCAATGGGCTGGGACGCGGTCGTGGTCGGGGCCGGGCACAACGGCCTCGTCGCCGCCAACCTGCTCGCCGACGACGGCTGGTCGGTGCTCGTGCTGGAGGCCAACGCGACCCCCGGCGGCGCGACCCGGACCGCGGAGCTGGCCGCCCCCGGCTTCCGCAGCGAGCTGTGCAGCGCGTTCTACCCGCTGACCGCGGCGTCGCCGACGATCGCCGCCCTGGAGCTCGGCCGGTACGGGCTGCGCTGGCGGCACGACCACGTGCCGCTGGTGCACGTGCTGCCCGACGGCCGGACGGTCACGCTGTCGCGCGACCCGGCGGAGACCGCGGCCTCGGTGGAGAAGTACGGGGCGGGCGACGGCGAGCGCTGGCTGACCGAGTTCGCCGCGTGGGGCCGGATGAAGGACGCGGTGATCGACGCGCTGCTGACGCCGTTCCCGCCGGTACGGTCCGGCGCCCGGCTGGCCCGCCGGCTCGGCTCGGCCGAGCTGCTGCGGTTCGCGCGGTTCGCCGTCCAGTCCACCCGCCGCTACTCGGGCGAGCTGTTCTGCGGCGAGGGCGCCCGGCTGCTGGTCACCGGCAACGCGATGCACGCCGACCTCACGCTGGACACCGCGGGCGGTGCGATCCTCGGCTGGCTGCTGTCGATGCTGGCCCAGGACGTCGGCTACCCGGTTGCCGAGGGCGGCGCGCAGTCGATCACCGACGCGCTGGTACGCCGGCTGGAGGAGCGCGGCGGCGAGATCCGCTGCGGGTCCCGGGTCACCGCGGTCGAGGTCAGGGACGGCACCGCGGTCGGCGTCCGTACCGCCGACGGCGAGGCGCACGCGGCGAGCCGGGCCGTGCTGGCCGACGTGCCCGCGCCGGCGCTCTACCGGGACCTGGTCGGGCTCGACCGGCTGCCCGCCCGGGTGGCCGCGGACCTGGCCAACTTCGCCTGGGACGACGCGACGGTGAAGGTCGACTGGGCGCTGTCGGCGCCGGTGCCGTGGACCGACCCGGCGGTGCGGCGGGCCGGCACCGTGCACCTCGACCTCGACCTGGACGCGTTCGGCCGGTTCGCGCTCGACCTGGCCAGCGGCCGGATCCCGGAGCGGCCGTTCATCCTGGCCGGGCAGATGACCTCGGCCGACCCGTCCCGCTCGCCCGCCGGCACCGAGACGCTCTGGGCGTACACGCACGTGCCGCGCGGGCTGGCCTGGACTCCGGAGCGCGCGGCCGAGGTCGCCGACCGGGTGCAGGCGACGATCGAGCGGCACGCGCCCGGCTTCGGCGGCCAGGTCGTCGGCCGCGCGGTGAGCTCGCCCGCCGGCCTGCAGGCGGAGAACGCGAACCTGGACGACGGCGCGATCGGCGGCGGCACCGCCGCCCTGTCCCAGCAGCTGGTGTTCCGGCCGATCCCCGGGCTGGGTCGCGCCGACACCCCGGTCGACCGGCTCTATCTGGCGTCGGCCTCGGCGCACCCTGGCGGCGGCGTGCACGGCGCCTGCGGCTCGAACGCGGCCCGCGCCGCGCTGGCCCGTAACCGAACCGGGACCGGGACCGTCTACCGTGTGGCCATCGGCGCCGCCGGCCGGGCGGTTTGGGGCCGCACCCCGGGAACGGGTACGCACGGAGGTGGCCGGTGAAGCGGGCGAAGTCGCTGCGGGCGGTGCTGGCGGCCGGCACGGCCAGGGTGCGGGCCGACCGCGGCTTGTCCGAGGAGCAGGCCGCCGAACTGCTGCGCTCGTACGGACTGGTGACCTGGCAGGTCGGGACGCTGACCCAGGTCGAGGCCGGGGTCCGCCCGCTCGCGGTGGAGGAGCTGCTGCTGCTGTGCGCCGCGTACCGGGTCAGCCTGGCCGAGCTGGCCGGCTCCGACCCGGACGAGGTCGAGCTGGCCGCCGGCGCCCGGCTGCCCGCGGTCGCCGTCCGGGCGCTGCTGGCCGACGGCGGCGAGGAGCTGCGCGCGCTGCCCGACGACGCGCTCGACGTGCCGGCCACCCGGCCGGTGCCCGCGGTGCCCACCTCGGACGCGCTCGTCGACGCGGCGGCCAGGCTCGGCGTCCGCGGGCAGGTCGAGGTCGGCCGGGCGCTGGCCGCGATCGGCGAGGCCGAGCGGAACGCGGCCCGGCGGCTCGGGGTGAGCCCGGAGCGGTTGGTGCTGGCCGCGGTCGGCCGCTGGGGCAAGCCGTTCTCGGTCGAGCGGGATGCCCGGATCGCACGGCGGCGGGCCACCACCGAACCCGACCGCCATATCACCCTGCGTGGCCTGGTGACCCGCGAAATGCTGGCCGAACTCCAGGACCACTTAGCGGTACGGTGATCGGCCATGGAGCCCGACGGCATGGAGCCCGCCGCGCATCGCAGACCGGTGGCGCGGGACCGCCTGTGGCCGCACGTGGTGTGGGAGATCGTGCTCGCCGCCGGGGTGGTAGCCGCAGTGTTCGCGGTGCGCCACGAGGACCCGCGGGCACTGTCCGGCGCGGGCCTGGACAACCTGCTGGTGCTGGTGTCGGCCGGCATCCTGCTCGGCAGCGCGTTCGCGCTGAGCCTGCGTGCCGCGGTGCCCAACCTCGCCGTCGGCGCGGTCGCGGTGGTCGCCGGCGTGCTGACCGCGTGGCTGCAGGCCGAGCACGGTTACGAGCTGCGGATCGCCGCGCTGATCACCCTCGGCGGGGCGGTCGCACTCGGACTGGTGACCGCGTTCGTGGTGGTCGGCTTCCGGCTGCCGGGCTGGGCGGTCGGCCTCGGCGCCGCCCTCGGGCTGTGGGCGGCGGCGCAGTCACTGTCGTCCGGCCGCACGCTGACCCTCGACGGCGTGCCGAACCTGCGTGACTGGGCCTGGCCGCTGGCGATCGGGGCGGCCGCGCTGTCGGTCATCGGCGGCGTGCTGGGGTTGCTGCCGCGGGCCCGGCTGACCCTCGGGCAATACCGCCCGTCCGGCGATCCCGCGGCCGGCCGGGGCAGCCGGGCGGGGCTGACCGCCACGGCCGCGCTGGTCGGTTCGATGGTGCTGGCCGCCGGGGCCGGGCTGATCATCGCGATGCGGGTCAGGACGGCCGTCCCGGACGACGGGTTCACCCTGCTCGGCACCGCCGCCGCGGCCGCCTTCCTCGGCGGCACCAGCGCGTACGGGCGGCGCGGCGGGGTGTTCGGCACCGTGCTCGCGGCCGGCTTCCTGCAGCTGGCAGCGCTCTGGCTCGCCCTGGTCGACGCGCAGCCGTGGACCAGGCCGGCGCTGCTCGGCGGCGCGATCGTGCTCGGCCTGCTGGTCGGGCGGGTGGTCGAGGCGGCCGGCAGCACCGAGCCGCCGGCCGCGGACGACGCCGACGAGGACGCCGGTCCGGAGACCCAGCTCTGGGACCCGTACGGGACCGGCAGCTTCGCCCGTCCCGGCACCGATCCGTACCCGACCGGGGGCTTCACTCCGGCCGCCTCCTACCGGGAGGGCGCCGAGCCGTACTGGCCGGGTCAGGCGCCGGCGCCGGAGGACGAACCGGCGCCCGCCGAACCGACCCGTGACCTCGGTGCCTACCGGGAGCCGGGCAGCAACGTCGGCCAGTTCCGGGAGCCGGGCCGAGGCGCCGACCGGTGACCGTCCCGGACGACCGGGCACCGGCGCGTCCGGTGCTGGCGCGGGACGACGTGCTCGCGGCCGCCGACCGGCTCGGCGACCGGGTCCGGCGCACCCCGTCGGTGGTGGTGGACTCCCGCGCGTTCGGCACGCCGGTCGCGCTCAAGCTGGAGCTGCTGCAGCACACCGGCTCGTTCAAGGCCCGCGGCATGCTCAACCGGCTGCTGGCGGCGGACCTGCCGCCGGGCGGCCGGGTGGTGGCAGCCTCCGGCGGCAACGCCGGCCTGGCCGTCGCGTACGCGGCCCGCGAGCTCGGCCTGACCGCGCACATCGTGGTCCCGGTGACGGCGCCGCCGGTCAAGGTGGCCCGGCTTCGGGCGCTGGGTGCGGCGGTCGTGCAGGAGGGCGCCGTCTACGCCGAGGCGCTCACGGTGGCCGAGGGATACGCGACCAGGGCCGGGCTGCCGCTGGTGCACGCGTACGACCAGCCCGAGGTGTGCGCCGGCAACGGCACGCTCGGGCTGGAGCTGGTCGAGCAGGTGGGTCCGGTGGACACCGTGCTCGTCGCGACCGGAGGCGGCGGGCTGGTCGCCGGGATCGCGGCAGCACTGGCCGACCGGGCCAGGGTGATCGCGGTCGAGCCGGAGCGCTGCCCGACCCTGCACGCGGCGCTGGCCGCCGGTGCCCCGGTGGACGTCGACGTCGGCGGTATCGCGGCCGACTCGCTCGGTGCGAGCCGGATCGGGTCGGTCTGCTGGGAGATGGCCCAGGCGACCGGGATGAGCTCGGTGCTGGTGCCGGACGAGGCGATCGCCCGGGCGCGCGGCCGGCTGTGGTCGGAGCTGCGGGTGCTGGCCGAGTACGGCGGGGCGGCGGCGCTGGCCGCCCTCATCACCGGCGCCTACCTGCCGGAGCCGGGCGAGCGGGTGGCCGCGGTGGTCTGCGGTGGCAACACCGACCCGGCAGCGGTGCTGTCCGACCCGGACTGACCGGTCAGCGCCTGCGGTTGCGGGCCCGGCGGGCGATGCCGAGCGCGACCAGCAGCGTCACCCCGCCCACGACGGCCATCCCGGCCGGGGTGCGGAGGAACTCGACGGCGCGCTCCCTGGCCTGCTCGGCCAGCCGCTTCGGGCTGACCCGCTCGGCCAGCTCGTCCAGCGTGCCGGCCAGCTGCGTGCGGGTGGCCTCGATCTCCCGCTGGATCTGGTCGGGGTCCCGGGGACGCGTCACGCGCAGCACTTTAGGGCATCGGCGATCATCACGCCTCGGTCAGCGAGCGTCCCAGCCAGTCGCCGATCTCGACCACGCCCGGCAGCACGAAGAAGAAGCCGCCGCCCTCCGGCCGGAGGTATTCCTCCAGCGGCTCGCCCTTGAGGCGCTCCTGCGCCTCGAGGAAGTGGGAGAGCCGGCGCTGGTAGCTGACGAAGGCAAGGCCCTGGTCGAGCAGGCCGGCCGAGTCGACCCCGCGGGAGTAGCTCATCCCCCGCCGGACCAGCACCTTGTCCTTGGTCCGCCCGTCCCGCGGGTTCGCCAGCCGGATGTGCGCGGTCAGCGGGATGACCTCGCCGTCCGGGTCGTTGGCGTACTCCGGGATGTCGGCCTCCTGCTTGCCGGACAGCGGCGCGCCGGAGACCTTGCGCCGGCCGAAGATCTCCTCCTGCTCGTCCAGCGCGGCCCGGTCCCAGCGCTCGACCATCATCCGGATGATCCGGACCACCTGGTAGGTCCCGCCGACGGTCCAGGCCGGCTCCCGGTCCGCCGCCGTCGGCGCCGTGTCCGCGGTCTGGGTCCAGACCAGCGTGTTCATCAACGCCTCGTCGGACGCGTCCGGGTTGGCCGTCCCGTCCTTGAAGCCGAGCAGGTTGCGGCTCTGGGTCTGGCCGACCTTCGGGATCGCGTCCGGCCGGGTGAACGTGTCCTGCATCCACGTGAGCACCAGCCCGGACCGGGTCCGGCGCATCACCTGGCGCAGCGCGTGCACGCAGACGTCCGGCTCCTTGCCCTGCAGCGCGATCAGCACGTCGCCGTGCGAGCGGGCCGGGTCGAGCCGGTCGTTGGCCAGGAACGGCATCGTGACCAGTTCCCGCGGCTTGCGGTCGGCCAGGCCGTACCGGTGGTCGAAGAGGGAGGCGCCGACCGAGACCGTCGCCATCAGGCCGGGGTCGGTCACCTCCTCCAGCACGCCGTTGTCCGGCGGCGGCAGCGCCGGGTCGGTGTCGGCCGGCACCCGGCCTGACAGCAGCCCGTCGACCTCCTCGGACAGCGTGCGGAACGTCTCGCGCAGCGCCGCCCGGTCGGTGTCGACGCAGGTGAACGCGGCGAGCAGGCCGTGCGGCCGGGGATGCTCGAGAATGCCGATCTGGTGGTTTCCGCGGAACCCGCGCGGCGGGGCCGGCTGCAGGTCGTCCTCGTCGCTGCTGGTCTGCCGCCCGGCCGAGGCCAGCTTGAGCCCGCCCGCCGCCGCCCCGCCGACCACGACCGTGCCGAGCGCCGCCGTCCCGAGGAAGGCCCTCCGGGACAGTGGCGCACCGGTGCTGTCGTCAGTCATGCATGCTCACTACTCAGGACACTCCGATTGCCGCCGGGACCTTGGCGAGGTTCTCGGAGAGGGCAGCCAGCTGACTTTGCATCTTCTGCTTGTCCGCCGCTGTGAGCGTGCTGAACGACTTGAAGACGCCCTCGCTCACCTCGTACGGTTCCAGCGACTCGTCGACGTTCGCGAAGCCCTGGTCGAGCGAGGTGGCCAGCGCCTTGTCCTTCTTCTCGATGATCGGCTTGAAGTAGCCGTACGCCTGCTTGGCGCCGAGCTGGTTGGCGTCGAAGTCGGAGAGGTCCGTGTGCGAGTAGCGGTCCTCCTCGCCGTTGATCTTGCCCTCCGAGACCTCCTCGATCAGCTCACCCGCCCCGAGGGCCACGGCCTTCGGGGTGATCTCGACGGACTTCATCTTGGTCTGCAGGGTCGCGAGGTCCTTGTCCAACTTGTCCGCCAGCGGGGCGCCACCGGACGTAGTGTTCTTCACCCAGAGGAGATACTCCAGCTTGTGCCATCCTGTCCACTTAGGGTCGTTCACAGAGGCGAAGTCGTCCACCCGCGCGTCGACCGCTCCGTCGATCTCGGGGACGAGGCCGGCGATCGGCTCGATCATCTCCCACTTGTACCGGCTGGGCGCGAACTGCTCCTTCGCCTCGGCGACGTCGCCGGCCCGGACCGCGTCGGTGAACTTCTTCGCGTCCGTACGCAGGCCGGCGACCTGGGTCTGCACCCAGGCTTTGTAGTCGTTGACGGCCTGGGTCACGGTCGCGTCGCTGCTCTGGGTGCCGAGGTCGGAGCCGGAAAGGCCGGAGCCCGAGCCGGATCCGGAGCCGGAACCGGAGCCCGACCCGCTCACCGAGCCGCCGCCCTCGGAGCGGACGGTGCCGCCGTCGTCGGATGAGCAAGCAGCGAGCACACCGAGCGCTGCGGCCAGCGCGACGACGGACAAGGACCTGCGCACGGGGACTCCTCGAGCCGGAAACTTAGGCACACCTAACGAAGGCGAGCCTTACCTTAGCCGTACGGTGGGGAGGGTTCGCAAGAGGCGGCGCCACGCCCGCGACTACCCTCGCGCGCATGAGCGAGCGACTGAGCCCCGGCGACCCGGCCCCCGACTTCGCCCTGCCCGACGCCGACGGCAAGCAGGTCTCGCTGGCCGACTACCGCGGCCGCCGGGTGATCGTGTACTTCTACCCGGCCGCCATGACGCCCGGCTGCACCAAGGAGGCCTGCGACTTCCGGGACAACCTGGCGACGCTCGACGGCGCCGGGATCGACGTCGTCGGCATCTCCCCGGACAAGCCGGAGAAACTGGCGAAGTTCCGGGACGCTCAGCAGCTGACGTTCCCGCTGCTGTCCGACCCGTCTCGCTCGGTCCTGGAGGCGTACGGCGCGTACGGCGAGAAGACGCTGTACGGCAAGAAGGCCGTCGGGGTGATCCGGTCCACCTTCGTCGTCGGCGCCGACGGGAAGATCGAGCAGGCGCTCTACAACGTCAAGGCCACCGGCCACGTCGCCGCGCTGCGCAAGAAGCTGTCGGTCTAGCTACGGCCGGTCCGCCGCCGGCGAGTCGGCGTCCGGCACGAGCGGCCGCGGCGTCCCGCCGGTCAGCGGGCTGACCCAGACGTCGATGCGGCCGCTCGACCCGCGCGGCACGCCGTACATGACGTGCTGGTCGTCCAGCCAGGCCAGCTGGCCGTCGATGCTCCGGGTCTCCGGCAGCGGCGTCTCCACGCCGGTGCGCAGGTCGAGCACGGTGAACCGCCACTTGCGGGCAAGCTGACCGCGCCCATCGCGATGACGGTGCCGCCCACCTGACCGGTGATCCGCCGGCGGCGGGACGTGCGCGTCGCGGCCCCGGCACCAGGCTCGACGGGGCGCTCGGCGACCGCCTGGTCGCCGTCCCCCGGCGGCACCTCCGGTGCGTTGCGCACGGACGTATACACGACAATTCCCCCCACCCCGCGTAACCCCGCGTGGAAGCGTACGTCGCGGCCGGCCGCCGCACGGGCGAATGGGACAGCCCGTAGGCTTTGGTCCAGGCGGGAGTGGCGTAACTGGCAGCCGCGTCAGATTTAGGTTCTGGTGCCCTCGGGCGTGGGGGTTCGAGTCCCCCCTCCCGCACTTTTCGGTTCGCGCGCGGCATCCGTCGGGCACAGTGGTGGCGTGGCTGACGACGACGCAGTGGTCTTCGTACTGTTCGGGGCGACCGGCGACCTGGCCAAGCGGATGGTGCTACCCGCGTTCTTCCAGCTGGCCCAGCACGGGCTGATGCCGGAACGCTGGCTGCTCATCGGCAACGGTCGCGGAGACGTCTCGCACGAGGACTTCAGGGGACGGGTGCACGACGCGCTGACGGAGTTCGGCCCCAAGCCGGAGGACGGGCCGTGGGACGAGTTCTCCCGGCGGCTGCGGTTCGCCGGCGGCGGGTTCGAGAAGACGAACCCAGGCAGCCTGCTCGACGTCATCGAGGACGGCAAGCGGGACGTGGGCACGAACGCTCGCTTCCTGCACTACCTGGCGATCCCGCCGACCGCGTTCGGGAAGGTCACCGAGGGTCTCGGCGAGCACGGGCTGGCCGCCGGCTCCCGGGTGGTGTACGAGAAGCCGTTCGGCACCTCGCCCGAGAGCTTCCGGGAGCTGGACCGGGTCGTGCACGAGGTGCTCCAGGAGGAGCAGGTCTTCCGGATCGACCACTTCCTCGGCAAGGAGGGCACCCAGGACCTGCACGCGCTGCGGTTCGGCAACTGCATCTTCGACCAGCTCTGGAGCGCCCAGCACGTACGGGCGGTGCAGATCGACGTGCCGGAGACGCTCGACATCGCCGACCGGGCCACCTTCTACGACGCCACCGGCGCGATGCTGGACATGATCGTCACCCACCTGTTCCAGCTCGCCGCCGAGGTGGCGATGGAGTCGCCGCCCTCGCTGTCCGCGAGCGACCTGCAGTCGGCCCGGGAGGACGTCATCGCCGGGTTCCGGCCGCTCGACCCGGCCGAGGTGGTGCTCGGCCAGTTCGACGGCTACCGGGACACCGCGGGCGTGGCGCCGGACTCGCAGACCGACACGTTCGTCGCCGCCCGGCTGTGGATCGACACCCCGCGCTGGCACGGCGTGCCGTTCCTGCTCCGTACCGGCAAGCAGCTCAAGGCGAGCGCCCAGCAGATCAGCCTGATCTTCGACGAGCCGAGCGGGCCGCTGGCCGACCAGCTGCCGCCGGACGGGACGGTGCTGACCGTGTCGCTGTCCGGGTCGGGCGCGATCGACTTGAAGGTGGTGCTGAAGCGGCCGGGTCCGGAGCTGGTGCTCACCAGCGGGACGGCCCGGCTGCCGCTCGAGCAGGTGCCCGACGGCGATCCGCTGCCGGCGTACGTGCGGCTCATCCACGACGTGATCGTCGGTGACCGGTCGCTGTTCACCCGGCCGGACGGGATCGCGCACGCCTGGGACGCGATCGACCCGGTGCTGAAGCACCGGCCGCAGGTCCAGCCCTACCCGCGCGGCTCCTGGGGACCGGCCGCCGCCGACGAGCTGGCCGCCCCCGACGGCTGGCTGCTCACCAAGAACCCGGGCTAGGGCGTGGCTCCCAATTCGCGGTGGATGCGGGCGGCGTCCCGGCGGCGTCCGGCAAGGCGGAGGGGTCGGCCGATACCGGGGTTGTATCGGTCGACCCCCGGCAACGCCGCCGGTCGTCGCCTGGGCGCCGTCCGCGCCGCCAGTGAGTGGGGAGGCACGCCCTAACCGAGCGTCGCGGCGACGAGCGGGGCGAGGGCCCGGAACGCCTTGCCGCGGTGGCTGATCGCGTCCTTCTCGGCCGGCGACATCTCGGCGGTGGTGCGGGTGTCGCCGGCCGGCCGGAAGATCGGGTCGTAGCCGAAACCGTTGCTGCCGCGCGGCTCGCGCAGCAGCGTGCCGGTCACGGTGCCGTGCGCGACCTGCTCGGCGCGGCCCGGCGTGACCAGCACGGCCGCGCACACGAACGCGGCACCGCGCCGCGGGTCGGGCACGTCCTCGGTCTGTTCGAGCACGAGGCGCAGGTTGCGCTCGTCGGTCGAGCCGTGGCCGGACCAGCGGGCCGACAGCACGCCGGGCATCCCGTTGAGCGCGTCGACGGTCAGCCCGGAGTCGTCCGCGACCGCCGGCAACCCGGTGCGGGTCGCCGCCTCCCTGGCCTTGATCAGGGCGTTCTCCTCGAAGGTCGCGCCGGTCTCGGGCACCTCCGGGTATGCCGGGACGTCGCCGAGACCGATTACCTCGACCGGCACGAGCGGGGCCAGGATCCGGCGCAGCTCGTCCAGCTTGGCCGCGTTGCGGGTGGCGAGAACAAGTCTCACTGGGCCAACGCAGCCTGCTGGATCTCGGCGAGCTGGGCGCAGCCGCCCACGGCCAGGTCGAGCAGCGCGTCCAGCGTGCCCCGGTCGAACGGGGCGCCCTCGGCGGTGCCCTGCACCTCGACGAACTCGCCGGAGCCGGTGCACACCACGTTCATGTCGGTGTCGGCGGCGACGTCCTCCGCGTAGGCCAGGTCGAGGCGGGACTCCCCCTCGACCACCCCGACGCTGACCGCGGCGACCGAGGTGACCAGCGGCTCCGGCCGGGCCAGTGCGTTGCGGGCGCGCAGCCACCCGATCGCGTCGGCGAGCGCCACGTACGCCCCGGTGATCGACGCGGTCCGGGTGCCGCCGTCGGCCTGCAGCACGTCGCAGTCGATCGCGATCGTGTTCTCGCCCAGCGCGCGCAGGTCGACCGCGACCCGCAGCGAGCGCCCGATCAGCCGGCTGATCTCGTGCGTCCGGCCGCCGATCCGGCCGCGCACCGACTCCCGGTCCGAGCGGGTGTGGGTGGCCCGCGGGAGCATCGCGTACTCGGCCGTCACCCAGCCGAGGCCGCTGCCCTTGCGCCACCGCGGCACACCCTCGGTCACGCTGGCCGCGCACAGCACCTTGGTGTCGCCGAACTCCACCAGCGCCGAACCCTCGGCGTGCTTCTGCCAGTGCCGGGTGATCGTCACCGGCCGCAGCTCGCCGGCCTTCCGTCCGTCGGGTCGCGTCACGCCGGCAACCCTAGACTGCGCCGGTGCGTACCGAGATGTTGACCATCCGCACCGGTGGGCGGCCGGCGGTGCGGGACATCACCGGCGAGTGCGCGTCGTTCGTCGACGGCGCGGGCGACGGGCTGCTGCACGTGTTCGTGCCGCACGCGACCGCCGGGCTGGCGCTGATCGAGACCGGCGCCGGCAGCGACGACGACCTGCTCGCCGCGCTGGACGAGCTGCTGCCGGCCGACGGGCGGTGGCGGCACCGGCACGGCAGCCCCGGGCACGGGCGCGACCACGTGCTGCCCGCGTTCGTCCCGCCGTACGCGACGCTGCCGGTCGTCGGCGGCCGGCTGCAGCTGGGCACCTGGCAGTCGGTCTGCCTGGTCGACACCAACGGCGACAACCCCACCCGGCAGGTCCGGCTGTCGTTCCTGGCCGGTTAGGGCTCGTACGTGTCGCCGGCGGCGACCAGGGTGGTGGGGCCGCCGAACGCGGCGGTGGCGGCGTCGAGGGTGCGGCCGGCGTCGGTCCACGGCGGGACGTGGGTGACCAGCAACCGGCCGACACCGGCCCGGCGCGCGTGCTCGCCGGCCTGCCGGCCGGTCAGGTGCAGGTCGGGCAGGTTCGCCGACCCGTCCTCGAACGACGCCTCGCACAGCAGCAGGTCGGCGCCCTCGGCCACGGACACCAGCGCGTCGCTCGGCCCGGTGTCCCCGGAGTAGACCAGCGTGCGGCCGCCGGCGGCGACCCGCACCGCGTGCGTCGGGACCGGGTGGTTGACCCGTTCGAACCGCAGCCGGAACGGGCCGAGCGCGCGTTCCCCCGGCGTCACCGCGGCCATGTCGAACAGGTCGTGCAGCCCGTCCCGCGCGGTCGGGTCGTACGCCAGCGCCAGCCGGTCGTGCGTGCCGACCGGCCCGAGCAGCGGGATCCGCGGCGGCCGGGCGGGCAGCCCGTGCCGGCGCTGCACGACCATCGGCGCGACGTCCAGGCAGTGGTCCGCGTGCAGGTGGGACAGCACGACCGCGTCCACCTCGGCCGGGTCGACGTGCCGCTGCAGCGCGCCGAAGGCACCGCTGCCGAGGTCGAGCAGCATCCGGTAGCCCTCGTGCTCGACCAGGTAGGACGAGGCCGCGCTGTCCGGCCCGGGAACGCTGCCGGAACAGCCGACGATCGTGAGCTTCACGCGGGCACAGTAGCCGCGTCCACCGCGCCGACGTCCGGGCCCAGGAACCGGCGAGCCAGCCGGTGGAACGGCTCCGGGTCGCCGGTCGCGACGAACCGGTGCCGCGGCGCCGGCGCGTCGTCGTCGCGCAGCAGGTCGCCCGCGGTGAGCACCCGGTAGACGTCCTTCGCCGTCTCCTCGGCACTGTTGACCAACGTCACCCCGTCGCCCATGGACAGTTGGATGACGCCGGTGAGCATCGGGTAGTGCGTGCAGCCGAGCACGAGCGTGTCCACGTCGGCCGCCGCCAGCGGGGCGAGGTAGGCGTTGGCGAGGCCGAGCACCTGCCGGCCGCGGGTGTGGCCGCGCTCGACGAAGTCGACGAACCGAGGGCAGGCGGCCGCGGTCACCTCGATGTGCGGCGCCGCCGCGAACGCGTCCTGGTAGGCGCCGCTGGCGACGGTTGCGGCCGTGCCGATCACGCCGACCCGGCCGTTCTTGGTCGCGGCGACCGCCCGCCGCACCGCAGGCAGGACGACCTCGACGACCGGCACGTCGTACCGCTCGCGGGCGTCCCGCAGGCAGGCCGCGCTGGCCGTGTTGCAGGCGATCACGAGCAGCTTGACGCCCTGCCCGACGAGGTCGTCGAGCACGGCGAGCGCGTGCCGGCGGATCTCCGCGATCGGAAGCGGTCCGTATGGTCCGTGGGCGGTGTCGCCGACGTAGAGCAGCGGTTCGTGCGGGAGCTGGTCGAGAACGGCCCGGGCGACGGTCAGGCCGCCGACCCCGGAGTCGAAGATCCCGATGGGCAGCTCCCGATCGGTCACTCGTGCGCCTCGCGGCTCCAGCTCGCCGCGAGCGTCGGGTTGTCCCGCAGCAGCTGCGCGAGCCTGCTCACCACCTGGCTGGTGTCCTCCGGCAGCTCGATCGCGCCCGCCGGCCCGCCGCGCTCCTCACCGGCCGGCTGCCGGTCCGGCTGCCGGCCCTGCTGCCGGTCCTGCTCGGCCTGCCGGAACCGGCCCCGCGACTCGGGCGACCAGAGCGCGTCGTGCCAGGACGAGCCGGTACGGCCCTGCGGCTCGCGGGCGGCCGCGTGCCGGCCGTTGGCGGCGGCGCTGCGGGCCGGCCCACGACCGGGCTGGAGATCGTCCCCGAAGCCCCCGTCGCCGTCGGGGCCGATCGGGCCCTCCCGCCGGAGCGAGCCGTCGCGGGCGGTCGGGCCTTCGTGCCGGAGCGAGCCCTCGCGGGCAGCCGGGTCGTCGCGAGGGGCCAGCTCCTCGCGGTCGAGCGAGCCGTCACGGCCGAGCGAGCCGTCACGGTCAACGAGGTCGTCACGGCCGAGCAGGCGGTCGCGGCCGAGCAGGTCCTCGCGGCCGAGCACGTCGTCGCGGCCGAGCAGGTCCTCGCGGCCGAGCACGTCGTCGCGGCCGAGCAGGTCCTCGCGGCCGAGCACGTCCTCGCGGCCGAGCAGGTCGGCGCGGCCGAGCAGGCGGTCGCGGCCGAGCACGTCGTCGCGGCCGAGCACGTCCTCGCGGCCGAGCAGGCGGTCGCGCGCGGCGGCGAGATCGTCGCGGCCAAGTGCGATGTCATGGGCGAGCACGCCGTCGTGCGAGGTCAGGGCGTCGCGCGGGCTGTCCCGGAGGGCGGGTTCGAAGACCGGGTCGCTGCCGGGAACCGACCCGCGGGTCGGCGCGGCGGCCGGAGTCGACAGCCCCTCGTACGGGCCGAAGTCGGCCGGCTGGCGCGGCTCGGTGAGTGGGGGCGCCGGCTCGACCACGCGCGGCGGGCTCGAGCCCACCACCACGACGCCGGTCTCCACGCCGCCGTCCCGCTCGGTCACCCGGATCACCGGGCGGCCCGACCGCCCGTCCGCGAGCGCGACCATCACCGACAGCCCGGGGTGGCGGCGCACCACCGAGGCGACCGCGTCGAGCACCTCGCCGAGCCGGTCGTCCACGCCGGCCGGTCGCGCCACCGGCGGCCCGACCGGCGTCTCCGTCGGCGCATGCCGAAGCGGCCGACCGAACCGGTCGAAGTCTTCCCGCCGCTGGAGCCGGTCCAGCCGGTCGTTGATGTCAGCCACGCCTTCCCCCGTCGGTTCCCTCGGTCCCAACGCGCCCCGTTACCTTCAGTGATCAGCTCATCGCTCGGTCTGCGCTGCCCGCGCCTTGGCCAGAGCCCGGTCGAGGACGACGAGCAGAGCATCCCGCACGGACAGCTTGTCACGTGCGTCGAACGTTATGAGCGGAACGGCGTCATCGATAGCCAAGGCCCACCTGATAGAGGGAAGATCGTGAGCCACGGCACCGTCGAATCTGTTCACGGCGACTACGAAGGGTAATCCCAACCGCTCGAAGTAGTCCACGGCCGGGTAGCAGTCGTCCAGCCGCCGGCTGTCGACGATCACCAGCGCGCCGATCGCGCCGATCGCCAGGTCGTCCCACATGAAGCCGAACCGGTCCTGGCCGGGCGTGCCGAACAGATAGAGCTTGAGGCTCTCGTCGATCGTGATGCACCCGAAGTCCATCGCCACGGTCGTCGTGCGCTTGCCCGGCACCTTGCTGGCGTCGTCGATGCCGGCCGCGGCCGAGGTCATGTCCGCCTCGGTGGTCAGCGGGCTGATCTCGGAGATGCTGCCGACCGTCGTCGTCTTGCCGACGCCGAAGCCGCCGGCGATCACCAGCTTGACCGGGAGCGGCGGGCGGCGGCGGGTGGGCCCGCCGACCTCAGCCGATTGCGCGGAGACCACGGATCACCCTCAGGAGCGTGTCGACGTCCGTCGAGGCGTCGGCGTTGGGCAGGTAGACCGACAGGTGGCCGTCGGCGGACAGGTCGCCGACCAGCACCCGGACCACGCCGAGATGCAGCGACAGCTGCGCGGCGATCTCCGCCACCGACAGCGGGTTGCCGCAGAGCGAGACGATGTCCCGGCGCTCGAAGCCGAGCTGGTCGACCGCGGTCCGGCCGGTGTCGGTGGTCACCACCTGGGTCTCGATCGCGATCGAGTCCTGGCCGGCGACGCGGCCGGCGGTGAGCAGGAACGGACGCAGGGCGCCGTCGGGCACCGGCACGTCGGCCGGGTCGTCGGCACCGCCGGCGTTGCCGGCATTGGCGGCATTGGCGGCATTGGCGGCGCCGTCGCTCGCGCCGGACAGGAACGGTCGCACGAGCGCTCCGGCTGTGCGCTCGGGCGGGGTCTTGTCGGTGGTCACGGGTCCATCAGTCGCCGAGGGAGTTCTTCAGCTCGTTGATCAGCTGCGGGGTCAGCGCCGCGCCGGCGCGGGTCGCGAACAGGGTCATCTCGTACGCGATGTTGCCGAGGTTGGCGGTCTTCGCGGCGATGACCCCGAGCACCGAGCCGCTGCTGATCGCGGAGACCAGCAGGTAGCCGTGGGCCATGTCGACGATGACCTTGTTCAGGTTGCCCAGCTGGTATGCGCGGGCGGCGCCGCCGGCCAGGCTGGTGATGCCGGAGGTGATCGCGGCCAGCCGGTCCGCCCCACCGCGCTGCTGGCCGGCGGACATGGCCATCAACAGGCCGTCGGAGGACACGGCGATGGCTTCGAGGACGCCGGCCGTCTCGGCGGCGAACTTGCCGAGCAGCCAGTTGAAGTTCTGCGCCTCGGCACTCAGTCCGTACGCGGTGTGGCTCACCTGGCACCGTCCTCGTCCGTCTCGGCCGTGCCGGGCGCGTCCCGCAACGCCCGCTGTACGCCTGCCTCGAACTCCTCCACCAGCGACCGGGCCGCTGCCGCGTCCTGCTCGGCCGTGTCCGGTGGTGCCGGGGTCGGCATACCCGGTCTGGCCGCCAGAGCACCGGCCGGCATCTGCGCGCCGGGGACGCGGCGGACCAGGCCGCGTTCCGACGGGTCCATTTTGCCCTCGTCCGGGTCGTTAGCTACCCGTCCGTTCGGACCCGTACCATTACCCCGGCTGCCCGAGTGGTCGGGTTCTCCCTCGGCGACGGACTCTCCCGTACCCGCGCCGGCCTTGCCGTCGTCAGTCCCCGACGAACCTCCAACCACCGATTCCGCGGACTTGTCCGCTGTCTTCTCGTCCTCAGGTCCCGTCCCGGTGCGCTCCGGAGGGCTCGCCGGCGGTGCGGCGGCCGAGGCACCCGTGGGGGCGCCGTCCGCGGCCTTCGCGTCCGCGCCGGGCGTGGCGTCCTCCGCGGCCGACGGGCGCAAAGGCGCCTGCGGCGGGAAGGGCGGACGGGCCGGCGGGACGGGCTCGCGGAACTGGAGCGGCTCGGGCGGACGGCGCCGTTCCAGCGGCCGCGGGTCAGGGTGCGCCGGACCTGAGCCGGCGTCCGGCTGCCGGCGGCCACGGCCGGCGTCCAGCCGACGCGGTGGCCCCACCGGCGGCTCGCCACTGGCCGACCGCGGGACCGGCGGCTCGACGCCGTCGCCGGTCCTACGCGGCAGCGCCGGCCCGGCCGGTGGTTCGGCATCCTCGGTGGGCGAGTCCGGCGCCGGCGGGCCAGTTGTCGGGTCGGCGGCGTCCACCGGGGCCGGCGGCACCCGCGGCGCGGTGACCGACGACTCGGCGTCGTCCACCGGGGCCGGCGGCACCCGCGGCGCACTCACCGACGACTCGGCGGCGTCCACCGGGGCCGGCGGCACCCGCGGCGCGGTCACCGACGACTCGGCGGCGTCCACCGCGGCCGGCGGCACCCGCGGCGGAGTGGCTGACGAGTCAGCGGCGTCCACCGGTGCCGGCGGGATCCGTGGCGTGGTGGCCGACGGGTCGGCGCCAGTCGGTGGTGCCGCCGGCATCGGTGGCGCGAACGGGGGCTCGGCGCCGTCGGCGCGCAACGACGGTCCGGCCGGCGGCTCGGTGCCGTTGGTGTGCGACGACGGCGCGGCACCGTTGGCCAGCGGCTGGAACGCGGTTCCGGCGCGGCGCTCGAAGAGCCCGGACGGTTGACCGGTCCGACCGGTGACCTGGTCGAGGCGGGCGAGCGCCTGGCGTACCCCGTCCTCGAACTCCTCGACCAGTGCCCGGGTCTGCTCGGTCCCCGCCGGGTCGTCGGCGGCCAGGTCCGTCCACGGCGCGACGCCGTCCTCGACGACGAACCCGCTCCCGCCGTCGGCACCGGTCTCCCGCAGCGCCCGCCGCACGCCGGCCTCGAAGTCCTCGATCTCCTGGCGGGCGTCGGCCGCCGACGGTGGCCGGAACGCGTCCGGCTGCCCGTCCCGTACGCCGGTGTCCGGGTGCTGCGCGCCGCGGATCCGGCGGATCATCCCGGCCGCCCCCCGCGGTCGCGGCACGTCCGGCGCCGGCTCGGGCTCGTCCGTAGAGGCGGTCCGCGCCGCCTCGGCGGCCGCGGCCAGCTCGGCCGCCGCCGCCGCGGAAACCACGCCGTTGCCGGGCGAGTCGGCGCCGTTCGAAGAGAGGGGCGTCGCCGGGGCTTCCGCCGGGCCGGGGCCGGACCGGAACGCGGTCGGCGCCGCAGGACGGCCCGAGGCGGCGGCCCGGTCAGCGGCCGGGGACGGCGAGTCCCACCAGCCCCGCCCGTCCGGGGCGGGCGCCGACGCGGTCGGGATCACCGGAACCGCCGGAGTCACCGCCGGCGCGGCGGCCGGTGCGGACGCCGCCGCCGGCGCCGGCCGGTCCGACCGGACCACCTGCGCCTCGGGGATCCGCACCTCCGCCGTCACGCCGGTCCCCGGCGTCGGCAGCAGCCGCACGTCGATCCCGTGCCGCCGGGCCAGCCGGCCGACCACGAACAGACCGAGCACGTCGGTGGGCGCCAGGTCGAGCCGCTCCCGGGAGACCAGCCGGGCGTTCTCCGCCTCCAGCTGCTCGGGCGTCATGCCGAGCCCGTGGTCGACGATCCGGATCAGCACGCCGCCGTCGTCGCTCGACAGCGCCTCGACCTCGACCTCGGTGTGCGGCGGCGAGAACGAGGTGCCGTTCTCCAGCAGCTCGGCGAGCAGCAGGATCACGTCAGCGGTGACCGTGGGCGCCAGCAGCTCGTCGTCGACCGAGCCGAGCCGGACCCGCTGGAAGCCCTCGATCTCGCCGAGCGCGGAGCGGATCGTGTCGGCGACCGACAGCGGCTCGCTGGTGATCTGCTGCTCGGTCGCCCCGGACAGCACGACGAGGCTGTTCGCGTTGCGGCGCAGCCGGGTGGAGACGTGGTCGAGCCGGTAGAGCCGGTCCAGCAGCGCCGGATCCTGCTCGTTGCGTTCCAGCGAGTCGATCATCGCCAGCTGCCGGCCGACCAGGTTCTGGGTACGCCGGCCGACGTTGCCGAACATCGTCGCCACGTTCTGCCGGCTGACCAGCTGCCGCTCCACCAGGTTGGACGCGACCTGCTGGACCCGGTTGAACGCCTGGGCCAGCTCGCCGAGCTCGTCGGCCGTGCCGACCCTGACCGGCCGCAGTTGTGGTACCGCGGCCTCCGGGTCGTCGGTGTCGGCCACCCGGACCAGCTCCAGCTGGGCGACGTCGGCGACCTCGTCCGCGGATGCGGTCAGCCGCCGCAGCGGCCGCGCGATCGAGCGGGTGATCAGCACCGACAGCAGCGCGGCGGCGATCAGCAGCGCCAGCGCGACGCCGCCGACGATCCCGGCCAGCCAGCGGTCGGCGCGGGCGGACCGGTTGGCCTCGGCCACGGCCTGCGCGGCCACCCGGGTCTCGACCAGCCGGCTCAGCGAGGTCAGCGACTGCACCTGCGGGGCGAGGTCGCCCGCGATGGTCGCGGTGATCTGCGAGGCGTTGCTGCCGACGATGCCGTCCAGGTAGTTGTTCAGTCGGGTGCTGGACCGGCTTGCCTCGACCCGCTCGTACAGGTCGGCCGAGCTCGGGTCCGCAAGCTGCTTGAAGACGCTCTCCTCGCGGTCCTCCAGCGCGAGCCCGCCGCCGACGAGGCCGACCACGCGCATGGTGATCTCCCGGCGCGGCTCGATGAACAGTGCCGAGCCCTCGGCCGCGGTGGCCTCGTCGTGCCGGATGATCGCGTCGAGCGCGACCTGCTGCCGGCCGGCGTTGGTGCGCAGGTCGGCGTCGTCGGTCAGCCGGAGCTGGTCGACGAGCCCCTCGATCGCGCCGGTGAACCCGGTGTAGACGCCGATGCCGGCGGTCCGCTGCTCGAGGATCTGCGGGCGCAGCCCGTCGAGTGCGGAGCGCAGGGTCACCTGGCGCAGCGCCAGGGCCAGCTTGTCGTCCCCGTTGCCGTAGTCGGCGTCGATCTGGCGGGCGAGCTCGAGCACCCGGGTGGAGCGGGCGACCACGTCGTCCCGGGCCACGTCGTTGGACAGGTAGCCGAGCGAGGCGAGCCGCTCCTGCTGCAGCTCCTGCACCAGCTCGGTGATCCGCACCGCCCGCTGGACCAGCTTGGCGCTGTCGCTGGACCGCTCGGCCGCCTGCACCCGGCTCAGCACCAGCGGGATCGCGCCGGCCACCGCGAGCAGCAGCAGCGGGACGACCAGCAGGACCAGCTTCTGCCGGACCCGCAACCTACCGAGCAGCACGGGCACCTCCGGAGCGCTCGGCATGGACCGGCACGCGGGTGCCGTTGGTGGACCGCTGCACGACCGGTTCGTCGTCGGGGTCGACCGCCCGCCGCCGGGGCCGCACCGGCGCCCACCGCCAGGCCAGCCAAGCCAGCACGGCAGCGACGAGGATCCCGATCACCGCCGCGGACACGGCGATGATCTGGCTGCGGGTCTGCCCGCCGGCCCGATCGGCCAGCAGGTCGTCGAGCTGCTGCAGCGAGGCGTCCTGCAGGCCGAGCGTGGCCTGCTGCAGCGCGTCCTGGTTGGCGATCAGGTCGGGCACCGACCGCTCCGGCGCGGGGGCGAGCAGGGAGGCGGACGGGGCGACGGCGTCCACGGCAGTGCGGAAGTCGTCCAGCGGCCGGGTCAGCCCGGGCCCGAGCGTGCTGCTGCCGGTCTGCGAGAACGCCTTGAGCAGGCCGTCGGACAGGTCGGTCTCGTCGGCGGCGATGCGGTTGCGGGCGGCCGCGAGCTGCGCTCTGGTCGCCTCCCCGCCACCGTTCGGGAACAGCACGGACAGGTCCGTGTAGCGACCGGAGTCGACGAGGATCTCGGGTATTCGCAGCAGGCTGGCATTCATCACGTAGTACGCATCGATCGCAGGGTCGAGAACCAGCCGGGAATTGTCTCCGACGGTCCGGGTGAGTTCCAGCAGCTTCGTGTTCACGTCGCTGTACTGGGTGTAGGCCGTGGGCGGGGTCCACTTCGGCACGGTGAGCCGCTGCTGCACGAGCTGGCGCACGTCGATCCACCGGTCGGTGGTGCGCAGCTGGCGGCCGAGCCGGCCGTCGACCTCGTCGACCGCGGCGACCGCGGCCCGGACGCCGGCCGTGTCGACCGCCCGGTTGTGCACGGCGTCCGACTGCGCCTTGGTGGTGGCGCTGAGCAGCCGGGTCAGCGGCTCGAGGTAGGCCACCCCGCGCCGCTCGTCGGCCGTGAACGACCGCGCGTCGCTGGTGCTCGACCACACCTGGGCGAACAGGATCGCCACCGGCACCAGGACGGCGACGGCCACGGCAACCGCCGTCGCGACCCGGGCGGACCCCCGGCCCGGTACGGTCGAGGTGGAACTCAGGGACATCAGTCCTTTCCTGCTTCTCCCCCGGGTTGTGCTGCTCGGCCGGGCTGCCCCGACTCGGCGCACAGTATCCGACTTTCGGCGCAGGGTGGCCCGGACCCCGGATGAGAATCGTCCGAGCCCTTTCCGGGGCCGTCGTTGCGACTAATTGTGTTCAGGCGATCACAGCACGGATATAGGATTCAGGGTGCCGGTCCTCCCCCACGCCGGCCGAGAGGAGTCCGCGATGCGACTCGCGGCGCCAGTTCCGCCCCCGTCCCCCCGGACCCGTTCCCGACTCGGCCGCCGCGCGCTGGCCGTGCTCGCCGCAGCCGCACCGCTGGCGCTGGCGCTGGCCGGCCCGGCGGCCGCGGTCCCGGTCGGCCCCGCCGCCGTACCCGCGCCGGCGAGCGCGGGCGCGGACGAGTCCGCCACCGCCGCCGCGCCCGCGCCCGCCACCGCCGCCCCGCACTGCGCGCTGGTCGCGGGCTCGACCGCGGCCCGCTGCTTCAGCACCTACCGGGCCGCGGTCTCGTACGGGACCGGCGGCCGGGTGACCGACGCCCCGGTGTCGGCCCGGTCCGCCGCGCTCGACCCGACCTTCGCCCGCGCGATGTCCGCCCTGCCGGCGGTGACGCCGAAGGCGAGCGTGCTGCTCGGCACCGAGTACGCGAACGCGAACTTCGGCGGGGCGAGCCTGAGCCTGTTCGGCGCCGGCCGGTGCGACAACAGCTCCGACGTCGATTTCCGGTTCGCCTCGCTGCCGGCCGGATGGAACGACCGGATCACCAGTTTCCGCAGCTTCTCCAACTGCGCTCAGCAACTGTTCCGTAACACCAATTTCGGTGGCGGGTCACTGACCATCATCATCTCCAGTCTGGCGAACGTCGGGGCCGCCGCCAACGACCAGGCCAGTTCGCTTACGTTCAACTGAGCGTCAACCCGAGTCGTCCCCGGTCGCGTTTCCGCAAGCGGGATGCGCGGGCGGATGCGAGGAGGGAGCCGTGGGTGCGCGAGCGTTCTGCCGTGGACCGCACTGCGGCCGACCCTCCACGACGTGTGCCGGCCCGCGCATCGCGCGAGGCTCCGGGCCGGCGACGGGGACGGCCCGGAGCGTCGCGGACGGCGGCCGACGGCGCCCCGGAGGCCGGCCCACCGGCGGTCGAGGACGGGGCGCCGGTCGAGGACGGGTTCGCGGAGTTCGCCCGGTCCCGCTGGGGCCGGCTGGTCCGGCTCGCCTACTCGCTGACCCTCGACGTCGGCCGGGCCGAGGACCTGGTGCAGGAATCGCTGGCCAAGCTCTGGGCCAAGTGGCCGCAGGTACGCGACGGCGCCCCGGAGGCGTACGTACGGCAGACGATCGTCAACGGCGCGATCTCCGCGTCCCGCCGGCGGTGGAAGGGCGAGGAACCGCACTGGGACATGCCCGAGCCACCGGTGCCGCGCGGCCCGCTCGAGTCGGACGCGGTCGACCAGCGCGACTGGCTGCGCCGCGGGCTGGCCGACCTGTCGATGCTGCAGCGCGCGGTCGTCGTGCTGCGCTACGCGGAGGACATGAGCGAGCGGCAGGTCGCCGAGACGCTCGGGATCAGCACCGGCTCGGTGAAGACGCACGCGTTCCGGGGGTTGGCGCGGCTGCGGGCCACCGGCCACCCGGACCGGACAGCGGCTGAGGAGGTGCGGCCGTGAGCGAACCGGATGCCGAGTTCCGCGGCGCGCTGCGCGACCTCATCCCCGACTACGTCGGCCCGTCCGACCCGGTGCCGCAGATCGTGGCGCGGGTGCGGCGCCGGCGGGTGCGGCAGCGGACGCTGCTCGCGGTCGGCGGCACCGGGCTGGCGGTCGTGCTCGCGCTGCTGGTCCCGATGCTGCTGCTGCCGTCGCCGGCCGCGCTGCCGGCGGCCTCCCCGGGGGGGTCGGCGCCGCCGATCCCCCCGCCGTCGGGTCCGGTCCCCCCGCCGCGGCCGGAGCCGCGGGTCTACCCGGTCGCCTCCGGCGTGGTCGACGGGATGCCGTGGGCGATCGGGTCGACCTCGGTGTCGGCCGGGGCCCTTCGCTGCCTGCGCACCGACGGCGCCGCGTTCGCCCGGGACACGGTCTGCTTCGACGGCTGGACCCCGGGAGCGCCGGTCACCTGGGCGATCCTGCCGGTACGGGGCGGGCGGGCCACGATCACCTCGATCGCCGGCGTCTCGCCCGGCCCGGCGGTGCGGATCCGGCTCGCCGACGGGACGGTCCGGCAGGTCCCGGCGCGGCGGACGCCGACCGACCGGGTCGCGCGGTTCTTCGGCGTGGTGCTCGCGGGCTCGGTCACCGTCCGGGACGTCACCGTGCTCGACGCGGCCGGCCACCCGATCGGGGCGGCCGTGCGCGATCCCGGCTCGGCGTGCCACCCCGGTCCCTCGGTCGCCTGCGCCGACCCCGTCCCCGACCGCACCCCCGGCGGCTGAACCCCTGCGGCTGAACCCCAGCAGCTGACCCCGCCGGCCGAACCCCGCCGGCCGAACCCCGCCGGCCGATCCGCGCGATCAGGCGGCTCGACGCGCGAGCCGCACCCCGCGACCCGGCTCAGGCAGGCGCGGACAGGACGGTGATCTCCACGTCGCCGGCGACCTCGGTGATCCGCACGACCGCCGAACCGGCCCGCCCGTCGCCGGGCGCCACCATCACCGACGACCCGGGCTGCCGACGCACCACGCCGACCACTGCTTCGACGACCTCGACGAAGTCGGCACCGAGCTCGGCCACCGGGTCAGGCATCGCCCGCTGTGCCAGCACGCGACGAGTCAACTCGTCCCGCTTGTTCATCCGCTCCAGGCGGTCAGTGATGTCGGCCATGAGGATCAACACATTAACGACTGGTAGGAGCAGCACACGAGCGGGATCCGGCGCGTCACCCGTCCGCCTCCGACGGTCATCCGAAGGCGTGACGTCAGCGATGTCGCGGGCATGGTCCCTACGCCCAGAGTTGTCCCTCGAGCGCGTTTTCTGCCTCTTCCAGCGTCCCGCCGTACGCGCCGGTGGACAGGTATTTCCAGCCGCCGTCGGCGACCAGCAGCACGACGTCCGCCTGCTGCCCGGCGCCTGCCGCCTTCTCGGCGACGCCGAGCGCCGCGTGCAGGATCGCGCCGGTGGAAATGCCGGCGAAGATGCCCTCGGTCTCGACCAGTTGCCGGGTCCGCCGGACCGCGTCCTTGGCCCCGACCGAGTAGCGGCTGGTCAGCACCGACGGGTCGTACAGCTCCGGGACGAAGCCCTCGTCGACGTTGCGCAGCCCGTAGACGAGCTCGCCGTAGCGCGGCTCGGCGGCGACGATCTGCACGCCCGGGACGTGCTCGCGCAGGAACCGGCCGGTGCCCATCAGTGTCCCGGTGGTGCCGAGCCCGGCGACGAAGTGCGTGATCGTCGGCATGTCGCGGAGGATCTCCGGGCCGGTCGTCTCGTAGTGCGCCAGCGCGTTGGCGGGGTTGCCGTACTGGTAGAGCATCACCCAGTCGGAACGCTCCTCGGCCAGTTCCTTCGCCATTGCCACGGCCTGGTTGGAACCGCCGGCTGCCGGCGAGAAGATAATCTTCGCGCCGTACATCTCCAGCAGCTGCCGGCGTTCGATCGAGGTGTTCTCCGGCATGACGCAGATCAGCCCGTAGCCGCGCAGCTGCGCGACCATCGCCAGCGAGATGCCGGTGTTGCCGCTGGTCGGCTCGAGGATGGTCGAGCCGGGCCGGAGCCGGCCGTCTTTCTCCGCGGCCCGGATCATCCAGATCGCCGCCCGGTCCTTGACCGAGCCGGTGGGGTTGCGGTCCTCCAGCTTCGCCCACAGCCGCACGTCGTCGGACGGCGACAGCGTCGGCAGTCCGACCAGCGGGGTGTCGCCGACCGCCTCGACCAGCGACCGGTAGCGCATCGTCAGCCGCCTGCGACCGCGGGCAGGATGGTGACCTCGTCGCCGTCGGACAGCCCGGTGTCCAGCGCGCCGGTGAAGCGCACGTCCTCGTCGTTGACGTAGACGTTGACGAACCGGTGCAGCGAGCCGTCGTCGGTGACCAGCCGCCCCTTGAGGCCGGGGTGCTTGGCGTCCAGGTCGTCGATCAGCGAGGCGAGCGAGCTGCCGTTCGCCTCGACCTGCTTCTCCCCGCCGGTGTAGTTCCGCAAGATCGTCGGGATCCGTACTGCGATGGCCATGCTGAAGACTCCTGGATTCTGTGGTTTGTCAACGCCTCGAACCGCGCGAACCGCCTCAGGCTTCCCCGCCGACGGTCTCGGAGATGCGGATCTCCTCTTCGGTCACCACGTCATCCACGATCCGGAACGAGCGGAACTCGGTCTCCTCGGGATCCCGGGTCGAGACGAGCACGTAGTGCGCTTCCGGCTGGCTCGCATACCGCACGTCGGTCCGGGACGGGTACGCCTCGGTGGCGGTGTGCGAGTGGTAGACGACGACCGGCTCCTCGTCCCGGTCGTCCATCTCCCGGTAGACGCGGAGCTGCTCGGCCGGCTCGAACTCGTACTGGGTCATCGACCGGGCCGCGTTGGTCATCTCGACGACCCGCTCCGGCCGGTCGGATCCCGCGGCGCCGGCGACGATCCCACAGGCCTCGTCCGGGTGGTCACGGCGGGCGTGGGCGACGATCGCGTCCCGGACCGACCGGTCGAGGATCAGCACCCGCCCAGGTTACCGCCGCCGCCCGGAGCGACTTCGGTAGCGTGTCAGGGGTGGTGGGGCCGGTGACGGGTGTCGACGCGCAGAGTGCGATCGAGGCACACCTGCGGCACGGATTCCTCGGTCAGCGGGTGGTCGTGCAGGGCTGGCGCACCGACGCGATGTCCGCGCCGCACGTCCGGGTGCTGCGGGTGGACCCGGAGAGCCGCGGCGGCCTGTGGCTGCACGTGTCCAGCGGCGCGTCGCTGCCGGCCGAGGGGTCGGCCGGCAGCGCCCAGGGCTCCGAGTTCGTGCTGGTGACGCCGTTCAAGACGCTGCGCGCGGTCGAGCTGCTGGCGATGGTCGTCTACTTCCACGGCGTTCAGGAGCTCTCGGTCGGCGACATCGTCTCCGTCGGCGAGCCGTGGCTGCCCGGCTCGACCTGCGGGCACCTGCTGGTGAGCAACCCCTACCTGCTGGCCGACGAGCTGTGGAGGCTCCCGCTGCCCGGCCGGACCGTGCACTTCCGCTGGGTCATCCCGATCACCGCCACGGAGCGGGCGTACGCGACCGAGCGCGGGCTGGACGCGCTGGAGCAGCGGTTCGAGGAGGCGGGCCTGGAGTACTGGGACCCGCACCGCGCCTCAGTGGTCCAGTAGCAAGCCGAGCAGGGTCTCCTCGGCGTACGGGCGGCCGACCAGCTGCAGCGAACCGCCCGGCACCGGCACGCTGACCGCGGGCAGCCGCGCCGCGTTGAGCGGGAACGTCAACTGCACCATCCGCAGGTCCCGGTCGGTCAGCCGCGGCGTCGGCCGGTCCAGTGTGGGCAGCGCCAGCGCGTGCACGCCGTCGAGCAGCCGCAGGAACCGCAGCTGCACCTCGGCCAGCCCCGCGCGCAGCTCCATCAGCCGCTCCCGGGGCACCGCGACGCCGCGCTCGATCGCCGTCCGGGTCACCGGGCGGAGCAGGTGCCGGGGCAGCTCGGCGTTGACCCGGGCACCCTCGGCCCCGAGCAGCCGCCCGTACGAGCGGATCTCGAACCACCACGGCACCGGCTTCTCGACCACCTCCCAGCCGGTCGCCTCCAGCGCCCGGTCGACGGCCGCGTCGGTGACCGCCGAGGCCGGCGGCCGGATCCGGGCCACCACCGGCCGGTCCACCCGCCGGGGCGCGAACCCCGGCTCCAGCAGTCGCATCCCGAGCACGAGCCCGGCGACGTCCCGGGCGATCGGCCCGACCGTGTCGTACGAGGGCGAGAGCGGGTGCACGCCGGCCAGCGGGATCCGGCCCCACGTCGTCTTCAGCCCGGCGACCCTGCAGCACGCCGCCGGGATGCGGACCGAGCCGCCGGTGTCGGTGCCGAGCGCGACATCGGCCTCGCCGCGGGCGACGACGACGGCCGAGCCGCTGGACGAGCCGCCGGGGACCAGCGCCGGGTCGAGCGGGTTCACCGGCGTGCCGAGCGCCTCGTTGATGCCGCTCTCGTCCCAGCACAGCTCGGTCAGCGCGGTGGTGCCGACGATCCGCCCGCCGGCCCGGCGTACCGCCGCCACGCACGGGGCGTCGGCCGCGGCCGGCGTGTCCGAGGTGGCCAGCGAGCCCACCCGGGTCGGCAGGCCGGCCACCGCGATCGCGTCCTTCACCGCGACGCGCGGCCCCGCGTGCGGCCCGCCCGGCGGGTCCAGCCGGACCACCCAGCCGTCGGTCCGGCGCACCGCGCCGGTCTGGCTGCCCGCCGTCACGGGCCGGCTAGCCGTCGGCCACCTCGATCAGCACGCCCTGCAGCTCGGTCAGCCACAGGTAGACCACGTACGCCGGCGCGTCCGGGTCCTCCGGGTCGGGCTCGGCCATCTCCTCGGTCACCTCGAGCCTGGTGCCCAGCGCCAGCCGCACGTCGTTGATGGTGGACAGCCAGGACTCGGTGCTCTCCGGGTCGAGCCGCACCTCGCCGGCGCCGTCGGCCGGCAGCGCGGCGAGCAGCCGGTCGGCCGCGCTGACCTTGTCCCGGCGCAGCGAGCTCTCCGTCAGCCGGCGGAACTCCCCGGCCGCCTGGTCGTCGTCCCGATACGCATCGGGCAGCAGCCGGGCCAGCGCCGGGTCACTCGGCGGCAGCAGGGCGTCGTCGTCGCCGAGGTCGGCGTCGAGCCCGGTGAGCGCGGACAGCTCGGCGTCGCTGGGCACGGTCCCCGCGCCACCGGCCGGCGGCGGCATCGGCTCGCCGTCCGCGAGCAGGTCGCGGACCTCGCCGACCAGGTGCCGCAGCAGCGATGCCTCGACCTCGTCGAAGGACACCACGACGCCGCGCCGGGTGCGCTTGACCCCCGTCACTGCTGCTGCAGGGTGGCCCACAGGCCGTACGCGTGCAGGCGGGCGACGTCGTGCTCCATCTGTTCCCGCGAGCCGGTGCTCACCACGGCCCGGCCGCGCCGGTGCACGTCGAGCATGAGCTTGGTCGCCTTCTCCCGGTCGTACCCGAACAGCTTCTGGAACACGTGCGTCACGTACGACATCAGGTTGATCGGATCGTTCCAGACGAGCGTCACCCACGGCAGCGCCGCCCGGACGTCGGTGCCCTGCTCGGTGTCCGGACGCGTGTCGGTCGCGGTCCCGGCTTCCGTTCCGGTTGCCATCATGCCGCTCACCCGCCCATGGTGGCACGACCTGCGTCCCTGGACCCAGACCGAGCGGCGCCTGGTCCCGGGCCGCCCGGCTACGCTCGGCTCGTGCCGTCGACCGCGCTGTTCACCGACCGGTACGAGCTGACGATGCTGGCCTCGGCACTCCGGGACCACTCGGCTTCGCGTACCTGTGTCTTCGAGACGTTCGCCCGCCGGCTGCCGACCGGCCGGCGCTACGGGGTGGTCGCCGGGACCGCGCGGTTGCTCGACGCGATCGAGTCGTTCCGCTTCGGTCCCGACGAGCTGGCCGTGCTGGCCGCGTCGGGGCTGGACGCGGACACGCTCGACTGGCTGGCCGAGTGGCGGTTCACCGGCGACATCGACGGCTACCCCGAGGGCGAGCTGTGGTTCCCCAACTCGCCGGTGCTGACGGTGACGGGCGCGTTCGGCGAGGCCGTGCTGCTGGAGACGCTGACCCTCTCGGTGCTCAACCACGACTGCGCGATCGCCGCCGCCGGGTCCCGGATGGTCACCGCGGCCGCCGGGCGGCCGATCATCGAGATGGGCTCCCGGCGCACCCACGAGGAGGCGGCGGTGGCCGCCGCCCGCGCCGCGTACATCGCCGGCTTCGCCTCCACGTCCAACCTCGAGGCCGGCCGCCGGTACGGGGTGCCCACCTCGGGCACGGCGGCGCACGCGTTCACGCTGCTGCACGACTCGGAGGCGGACGCGTTCCGGGCCCAGATCGACGCGCTCGGGACCGGCACCACGCTGCTGGTCGACACGTACGACATCGCCCGCGGGATCCGCACCGCGATCGAGGTGGCCGGCCCGTCGCTGGGCGCGATCCGGATCGACTCCGGCGACCTGACCGTGCTGGCCAAGGAGGCCAGGGAGCTGCTCGACTCGCTCGGCGCCACCGGCACCAGGATCGTCCTGTCCGGCGACCTCGACGAGTTCTCGATCGCCGGCCTGTCCGGCGCGCCGGTCGACCTGTACGGGGTGGGGACCGCGCTGGTCACCGGCTCCGGCGCGCCGACCGCCGGCATGGTCTACAAGCTGGTCGAGGTGGACGGGCGGCCGGTGGCGAAGCGGTCGGAACACAAGGCCACCCAGGGCGGCCGGAAGACCGTGGTGCGCCGGCACCGGGCGACCGGGACGGCGACCGAGGAGGTGCTGGTCTCGCAGGGCCGGCCCGAGCTCGGCCCGTACGACCGGCTGCCGCAGGTGCCGCTGATGCGCGAGGGAAAGCGGGTCGAGAGCGACGCGACCGAGATGGAGGCGGCCAGGGCCCGGCTGGTCGCCGCGCTGCGGTCCGTACCGTGGGAGGGACTGAAGCTCTCCCAGGGCGACCCGGCCCTGCCGACCGTGCTGCTGGAAGGAGCTCGATGACCGTCGCGGCCATCGTCGTGGACGTGCAGAACGACTTCACCGAGGGCGGCTCACTCGCTGTCCGCGGTGGTGCCGGGGTCGCGGCGGCGATCACCGCGCACCTGCGGTCCAGCTCGTACGACCACGTGGTCGCGACCAGGGACCACCACATCGACCCTGGCTCGCACTTCGCCGACCGGCCGGACTACGTGAGCACCTGGCCGGCGCACTGCGTGGTCGGCACCGGCGGGGTCGAGCTGCATCCGGAGCTCGACCGGTCGCTGCTGGAGGTGGTCTTCGACAAGGGCGAGTACGCGGCGGCGTACTCGGGCTTCGAGGGACGCGGGCCGGGTGGGATCTCATTGGCCGACTGGCTGCGCAGCGCCGGCGTGGACGCGGTCGAGGTGATGGGCCTGACCACCGACTTCTGCGTGGTCACCACGGCGCTGGACGCGACCCGCGAGGGGTTCGCGACGACGGTCCGGCTCGACCTTACCGCCGGCGTCGGCGCCGAGACCACCGCCGCCGCGCTCGAACGCCTCAAGGCCGCCGACGTCACCCTGCACGGCACCCCGGTCCTCGCCGCCCGCTGACGCCCGCCGCCGACGCCCGCCGCTGCCGCCCGCTCGCTGACCCCCGCTCGCTGACCCCCGCGGCTGACGCCCGCCGCTGCTGCCCGCCGCTGCTGCCCGCCGCTGACCCTCGCCGCTGACGCCCGCCGCTGGTCGCCCGCCGCTGGTCGCCGGCGGTGGTCAGCGGGCGCGGCGAGCGGCGGTGAG